>JAILON010000073.1 GCA_024690865.1 Treponema sp. | reverse complement strand
ATCCATCCTCTACTCCTTTTATATCTTAGGCGACAACATCAATCTGATGTCCGCCCGCCCCGTATGCCGCCGCTATCGTCTGGGAAGGAAGCTTCTCCTCCCTGTCCGTCCAGCCACCGAAGGTCCGGCTCGCCGCAAAGTCCTCTCCCGACCGCTGCTGGCCGCCGGCATTGCCCTGCGCAAGCTGCCCCTCTGCGGATGATCCGTCCGAAAGGCTCAAGCTCAGGTTGGCAGCGTCAAATCCGCTCTGGCGGAAGGACTGCTTCAGGTTGTCCATGTTCTGGCTGAAGGCCTCGAAAGCCTCCTTGCTCGCCACGACAATCTGCCCTTCAATACCCTTATCGGAAACATGAAGCGTAATCTTTACATTTCCCAAAGACTCCGGCTTCAGGTTCAGGTTTATCGTTCCGTTGTCGTTGTCGCGGAGGATAATCGATCCCGCCTTGACGAACTCCGGCGCCTGGGTGAGAAGCTGGTTGGAGAGCATCCTTTGGAAGGTGGAAGCATCGCCTGCCGCCGCCTGGTCGCTCGTCGAGAGCATGTTCTGCTCGGCGGCCAGGAGCGCCCCCTGCTCCTGATTCAAATTGAAGGTGATGTCCAGCGTGTTGCCGCTCTGCCGGACCGACTCGGCCTTGAGCTCGACGGGAGCAGCCTTCGCCACTTCCTTCTTTGCATCAACGGACCGGTTGTCCACGACGGTAAAGCGGCCGGCCGTCTTCTGCTCCAGCTCCACGGATTCCAAGGATGAAAGCCCTTCATGCCTCTTGTCGGTCGGATTCCTTCTTCCATCCGCACTGCCGTCGGCCTCCGCTCCAGCCGACTCGCCTTCCGACGGCTGACCGTACATGGCCACGGCCGGTGCAAGGGCAGCTTCCCTTCCTTCAAGCTCAGCCTCGGCCACAGGAACGCTTTCCACGGGAATTTCGGCGGCTTCTGCAACGGCCCCGGCAAATGACGCGGCTGCTGTTTTACCGGAAGGCTGCTCCTTCTGCACGGGAACAGCGCCATCCTGATTTGGAAGGACCGATGCCGCCGCAAGCTGCACTTCCTCCGATGGAAGTTCGGGAGAAAAGACCGCCTGCGTTGCAGTCACATCCTCCAGGGCTGTGGATTCTACGTCCATGACAAGGGGAGCGGAAGCCAGCTGCTCGATGGGCTGTCCAAAAAGGACCACCTCACCTGCGTCAATGGCAAACTCCTCCTGCACGGACAATTCATTCTCTTTTGTAGTGAAGATTTCTTCCTGCGGTTCGAATTCTTTTTCAGTCTGCTTCCCGTTTTTGGCAAGGGAAGCCTGGGCTTCCTCTTGGGGGACGCTTTCGTTTTTTATTTCACTGGAGCTTTCCGCACTTTTGTAGCCAGTTTTCTGCGGCACCTCTTTACGGGAGGCATCCTCAAGCATGGATTTGAAGGATGAAACACCGCTTTCTTTCTTGTTTAAAGGCTCCACCGCTTCCTTTTGGACAGGAAGTGCATTCAGACCCTTTAAAAACTGCAATGCCTGCATCGGCAACCTCCGCAAACACCGAAGGATTGCCGGCAGGCCCTGACTGTTAGTCCAAGGATGTCGGTTTGTTAGCCATCTTGCGCTGGATTTCGGCAGCCCGTGTCGAATCCATCAAAGACAGCCAGTAGGAACCCATTGAACCGGATGCGGCGTATGCCGCCTGCTCCTTGCGCAGGACATCGATGATGTCCTGGTCGTCCATCGCGGAAAGGATTGCAACAGCATTCTTCGGCTGCATTCCGCGCAGGTTCGATACTATTTGCTCGATGTTTGTACTTCTATCATCGTACTTTTTAACTTCATTGTTGAATGTTTTTTCTCGTTCTTCCTGGGCAGCCTGGCGGTCCTCCAGCTCCTGGGCGACCTGCGTGTTGTTCTCTTCCTGCTTGGCTATGTCGGCCTCGCGCTTGTCCAGCTCCTCCACCCGTACGTCCAAGGCTTCGAGCCTCTTTGCGTAACGGTCATTGTCCAAGTCCAATTCCTCCATATCCTTGGGGGACGATATGGAAACGGAAGTCTGCGGCTGGAAGCCGACCAACCTGTAGACGGGAGTGAACAGGTGCTTTGCCTGAATTAAGCCAAGATAGTCAAACCACAGGAGACCGAACAGGGCCAAAATCACTATAAGAATGAGAAGCAGTATAGATTTTCCTAAAGCTTTCGCGTGTGACACAACAACACCCCTACCCTTTTTTCGCCCAAAAAGGAAATGCTTTTTGGGCTTCCTCAACTTAGACTATCGGCAGGGCGGAATTGAAACGTAAAGGAAAAAAGTTCCCTTCCTGTATTTTCCCTGCCCCACCGAAGCCTCAGGGACAATCCGGCTACTTCTTTATGAGGCCGCCGATTGCCGATCCCAGGGTGATGTCGTTGTCGCAGCTGACGATGTCGTAGTAAAGGCCGCGTTCCCTCAGAAGGACGTCCTCCAGGTGGGCCTCCACGCGGGCGCGGACCTTGTACGTCTTATAGAAGGAAGTTCCATCGCAGAGCAGGCAGACCGGCTTGGTCGCGTCCGTACCGCAACCGCTCTGGATGACGCATGCGGCAAGAATCGCCGAGGCAAGGCGGGCACAGCGGTCAACGATAGCGTCAAGCAGCTGGAAGAGCTTCTCGTAGTCCTCCGCCGTTGCGGACTCCGCAGCCTTCGCACCGAGAATCGACGCGGTGGAATAGGGGGCGTGCAGGAAGTTGTCCATCTCGATCTGGGTGAGCCCCTTTATCTGGAGCAGGGATTGGCAGAACTTGTCGCTGAAAAGCCCCTCGGCGGCGGCCGCATGGACTGCCTCGTAGCTGAGCGGGCCCAAGTATGCGCCAGAGCACTGCTTTTCCATCAGGCCGGTGCCGGGCTTCTCGCTCTTCTTGTCCAGGGCGATGTCGAAGTCGCTCTTGATGACGTCGGCGAACTTGCCGCTCTCGCAGACGATGATCTGCCGCTTGAGCCCCTTGTAGCGCGCATCCTCGCCCTGGATGTAGGCACCGTTCATGCCCGTCCCCAGGATGAAGCCGACGTAGCTGGAGTAGCGCATGCCGTCCGCCACCGTCGCCGCGCCCGCGAGCAGGGCCGCCACCGTGTCGTTCAGGAGGGAAATCTTCACGTCCTTCTTCCAGCCGTGGGCCTTGAGCGCCTTGGCAAGCTCCTTGCCGATGTGGCTGCCGACGACCTCCGGGGCCTTTATCTCCTTGGAGAAGTTGATGAGGACGCCGTCGCCGTCCTCGGTAATCGTCATGGGATAGGAGAAACAGAAGCCAATCCGGTCGGACTTGTCCTTCAGGTGCTCCAGATTCTCCGCGAACTTGTCAAAGAAGTCCTTCTTGGAAAGCTCGCCCTCGGTGCCCGGCATGCGGGTCTTTTCCATGAAGTCGATCGAAGGCTTGCCCTTGCCGTCAAAGCTGACCAGGCAGGAGCGGAAGTTGGTGCCGCCCGCGTCAATGACAATGACGCTCTCCCCGTCCGGCCCCTTGTCCGGAGGGTTGCAGAAGGTGCGGATCATGTCCTCCCCTGCCTTGCGGCCGCAAAGACCCTCGTTCATGTCGAACAGGAGGGCATCCACCACGCTGTCTATATCCTGGTTCACCGGGAAATTGTGCCGGCCCAAGAAGGCCGCTACTGCTGTGTTCATTGGAAAGCTCCTTGGAAACGCTTTTTGAAGTTCATACTATTATAACACAACGGGCGGAAAAATCAAGGGTCGCGCCGGGCTGAAAACAAGGGATGCCGGTCTAAGGGTGTACAGTCCTTTCCGCCTGTGGTATACTCTTGGCAGGAGGTAAAAGATGTCAGCACGATACCCAGGCATAAAGCTCGGCGATTCAATCCAGCTTGCGACAAGCATCGATTGTGGGTGTGATTGCTTTTATACGAATGACTCCCAGCTGAAACAGGTCGCAGAGGCAAACGTCATCTATATGGGTGAATGACGGAGGTACTTTATACACCTGTGCCGGGCAGGCAGTTCTGAATTGCTGGCAGAGTCATTGGAGGTTTGTGATGTGTTTAGATTTTAACA
>JAILON010000062.1 GCA_024690865.1 Treponema sp. | reverse complement strand
AATGGTGATCTTGTCGCCCTTCACGAGGGGAGCAGAGATGTTGTCGGAGAAGACGCGGAAGTCATCGTCAAAGCCGGAGACCATGAAGTAGCCGGCAGCCTTCATCTTGGCAGCAACGGCGTCGAACTTGTCCCAGCTGTTGAGCTGCTTCTGGACTTCTGCCGGATCATCGGTTCCGAGGACCTGCTTTGCGAAAGAGCGGCGGTAGATGAATCCACCCGGACATGCCTGCCATGAAAGACCCTTGAGCTTGCCCTTGCTGCTCGTCATGACGTCCTTCGTATACTTGAACTGCTGAGCCAGGTCGGCGTCGGTCAAACCGATGTCCTTCTTGATGTCGAGCGTATAGTCAGAATCGACATACTTCAAAGCATAGTCAGCCTCGACGAGGAAGATGTCAACGTTGTTGTCAGATGCCTTCTTCACATCCTGTGCAAGCAGGGCCTCATCAAGCTTGTCCTGATAGG
The DNA here is from genome assembly GCA_024690865.1 of Treponema sp. Lineage (GTDB taxonomy): Bacteria > Spirochaetota > Spirochaetia > Treponematales > Treponemataceae > Treponema_D. The sequence continues at coordinate 16,497 of JAILON010000062.1, read as the reverse complement.
CACTGCCCTGGTTCGGCGTAACGACCCAGTTGACCTTCACGTCCTTCGGCAACTTGGAAGCGTAGAAATCGTTGAAACGTACCTGGAACTCTTCGTTCCAGACATAAATGTTCAAGACCTTGCCCGCAGCAGCAGTCTTCTTCTTGCCCCACGGAAGGGCAACAGCCAGCGTCGTGGCAGCGCAGGCGACAGCAGCAGCAATAACCAATGCTTTTTTCATGTTTTCCTCCTAATAAATCGAAAACAATTTATATTTATGCTACACCGCACTACAACGTTGTAGCATATCTTCATTATAAACCCTCTTTTCTATTTGTCAACAAATATTTTTCAAAAACTTTCATTTTTTTGGGGTTCTGCAAATGGAACCAAACAGGGGGGCAAAAGTTACAGCGTATTGGTCACAATATCGGTCACAGTCTTATCCGATTATATTGGAATACGCCCATTCCTGCCAGCTGATTATGTCGCTCAAGTCCATGACATGGAAAGTAGTGTAGGTTTCCTGCATGCCTTGCAACGAATGCCCCGCTATGGCCTCCACCTTCAAATAGTTTATTCCATAGGATTTTGCAGAGGAAATGAAGAAATGGCGGAGAGAATGGGGGCAGAGGAGCCTCTCCTTCCAGCTTGGAATCTCCTTGATTCTTGGGGCTAGTTCCTTCCTCAGGATTTTTCGCAGGCTTTTTCTGTCCCCGTCTACGAGAGGAACAAGCAGGGGGCTGAGAGGAATATCCCTGGGCCTCTTAGTCTTCAGAGGGGCAAACTCCCCGTCGATGTACTGCTTTTCAAGCCGGATGAAACTTGTACCGTTCCCCTCCTTCACGTTGGTGGACGATACACCAGCAAGCTCACTGACCCGCATTCCAGTAAGAGCAAGAAGAATCAGGGACTTTTGCATTTCTGAAGAAGAAGTCCCGTACAAGAATTTGACCTCCTCAAGGCTGAAAGCATCCCGGTGCCTTTCTCTGATTTTCAAGTTACGGAGGCTGCTGAAAGGGTCTTTGGGGATAATTCCGTCAAGATACGCTGATTTCAGGATAATGTGCAATGCGGCCATCTTGAGCCTGACGGTACTCAGGGAAAGCCCCCCGTCCAAGAGAGTCTGCCGCAGGGATTTGACGGACGAATAGGTTATGTCCGTGAGCTGCCGTTCACCAATCAGGGGCAGGAAGTTTTTTTCCAAGGCTGTGCTGTATATGGCGACCGAGCGTGGCGAAAGGTCGTTATCCTTCGCATAGACGGAGTCCTTGTCAAAGAAACCTGCCGCATATTCCCTGAAGGTCTTGCCCCGCTCAGCAATAAGCTTTCCATCCTTGAAAAGCTTGTCACAGTGTATCCGTGCCGCGGAAAGCGATGTACAGCCCGTGGACCGGGCCGTCGTCCGCACGCCGTTCTCTGTATATGTCCTATAATAGAAGAATCTTCCCCTTTTGAAAAGAGTGTAGGTCTGCCTGTATTTCGGCATATGCACCTGCCTTTGCTGTATTGGTCACAATTCGGTCACTTTATCGGCAGGAAGCCCCTAAAAACAAGGCCTTTCTGGTTTGGAAAACAAATATAAATTGTTTTCATTTATTAGGAGGAAAACATGAAAAAGGCATTGATTGTTGCTGCTGCTGTCGCCTGCACTGCCACGACGCTGGCTGTTGCTTTTCCGTGGGGCAAGAAGAAGACTGCTGCTGCGGGCAAGGTCTTGAACATTTATGTCTGGAACGAGGAGTTCCAGTCACGCTTCAACGACTTCTACGCTTCCAAGCTGCCCTCTGACGTGAAGGTCAACTGGGTTGTCACCCCGAACCAGGGCAACGCCTACCAGAACAAGCTGGACGAGACTCTGCTTATGCAGGACAAGGCTAAGGCCGACGACAAGATCGACATCTTCCTCGTCGAAGCCGACTATGCTTTGAAGTATGTCGACACCGACTACACGCTGGATGTTAAGAAAGACATTGGACTGACCGACGCCGACCTGGCTCAGCAGTACAAGTATACGAAGGACGTTATGACCAGCAGCAAGGGCAAGCTCAAGGGTGTTTCATGGCAGGCATGTCCCGCTGGATTCATCTATCGCCGCTCATTCGCAAAGCAGGTCCTTGGAACTGACGATCCGGTAGAAGTCCAGAAGCAGCTCAACAGCTGGGACAAGTTCGACGCTGTTGCTGCCAAGATGAAGGCCGCTGGCTACTTCATGCTGTCTGGATTTGACGATGACTTCCGCGTCTTCTCTGACAACATCGCTGCTCCCCTCGTGAAGAACAACAAGATCGTTATCGATCCCCAGATCCGCCGCTGGGTCAAGCAGACCAAGGAGTATACGGACAAGGGCTATAACAACAAGGCCAACCTCTGGTCTGCCGAGAGCGGACAGGGCGCTGGAAAGAACGGAAAGGTCTTCGGATACTTCGGACCGGGCTGGTTCATCGACTTCTGTCTGGCTGGTTGGGCCGCTGACGATGCTTCTCAGCCCTATGTTGCTGGAAACGGAAGCTGTGGCGACTGGGCATTCTGCGAAGGACCTCAGGGCTTTGCTTGGGGCGGCACTTGGATCTGCGGTGCCAAGGGATCTGACAACATCGCCCTGATCAAGGACATCATGTACACGATGACCTGTGACAAGGCCACTGCAAAGAAGATTTCCGAGCAGACCGGCGACTTCACGAACAACGAGGCCGCTATGACCGAAGTTGCCAACGGAAGCTACAAGAGCGCCTTCTTGGGCGGACAGAACCACCTGGCTCTCCTGCTCCAGAACGCAAAGAAGATCGACAAGAGCAAGGTTTCTGCCTACGATCAGGGAATCAGTGAGAAGCTTCAGGCTGCGATGGCCGACTACTACAACGGAAAGGTCTCTGAGGATCAGGCTTGGAACAACTTCTATACGGCTGTCATTGAGCTGTATCCGAACTTGAAGAGGTAAATCCGGACCTCTGGATGAACAGCAGGGGCTAGTCCCCTGATACGAGGGCCGACTGCATCAATATGCGGTCGGCCCTTTTTTGTTTTGTTGTCTGACGAGAAAGTAGCTGACTTTTGCAACTGGGCTTGACGTTTTTCCTTGACAACTTGCAAGGATGGAGGGTATAATGAAAGTGGAAAGCTACAACGTTGTAGCTGTTTCCACAAAATATACACTAATCGTTTTCGTATCTATGGAGGAATAATATGAAAAAGATTTGCAAGGCGGCCCTTGTCCTTTCTGTGGCCGCGTTTGTTTTGGCTGGATGTGCCAAGAAGGAGTCTGGCTCAAGTTCCAGCTCCTCATCTTCATCATCATCGTCTTCTTCTAGTTCTAGCTCGTCTAGCTCTAGTTCATCGAAAAAGGCTTCTGCCCCCGCCGGAACATCCGGTGGAAAGGTTTTGAACATCTACGTGTGGAACGAGGAGTTCCAGTCACGCTTCAACGACTTCTATGCGAAAAAGCTTCCTTCCGACGTTACCGTCAACTGGGTCGTCACGCCCAACCAGGGCAACGCCTACCAGAACAAGCTGGACGAGGCCCTGCTTGCACAGGAGAAGGCCTCTGCCGACGACAAGATAGACATCTTCCTCGTCGAGGCCGACTATGCCTTGAAGTATGTCGATACCGACTACACGCTTGACGTCAAGAGCGAGATTGGGCTTTCCGATTCCGACCTGTCCCAGCAGTACAAGTACACCAAGGACATCATGACGGACAGCAAGGGCATCCTCAAGGGCGTTTCATGGCAGGCCTGTCCCGCCGGATTCATCTACCGCCGCTCCTTCGCACGGCAGGTCCTTGGCACCGAAGAGCCCGAGGAAGTGCAGAAGCAGCTGGACAGCTGGGACAAGTTCGATGCCGTCGCTGCAAAGATGAAGGCTTCTGGATACAAAATGCTTTCTGGATTTGACGATGACTTCCGCGTCTTCACCGACAACGTGACCTCTCCGTGGGTCGTTGATGGAAAGATCAACATTGACCCCCAGGTGCGCCGCTGGGTGCAGCAGACCAAGGAGTACACGGACAAGGGCTACAACGCCAAGGCCAACCTCTGGTCTGACGAGAGCGCTGCCGGTGCTGGAAAGAACGGAAAGGTCTTTGGATACTTTGGACCGGGCTGGTTCATCGACTTCTGCCTTGCCGGATGGGCTAAGGACGACCAGACCCAGCCTGTTATGAAGGGCAACGGAAGCTGTGGCGACTGGGCCTTCTGCGAGGGTCCCCAGGGCTTCTCATGGGGTGGCACCTGGATCTGCGCTGCCCGCGGAACCGACAACCTGGACCTTGTGAAGGACGTCATGTACACGATGACCTGCGACAAGGAGACCGCAAAGAAGATTTCCGAGCAGACTGGCGACTTCACCAACAACGAGGCCGCTATGACCGAAGTTGCGGGCGGAAGCTACACGAGCGCCTTTCTGGGCGGACAGAACCACCTTGCCCTCCTTCTTCAGAACGCGAAGAAGATTGACAAGAGCAACATCTCTGCCTACGACCAGGGAATGAGCGAGAAGCTCCAGGCTGCCATGGCTGACTACTACAATGGCAACATCAGCGAGGACCAGGCTTGGGAGAACTTCTACACGGCTATCAAGGAGCTGTACCCGAACCTTAAGAGATAAGGCCGGGATGCGTGCCGGTAAAAGCTTCAAGGCTTTGCCGGCAGCTCCGTATGGTCCATTATTAAGGAACATAAACCTCCTAATAAAATTAAAAAGCAACGCTTTTTACCTGCCATGCCGCTATGGCAGGTTTTTTTTCGCGCCGGGATGTACGGGAGCAATGCCCGCCTTTGTGGTGAACACGTTGTGCAGGGATGTGCCGGGGTGCAAACGCAATGCCGCCCTTTGTGGCGGATACGTTGTTGCAGACAAATTGACACAAGGGCGATATTTTTCTACAATAAATGGCATTGTTTCTCTAGAGTTATGGCAGTGGGAGTTTTTATGAACAAAGGTATGTCTTTTCGCACGGTCTCTGCGGTGGTGCTCTGCACCGCCTCCCTGTTCTTTTGGTCCTGTGGGGGTGGTAAGCCGGTTCCTCAGGCGCTTCCGGATGAGCATGAGGCTAGGATTCCCCAGCAGAAGGATGGCGGGAAGATGGTTTTCGGCGTTGCGACCGAGCTGAACAACTTTGACCCCTTTTCTTCAATGACGGCCGACGCGCGGTCCATTGGGTTCAACATCTTTGACGGCCTGGTGAACGTTGCGGTGGACGGCAGTTTTACCCCTGCCATAGCGGAAGAGTATTCCGTTTCGGCGGATTCCTGCACCTGGAGCTTCGTCCTGCGCAAGGGGGTGAAGTTCCACAACGGCAAGCTTTTGGACAAGGACGACGTCCTGTATTCCATCCAGAAGGCCAGGGACGGCAAGATGACCGGCTACGGCGCTATACAGTCCGTTTCATTTGACGATGCTTCCCATAAGATCGTGATACAGCTGTCCAGTCCCGACGTGGGATTCATTGCCTATCTGACGACCCCGATCGTTCCGAAGGACGCGAAGGACCTTGCGACCCATCCGGTGGGAACCGGCCCCTACGCCTTCAAGGAGTACGTGGAGCAGGACCACATCACCCTTGTTCGGAACAGCAGCTACTGGGGCAAGAAGGCCTACCTGGACACGATCGTCGTCAAATTCATGGCAAGCCAGGCGGACTTCGTCCTCAACTTCCAGGCAGGGAGCATAGACGGCTTTTCGGCCAATGCGGACACGGTGGAGCAGCTGGACAGGGATTCGATAAACCTGTATCCGCGGAATTCCAACTCCGTGCAGCTGCTTGCGCTGAACAACAAGTTCGGCCCCTTTGCGGACAAAAAGGTACGGCAGGCCCTCTGCTACCTCATCGATGCGGAGACGGTCATCCGCACCGTCAACTACGGCTATGGCATAAAGGCTTCCAACCCGCTCATTCCCGCACTTTCCAAGTATTACGACACCGACACCGATTTCAACTATGTAAAGGATGTGCAGAAGGCCCGCGACCTGATTGCCTCGTCCTCCTATCCCGACGGCTTTTCCTTTACGATTACCGTCCCGTCCAACTACAACGTACATGTAAAGACGGCGGAGCTTGCCGTGGGCGAGCTTGCCAAGCTGGGCATATCAGCACAGATAAAGCAGGTGGACTGGGCGACCTGGCTGCAGAATGTCTATAGCAACCGGGATTTCGAGGCAACGGTCATATCCTTTGACGGGCATTTTGCCTATCCGACGGCATTCCTGGCCCGCTACTGTTCGGATGCGAAGAACAACATGATAAACTTTTCAAATGCGGAATTCGACAGGCTCTTCAAGCGGGGAACCCTGGCAGTCCGTGAGGACGAGCGGATCGAATGTTTCAAGCAGTGCCAGAAGATTTTGAGCGAGGAGGCTGCGAGCGTCTTCTTGGAGGACATATCCATGCTTTCCGTCTACAACAAGCATTTTCAGGGCTGCAAGTCCTACCCCCTCTACGCGATTGACTTTTCGGCAATCTACGCGGTGGAGTAGGTGCATTCTGCAAGTGGAGGAGATATACGATGGAACTTGAGACGAAATGCATACAGGCCGGCTATTCCCCCAAGAACGGGGAACCCCGCATGATTCCGATTATTCAGAGCACGACGTTCAAATACGACACGAGCGAGGACATGGGCAAGCTGTTTGACCTGGAGGCCAGCGGCTACTTCTACACCCGCCTCCAGAACCCGACGAACGACATGGTCGCTGCCAAGATAGCGGCCCTGGAGGGAGGGACTGCCGCCATGCTCACTTCATCGGGGCAGGCCGCCAATTTTTTTGCGGTGTTCAACATAGCGACGGCCGGAGACCACGTTATAGCCTCCTCGTCGATATATGGAGGAACCTTCAACCTCTTCAACGTGACGATGCGCAAGATGGGCGTGGACTTTACCTTCGTGAGCCCCGACTGCAGCGAAGCCGAGCTGGAGGCGGCCTTTCGGCCCAACACGAAGGCGGTCTTTGGCGAGACTATCGCCAATCCTGCACTGACGGTCTTTGATATAGAGCGCTTTGCCAAGGCAGCCCATGCGCACGGTGTTCCGCTCATCGTGGACAACACCTTCGCGACACCGGTCAACTGCCGCCCGATTGAATGGGGGGCGGACATCGTGACCCACTCGACGACCAAATACATGGACGGGCACGACTCCTGCGTGGGCGGCGCGATAATCGACGGAGGTAAATTTGACTGGATGGCCCACAAGGACCGCTTTCCCGGCCTGTGCACTCCCGACGAGTCTTACCATGGCATAACATACGCGACGAAGTTCGGCAAGGAAGGAGCCTTCATCACCAAGGCGACCGCCCAGCTGATGCGTGACTTTGGCGCGATCCAGGCTCCGTTCAATGCCTTCATATTGAACTTGGGCCTTGAGTCCCTGCCGGTCCGCATGGCCCGCCACTGCGAGAATGCGCTCGCGGTTGCCCGCTTCCTTTCAAAGCATCCTGCCGTCGCTTGGGTGAACTATCCGGGCTTGGAGGGAAACAAGTACTACGCGCTTGCCCAAAAGTACCTGCCGGGTGGAAGCTGCGGCGTGGTTTCGTTCGGGGTCAAGGGCGGACGGAAGGCGGCGGAGCAGTTCATGAAGAATCTGAAGCTGGCGATGATAGCGACCCATGTCGCCGATGCGCACACCTGCGTCCTGCATCCTGCGTCGTCCACCCACAGGCAGCTGAGCGATGCGGAACTTGAGGCCGGCGGTGTTGCGCCCGACCTGATCCGCCTTTCGGTCGGACTTGAAAACATCAAGGATATAATAGAAGATTTGGACCAGGCATTGCAGGCTGCCAGCGTATGAAAAGGAAGAACCCGGCCCTTGCAAAGAACAACGGCAAGGCAAAGATAGCAATATTCGTGGGAGCCTTTTGCGTTCTGTATATAGTCCTTTCGTTCAGACCCTTGGATACGGAGCTGCACTTGACCCCGGATTGGACCATTGCGGTTGACCGGGAAGGGGAGGCTCCCGCTTCCGGCGAGGGGCTTGTTCCCTTCAAGCTGGGCCAGGCGATAGGCTTTTTTTCAGAGGAGGGCAAGGTGGCATCCTGCATCCCCTACAACTTCAATGCCGCCATTTCTTCCAGCTACTATGCCGTCTACGGTGCGGACAACGCGAGGACCGTGGTGAATGCCCCCGACGGGACTCCTGTCGTGACGCTGGAGGCCCCCGGCTTCCCCTTCTTTTCGGACGACCGGATCTACGTCTTTTTTCCAAACGGAAGCAGTGTCAGCAAGTTTTCCCCGTCTGGCGGGGAGGACTGGAGCTACGAGAACTATGCGCCCATAACGGCCTTTGACTCATCCAAGGGGGGGACCGTCATCGGTTTTGCGGACGGCCAGCTGGTTTCCCTGGACGAAAATGGAGAGGTGGACCAGCAGTATTATCCCGGCGGAAGCGAGTTTACGGCGATATACGGAGTCGCCATAAGCGGGGACGGAAAGCTGGTTGCCTGTATAAGCGGCCTCAAGACCCAGCGTTTCATCGTTTCCAGGCGGGAAAGCGGCGAGCACCCCAAGGTCATCTTCCACGAGTACCTGCCCGATGACTCCAACACCCAGCGGCTGGTCAAATTCAACAAGGCCGCGGACATGGTCTTCTACAACTACAAGGGCGGCCTGGGCATTGCCGACTTGAAGGCGGCGAGGAGCGCCCATATCCCCCTTCCCGGCACCATCGTCCAGATTGAGGAGGCGGAGGAGTTTGGCCTCATGTTCGTCTTGAGCCGCAACGGAGACCGATACACCGTCACCGTGCTGGAGCCGTTCGACCATGTGCTTTCCACGACGTCGTTCAAGGCGTCCCATTCCTTCATGCAGGTCCGTGGCAGCCACGTGTTCATCGGCCGCGACAACAAGATTTCCCGCCTGACGGTTTCCAGGCGGTGAGGAGGTTCGGTATGGCGTTTACAAAGGGGCGCAGGTCTTTGGCGCTGCTGCTTGTCGCCCTGGCGGGGGCGGGCTTTACGGGGGCCTTTGACTGGCCCCAGGACGAGACGGACGCGGGTTCCTTCCGCTCCTATTTTGCCCAGCTGCGGGGCAGCAGGATAGAGTCTTCCATAGTGTTCCGCGAAAGCTCTTCCGACGTGAAGGCCGCCGAAAGCGGAATCGTCTCCCTGGTCATGGGGGAACATTCGGGCGACTTCGGCTGGTTCGAGTCTCCCTTGGGCAACGCTGTGGTCATATCCCATGCCGACAGCATCTCCACGGTATACGGAAACCTGGACGAGGACAGCCTTTCGCCAAACCTGTACGGAAGCATCATCGGGGGCAGCAAGATAGGCGAAAGCGGAAATTCCTCCTGGCACGAGGGGGAGTCCGGCCTGGAGTTCCAGGTGCTGGACACTGCGAACAAGAGCTGCATAAATCCCAGGCTCCTTATGCCGCGGATAGGGAAGGAGCTGGAGCTTTTGATCGGAAGCCTTTCCTTGGACGACCGCGAGGGAAAGACCCATTACCTGCTGAACGAGCGCAACCTGCCGGCCGGAACCTACCGGCTCTACCATGAACGGCAGGATGTCGCCGTTCCCTATAAGACCCAGGTTTCGCTCAACGGCTTGACGGTGGAAAGCATCAGCTACGATACCCTCATCGAAAGCAAGGGCTCGCTCTGTGTGCAGGGCAACGAAAAGTATTCGGTCAAGGACCTGTATCCCGATTCCAAGCGTCGGTTGCTTTCCGTCATCTACCTTGCGCACGGACATTCCACCCTGTCCGTCACCGTCGTGGACATTCTGGGCGAAAGCCACCAGATCAAGTACAATATAGACATAGACTGACGGGAGCGGGCTGGTCCGATAGAGGCCGCTGGGGCCACCGTGGCTCGGCAGACCACCGTGGCTCGGCAGACCACCGTGGCTTGGCAGGGGCCGCTGAGTTCTGACGGGAGGCGCCGTGGCCCGTGGTTGGGGTCTAATGCCCATAGTATGGAGGAATGCGATGAAAATCACGATACTGGACGGAAATGCCGTCAATCCGGGAGACCTTTCATGGTCTGCCCTTGAGAAGCTTGGCGGCCTGACGGTCTACCCCCGGACGGAGCCTGCCGATGTAATAAGCCGCATCGGCGACAGCGATGCGGTCCTGCTGAACAAGGTGAACATCACCGAGGAAATCCTTTCCGCCTGTCCTTCGCTCAAGTATATCGGCGTACAGGCCACCGGCTACAACGTGATAGACCTGGATGCATGCCGGAAGCACGGGGTCACCGTGACCAACGTTCCCTCCTACAGCACTGCCGGGGTCGCCCAGCTGGTCTTTTCCTATATAAGCGAGTGGGCCTGCCATGTGCAGCTGCATTCCGACTCCGTCATGGCTGGCGGCTGGGTGCGTTCGCCCGACTTCGTGTACTGGGAGAAGCCCCTCTTCGAAATCGAAGGCAAGACCCTGGGCATCTTTGGCTACGGGAACATAGGGAGCCGCGTCGCCCGTATCGCAAAAGCCTACGGAATGAAGGTCATCGTCTGCACGAGGACCCCAAAGCCGGAGATAGAGAGGTCCGTCGATTTTGACACGCTCCTTAGGGAGTCGGACTTTGTCTCCCTCCATGCCCCGCTGACGGACAGGACCAAGGAAATCATCAACAAGGAAAGCCTTTCCAAGCTGAAGAAGGGCGCCTACCTCATAAACACGGCGCGGGGCGGCCTCGTGGTCGAGCAGGATGTGCGGGACGCGCTGGAGGCGGGAAGCCTTGCCGGGTACGCCGCCGACGTCGTCCTGCGCGAGCCCATGTCCCCGGACTGCCCCCTCCTGAATGCCCCGAACTGCCTTTTGACCCCGCACATCGCCTGGGCTTCGGTTGAAACCCGCCGCAGGCTGATGGGCGTCGTCGTGGGCAACCTGAAGGCTTGGATGGACGGAAAGCCGGAGAACGTCGTCAGCTGAATTCCGCATTGCAACAGGAAAATTGCAATATTGCAACAGAAGATTTGCAATAGTGCAACGGAAAATTTTACGTACGGAAGCAGAAATTTTTCTGCCCGTAAAAACACATTTTTCAGTGGCAAAATATAAGAACATCTGTTATAATACCCAGTAATGACGTTGGAAAACTGCTTGCCTGGGAATCCCTATCCCCTCGGCGCACATGTACGGGATGGCGGGGTCAACTTCGCCGTCTTCAGCCGGAGCGGGACAAGGGTCATATTGGAATTGTATGCGAACGAAGGGGACAACGATCCGTATGCGGCGTTGGAATTTGATCCCGAGAGGAACAGGACTGGCGACATCTGGCATATTTTCGTGCCGGATCTCAAGCCAGGTGCCCTGTACCTCTACCGGGTGGACGGTCCCTTTGAGCCTCGCGAGGGTCACCGCTTCAATGTCAAGGAACTGCTCTTTGACCCCTATGCCAAGGCGATTACGGCTACATCCGTGTTCCACAGCCTGCCTCCGAACTACCGGACTCCCGTCGATAAGACGGACGTGGAGCTGGAGGAATCCCGGCACTTCTATCAGTTTCCCAAGTGCGTCGTCATAGGCGACAAGGCCTTTGACTGGGAGGGGGATCGGCCCATCAATCGGCCCCTGAGCGACAGCATTATCTACGAGGTGCACGTGAAGGGCTTTACGGCGGGCCGAGATGCGGGCGTGCGCAATCCCGGCACCTACGACGGTTTCCGCGAGAAGATTCCCTACCTCAAGCATCTGGGCATAACGGCGGTTGAATTCCTTCCATTATATGAGTTTGACGAATACGAGAATACGAACATAAATCCCCGCACCGGCGACCGGATGAAGAACTACTGGGGCTACAGCACGGTCAACTTCTTCTCGCCCAAGGCTGGATTCGCCGCAGACAAGCGACCGGGGGCCTGCGTGGGCGAGTTCAAGAACCTGGTCAAGGAGCTGCACCGGAATGGCATAGAGGTCATTCTGGACGTTGTGTTCAACCATACGGCGGAAGGCAACGAGCACGGGGTCATGCTGAATTTCCGTGGCTTTGAGAACCGGGTCTACTACCAGCTTGTCGGCAACCACAAGGAGTACTACATGAACTACTCCGGCTGCGGCAACTCCTTCAACTGCAACCACCCCGTCGTCAGGCAGTTCATCCTGGACTGCCTGCGCTACTGGGTGCTGGAATACCACATCGACGGATTCCGTTTTGACCTCGCCCCGATCCTGGCCCGCGACCAGGACGGTTCAATCATGGGGATGCCCCCTCTGACCAATGCGATTTCCGAGGATCCGATCCTTGCCGACACCAAGATTATCGCCGAGCCCTGGGACGCGGGCGGGGCCTACCTGCTGGGAGGCTTCCCGGGTGGCCGCTGGGCCGAATGGAACGACCGCTTCCGCGACGACATCAGGCGCTTCTGGCGGGGCGATGAATTTGTTTCCAACGGGGCGGCGACCCGCATGAGCGGTTCGAGCGACCTCTTTACGATTTCCGGCCGCTCTCCCAGCCACAGCGTCAACTTCGTGACCTGCCACGACGGCTTCACGATGAACGACCTGGTCAGCTACAACCACAAGCACAACGACGACAACGGCGAGGAAAACCGGGACGGTACGGACTCCAACTGGTCCTACAACCACGGCTACGAGGGGCCGACCAAGAATCCCGTCATAGAGCGGCGGCGCAACAAGCAGATGCGGAATTTCCTGCTGACCCTGCTCGTTTCGATAGGAACGCCCATGATGCTCGGCGGGGACGAGTTCCGTCGGGGGCAGGAGGGCAACAACAACGCCTACTGCCAGGACAACGAGATTTCTTGGTTTGACTGGAGCATTGCCAACTTGAACTCTTCGCTGATAGAGTTTGCCAGGCGGGCGATTGCCCTGCGCAAGAGGCACGCGGTGTTCCGAAGGTCAACCTTCTTCCAGGGGCAGCGGGCCGGGTCTATCCCCGACATCCAGTGGTTCGACATGGACGGCAGCACCCCGGAGTGGAGCAAGATTTCCCGCTTCATCGCCTACGAGCTGGTCGGCCAGTACTGTCAGAACGACGACGGCAGCCGGGACAACGACTTCTACATCGCGGCCAACACCGACCGGCAGGACGTGATGGTGACCATTCCGACTGCCCACGGCGGCAGGAACTGGTACTTGGTCGCCGACACGTCGATCGAGGGGGCGGATGCCATCGCCGAGGAAGGCAAGGCCATAAAACTGAGGGAACAGGAGCATTATGTCATCCCCTCCAATTCGCTCATAGTGCTGATGGCCCAGTAGAGGCTTCAAAGGACATAGAACACAACACATTTACCGGAGGAAAATATGGTATTTGACGCAGAACAGTTCAAGGCAAACCTGACGGGGCGCCTTCGCAGGCAGTACGGCAAGGATATAAGCCAGGCCTCAAAGCACGACCTTTTTGACGCGGTCAGTGCCAGTGCCCTGGAAATCATCATGCCCAACTGGATGGAGACGAGGCGCGAGTACGAGGCCAAGCCGACCAAACAGCTCTACTACTTGAGCGCGGAGTTCCTGATGGGACGCGCCCTCGGCAACAACCTGATCAACGCCGGAATCGACAAGCAGGTCAAGGAAGTCCTCAAGGGGATGAACATCGACTATGACATCATCGAGGACGAGGAGCCGGATGCGGGTCTTGGCAACGGAGGCTTGGGCCGCCTTGCCGCCTGTTTCCTGGACAGCCTTGCGACCCTGCAGTATCCGGGCAACGGCTACGGAATCCGCTACGAGTACGGCATGTTCGAGCAGCACATCATCAACGGCGAGCAGGTGGAATTCCCCGACAACTGGCTGCGCCACCGCGATCCGTGGGAAGTCAAGCGGAGCGACCTCGCCGTGACCGTCCGCTTTGGCGGTGAAATCAAGCATGGCAAGACCCCCGACGGGCAGGACCGCTTCTTTGTAGAAGGCGCGGAGGAAGTCATCGCGACTCCCTATGACATGCCCATCGTTGGATTCGGCAACAACACCGTCAACACCCTGCGCCTCTGGCAGGCGACCAGCCCCAACGGATTTGACCTGCAGCTCTTCAACGACATGCAGTACAGCCGCGCCGTCGAACGGCAGAACAACGCGGAGAACATCAGCCGCGTCCTCTACCCCAACGACAACGGACCGATGGGCAAGGAGCTGCGCCTGAGGCAGCAGTACTTCTTCACTTCCGCCTCATTGCAGGACCTGGTGCACCACTTCGTGATGACGGTCGGCACCGACCTGTCCAAGTTCCCGGACTACCATGTCATCCAGCTGAACGACACGCACCCCGTCGTCGCCATCCCCGAGTTGATGCGGATCCTCCTGGACGAGTACAACGTGGGCTGGGACAACGCCTGGGCCATCGTCCAGAAGACCTTCGCCTATACCAACCATACGATTCTCGCCGAGGCGCTTGAAAAGTGGCCGATCGAGACCTTCAAGAACCTCCTTCCCCGCATCTACCAGATCGTCGAGGAAATCAACCGCCGCGAGGTCATCGAGCTGCGCCAGAAGTTCCCGAACGACTACGACAAGCAGAACCACATGGCCATCATCCACGACGGCAAGGTCTACATGGGCTGGCTGGCCATCCATGCCTGCTTCTCCGTCAACGGTGTTGCCGAGCTGCACACCAAGCTGCTCAAGGAGCAGGAGTTCAAGGCATGGAACGTCCTGTACCCGCAGAAGTTCAACAACAAGACGAACGGCGTTACCCAGCGCCGCTGGCTGCTCCTGTCCAACCCGGATCTGGCCGACCTCATCACCGAGAAAATCGGCCACGGCTGGGAGGTTGACTTGACCAAGCTGAAGGAGCTTGAGAAGTTCGCCGACGACGATGCCACCTTGAACCGTCTGATGGAAATCAAGATGCACAACAAGATGGCCCTCGCCGACTACCTCAAGCATGCGCAGAACGAGTTCCTGGATCCGGACAGCATCTTCGACACCCAGGTAAAGAGGCTTCACGAGTACAAGAGGCAGCTGCTCAACATCTTCCACATCATGTACCTCTACAACAGGATTGTGGAAGATCCTTCGTTCAATCCGCCGCCGCGTACCTTCATCTTTGGAGCGAAGGCTGCGTCCGGCTACCGCAGGGCCAAGGCAATCATCAAGCTGATCAATACCGTCGCCGACCGCGTGAACACCGACCGCCGCGTCGGAGGCAAGCTCCGCGTCGTGTTCATCGAGAACTACCGCGTCTCCGTTGCCGAGCGGATCATCCCCGCGACCGACGTTTCCGAGCAGATTTCCACTGCTGGCTACGAGGCTTCCGGTACGTCCAACATGAAGTTCATGATGAACGGTGCAATTACCCTTGGTACGATGGACGGTGCAAACATCGAGATAGTCCACGAGGCAGGCAAGGACAATGCGGTCATCTTTGGCCTTACCGCCGACGAGATCATCAAGATAAACAACGAGCACTCCTACAACCCGCAGAAGTACCTGGAGCGCAATCCGGCACTGCAGAAGGTCGTGGAGCAGCTGGTGGACGGCACCTACGATCGCACCGGCCTGCTGTTCAAGGAGCTGCATGACTCGCTCGTCTACGGTGTCGAGGGTCAGCGGCCCGACGTGTACTTCATCCTTGCGGACTTCGATTCCTACGTGCAGGCGCAGGAGAAGGTTGCCAAGCTCTATATGGACAAGAAGGGCTGGGCAAAGAAGGCCCTGATGAACATTGCCAACTCCGGCAAGTTCTCAAGCGACCGCACCATCGAGGACTACGTGAAGGACATCTGGCACATCGAGAAGATGGAGATAAAGGGCAAGGCAAAGAAGTAGGCCCTGTCTCTTGTTCATGAGGAGCGGCGGTATGGACCGGTGAAAGCCGGCCGTGTTCTGCCGCCTGTGATTCCGCCCCCGTTGGCCGTTCATCTGTGCTGGGCACGAGTGTACGGCAGCGGGGGCGTTTTTATGCGTGCCGTGAGTGCACTCGCACGCAGGAGGGGAGCTGATGAAACTTGACGATGTGGTGATTGTCCTGGTCAGGGCGGAAGAAAGCCGAAACATCGGGGCCGTCTGCCGGGCAATGGCCAACTGCGACATGCACCGCCTGAGGATAGTCGGCATGCGGCGGGAGGACTATGATGTGGATTCGGTTTACCGCCTCGCGATACACGCTGGCTACATCTTTGACGATGCCGAGTTCTACGGAAGCATTGCGGAGGCGACGGCGGACTGTGCCTTTGCGGCGGCCACGACCCGGCGGGAAGGCCGCAAGCGCAAGGGGGCGCTGCTTTTGCCCGAGGAGCTGGGGCCGCTTGTCCGTGACCAAGCGGGGGAGGGGAAGAAGGCCGCCGTCTTGTTCGGCAACGAGCGGTCGGGACTGAGCGATGAGGAGATGCGGGAGTGCGACTTTGGCATGACCATTCCTTCCAGCGAGACATTCGGCTCCCTGAACCTGAGCCATGCCGTGCAGGTCGTCTGCTACGAGCTGTTCCGCCACTTCTCCAGGCGGGAAGAGTCATTCCTGTACCAGCGGGATGTCATAAACCGGCCGCGCCTGGAGGAGGCCGTCGGCTACATACTGGACGACATGGCGCAGATAGGCTTTTTCTCGCACATGGGCCGGGAGGATATGGAGGAGCTGTGGCGCAACGTCCTGTCGCGCGCCATGCTGACCGAAGACGAGGCGA
>JAILON010000042.1 GCA_024690865.1 Treponema sp. | reverse complement strand
GCCCGCTCCGCCCAGCTGGTTGCTCGCGGAGCCAACCGCCGCGAGGGAAAAGAGCACGAGGGCCGGGGCTTTGAGCGAATAGCCGATTGCGACGGCCATGGCCGCACCGACAATCGGCGCGCTCCCGGCAAAGTTCCCCGCATCCACAAGGAACTGGAAGACCGGGTTCGACCCCAGTTTGAGCAGGACCTGCCCGAGCGTCTTTACGATAGTCCCCACCAGAAGCGAGGCAAACAAGCCCTGGGCCATTCCGCCCAGAGCATCAATAAGGTATCTTTTTGCGTATTTGTTCATTTGCAGGCAATACTACACAAAAAAACAGGCAGTTGCAAGCGGGGTGCGGCAGACAGCGGGGTACGGCAGACGGAGCCAGCGCTCGGACCGTCCGCCTACTCCGTCCCGTCAGCAGGATGGGGCCGCGAGCAGATTTTCCTGCCGACCGTCCAGCCCCCTTCCCGGGTCCTGGTAAAGATGGACACCGTATCCGCCAGGAAGGTATAGCTCAGCTCCAGCTGGGAAAAGTGCCCCAGCGCCTCCTCCATCGCACCAGCGGGTATGTCGCGGTTGGCTATGCTGATGTGGGGGTAGAAGCGGCGGCCGGTCTTCTTGAGCAGACCGGGCATTGCCACGCCAAAAGCATGGACGAACTCCCGATATACCCCCTGCCATCCATCGCCGTCCAGCACGTGTGCAAAAAGCGTCCGCTCCAAAAAGGATCCGAATCCATCCACGCACACTTCCAGCGGCCACAGTCCTTCCGTAGAGCAGGACGTGAGGGCAGACACGCAGCATCCGGCCACATCCTCCTCCCCATAGTCCGGGGCCAAGGCAAAGGGAGCCACAAGCGTTATGTGAGGCGGGGTACCGTGGCCGCTCCTGCAGCCGAACTTGCCTTCCATCCAGGAACGGCACTCTTCTACGGCATCCGCTACATCCGCAGGGAGCGTCAGCCCGATGAAATGGGTGTGCCGTTCCGCAGCGCCATAGGTTTTGCTTTTTTTCGATTTCATGCAGGGGGAATGTAGCACGGACGCATCAAAATGTCAAACCGGCCACGCAGTCCACTATGGGAATCATCTTTTACCCGATGTACACAGAATAAAAACGTATTCCCGCTGGGTGTCCCCATACGCTCGCCGAGATTGCATTTATATCATACGCATATTCAGCAAATGCTGACAGGTCCACAAGGTCCATAAGGCAATCAAATGCTCGCTATGGGGCCTACGCCCGTTGGGCCCCCGCTCCATACGTTTTTATGGAGTGATTCCCCCATGAAAACTAATTTCCGTAGTAGCCCCCCTCGCCCCCTCCTTGACAGGGGACGGGATGAAATGGATAATCGCCTGTATGGCAGAAAATGACTACGAACGGATAGACGGGCGGCTGACGGCGATAGAGATGAAGCTCATGTATATGGAAGATTTCGTCAAACAGCTGCAGGAAGTTACGGTTCAGAACGGCACCGAGCTTGCCCGACTCAAAAAGGAAAACGCCCTCATGGCGGAAAAAATCAAGGAGATGTCAGACCTGCTGGAAGGCGACATTCCCAACAGGAAGCCTCCCCACTACTGATGCAGCCCCCTTCCCGCCCGGTGCGGCGAAGTCCAGGCGGCATTCCCCACAGCACTCAGCTCTTGACCTTTTCGTTTACTTCCCTGCCGTCAAGAATGTAGATGACGTGGTTGCACATTTCGACGATGCGCTGGTCATGGGTTGAAAATATGAAGGTCGTAGAAAGCTCCAAATTCAGCTTCTGCATGAGGAGCAGAATCTGCTCGCTGTTCTTGGAGTCGAGGTTTGCAGTCGGTTCGTCGGCCAAAATGACGGGCGCCTGGGTTGCAAGCGCACGGGCTATGGCAACCCGCTGCCGCTGGCCTCCCGAAAGTTCCGCAGGCCGGTGGGCCTTCCAGTCCGTAAGGCCAACCTTTTCAATCAGGTAGTTTATCCAGCTTTCCCGCTCCTTCTTGCTCTTGAAGAGCTGCATCCCCTTCTTGTCCAACAGGTTCAGCGGAAGGTCAACGTTCTCATACACGTCCAGCACGGGAACAAGGTTGAAATTCTGGAAGATGAAGCCCAGGTTGGCGGACCGTATTCCCGTTATCCTCCTGTCCAAATTGGAAGGAAGCTTGTCGTTGTCCGGCAGGACAAAGCCTTCGTAGACATCTATCCCGTTTATGACTATCCGGCCGGAAGAAGGCAGGTCTATAAGTCCCATGAGGTTCAGCAGGGTGGACTTTCCCGAACCGGAAGGACCGGAAATGGCCGCGAACTCCCCCCGCTCTATACTGAAGGACATGTTGTTCACGGCAGGAACAAAGACCTTTCCCTGCTGGTACTTTTTGTTTACGTTCTCAAGCTGTACGATAGTCATATTGGCGAAGAGTATAGCAGAAAGGTGGCTTTAAAACAATCACCAACTCCGACGCAAAGCATCGGGGCTGGTGTCCTCCCGCGTGTTTGCACCCAGGTCCAATCCCCCTTTTTCGACGCAGGACGTTTGTCCTTTGGACGGGTATTGGCCCCCCGGCACGAATAAGCCCCGGTCAGTGCGAACGCTGTCACCTTCACACCGGGCCGGGGCTTGCGGAACGCTATTCCGAACTACCTGTTGTGGCTGTAGTTGGGACTGTAGGTGTCGTAGGTCTGCTTCGGATCGTAGGTACCGCTGCGGTATTCGCCCGAAATGGACGGAATCTCCAGCTTCATACCGGGCAGGATCAAGTTCGGATTGTCAGGATCCGGCAGCTTCTCCCTGTTGGCATGGTAGAGGTTCTCCCACAGCCAGGGGTTGTTGTAGACATACGTGCGGCCGGAGATGTTCCACAGACAGTCCCTCGTGATTTCCCACGGCTGCACGATGTAGAACTTCGGCAGTCCATACAGGCCCTTTATTCCAGACAGGGTGTCCAGCACCTTCTGGGCAAGGTCGCATGCGTTGTCGTAATCCTCCTCATCCAAAGCCTCCTCGGCCTCGTCGTAGTAGTCCGACGCCGCATTGAACGCGACCGGATAGTTTTCATCCGCACCAATCTTGCGCGCATACTCCAGCCTCTCCTGGGCCTTCGCAAGGAGGGCCTCGGCTTCGGCCCGCCTCCTCATGTTCCGTATGAACTCTTCCGAAAGCGCGGCATTTTCCTCCGCCTTCTCAGAATATTCGACGGCAAGGTCGTAGTCGCCCGCGTCAAGAGCCCTGTCGGCCTTCACCGCATACTCCTCCGCAAGCTTCTGGTACACGTTGTCCTTGTAGCTGTAGGTAACGCCAAAAACGAAGGCGGCAGAAAGGAACACCATCAAGACGGCGCTCGTAAACTTTTTAATCATGAGTTACCTCCATCGTCATCAAGCTCCTCGTCAATTTCCACATAGGAATTTTCGGCTTCGGTGAAGTCGTCGTCCTCCAGGAGCTTGGCATCATGGTCCTCAATGCCGTCTATCTTTTCAGTCAAAGGGTCGGTCTTGTCGGCCTCGTCGGCAACGCCCCAGGCGTGGTTGACCTTCTTCTTAGCCGCGCTTATTTTTTTTTGAGCCTCGGCCCTGGCCGCAGAAACCTCTTCGTACAGCGTGGAGAAGATATCCCGTGCATTGATGTAGTTCTCGATGGACTGCTCAACACTACCGGTGACGTAGTTGGAATCTCCCTCGCGGAACTCCGAAACGCCGTCGTCGTAGTCGTCCTTCCGCGAAACGGAAGCCTTCACGCTGTCGGCCTGCTTCTTGGCCTTGAACGCCTCGGTACGCATGTTCGTCGCCGTAGCCTTGAACACGTTGGTAAAGTCGGTGTTGGCCTTCGTTGCCTTGTTCAGGAACTGGGTGCCCACGTCGGAAGTGCCGGTGCGCAGCTCCTCAAAGAAGCTGTCGCTGTCGGCCATGATTTCCTCCAGCTCCTCAAGGAGCCTGGCCCCCTCGTCATAGGCCCGCTGGCTGTGGGAGGCATAGCCCTTGTCGTCTATGCGCTCCTTCTTGGCCTTCGCGTCCTCGTACTGCTCAAGCCCCGCGTACGCGGCGTTGATCTGCCTGAGGATGTTGGTCATCTCGGGCGTAATGCCGCCGGACTCGGCCAGGGCCTTCTGCCGCTCGTACTCTTCGTCAAGGGCATTGAAGAAGTCCGAAGTCGCGTCATCATCCTGAGCACCGGACTCTATGGCCTTCGCCCTGGACTTGTCTATCATCCTAAAGAGCGCCTTATAATCTTTTGCCGTATTCTCGTCGAACTCTTCATCGTCGTCGTCATCGTAACCGTCGCCATAGGAGCTTCCCGAACCGGACCCGCCGCGCCCAGAACCGCTGCCGTTCTCATCGCCGTCAGCAAAGCTTGAAGAAGAATCGGCCCCTGAACCGGAACCCGATCCTGAGCCGGCCCCAGAACCAGAAGACCCGGAGCGTGACTGCGAAGAGGAGCCGGCGCTACCACTGGAGCTTGAGTCATCCTTCGGTGTAGAACCGCATGCCATGAAGAACAGGGAACTCACAGCGAGAAGTACAAGCGCTAAACGCTTTAGCTTTGTCATTTTTCCTCCCACGTTTTAACTATACTCTTATATATACATTGTCGGCCTTCCAGCAGAGCTTTTTTACAGTTTTAAAACTTCCACTATGACGGCTTTTGTGCTATTATATACTATTAATTGGATAGTGTTAAGGAGGAAGAGCGAAATTTATGGCGGATTCATTCAAATTTGAGTTCTCTGACAGCAACGACAGGAAGGTCATCTCGGAAGGAAAGGGCGGCTGGAACCTGGAGCTGAACCTCGTTTCGTGGGGGGAACGGCCCGCGAAATACGACATACGTTCATAGTCCCCGGACCACGAGAAGATGGGCAAGGGAATCACCATGACGGCGGAAGAGCTGAAGTCCCTCAAGGACATCCTGAACGGGATGGAGCTCTAGTCCGGCCGCCACACTGAAAAGGCACGCCACGCCGGAAAGGCACGGCACGCCGGCCACACGCGGCGGGCACGGCAGGCAGCCCTAAATGGACAGCAGCCGTCCTATATAGCGGCGGGTATCCCTGACGATGATGGGATTGAGCCAGAGGGCCGCCGTATAGAGCTTCGTGACAAGGAGGGACAGCGGACCGCCCAAGCCGTGTTTCTTGAAGAATCGTATTGCGGACAGGGTCATCTGTATTTTTGAAAAGTCCGTCTGGTCCAAGACCTCGTAGCGGCCCCTGCTGGACGAAGCCCCCTCCAAATGCACGATCCGGGGGCCGTCGATGAGGCAGGCCCGTTTCCCCGCCTCCCACAGGGCATACTCCAGGTCCACCTCCTCGTAGTACATGAAAAAATCCTCGTCAAAGCGGGCGTTCCCGTCGTTCAAAAGGAAGAGGTCCGCCCCCGTCACATAGCCCACCTGCCCCACAAACTTTTCCACCGGGGGGTCCTGGTCCTCCACCGGCCTGAGGGGCTTCCTGAAGATATAGTGCCTGAGCGCGACCTTGTAGGAACGCAGGCACAGCCTGCGCTGGTTCCGCCTGAAGTCGGACGCAGACCCGAAGCGCCCGGTCCTGCTTGCTCCCGACGAAAGGCACAGGCGGCCGTCGGGCCATTCCAGGTTGCAGCCCAGTGCCCCCAGCTTTTCCTCCGGATGGGACTCCCAGTAGTCGAAGAAGATTTTCACGGCGTTGTTCAGAAGCAGGGTGTCGCTGTTTAAATAGAAGACATATTTGCCCGAAGCCCTGTCCAGTGCCCGGTTGTTGGCAGCCCCGAAGCCCAGGTTGGCCATGTTCTCCAGCAGCAGGACCTGGGGAAAGTCCTTCCGCACCATATCCACGGAATCGTCGATGGAACCGTTGTCGCTCACGATGACCTCAAAGTCCAGCTCCTCGGTCTTCTCATACAGCGACACCAGGCAGTCATGCAGCAGGGCGCAGGTATTGTAGTTCACGATGATGACGGAAACATCGCAGGCAGCCTTTCCGGCCCCCTTCCGTCCGCACGCCCCGCCGGGGACGGAAGGAGTGTAGTCCGGCAGGATCGTCCGGCATATATCCTCGGCGCAGTTCCGCCAGCTCCTCCATTTTATGCCGGGCAGGGGGACTTTCCCTTCCGCATAGCGGGCAATCCACTCCTCAAGCGCGGAGGCAAGGGCCTGTTCCGAGTCCGCCGAAAAATAGAAGGCCCCCTCCCCTCCCAGCTCGCGGAACACGGGGATGTCGCGCAGGATGAGCGGAATTCCGCAGCTGGCGGCCTCCACGACGGGCAGGCCAAAACCTTCGGCGAAACTGGAGGAGATGTAGGCGTCGCTCTCCCCGTACAGGGCGGCCAGCTCCCCGTCGCTTATGTAGTCCCCGCGCCAAAACAGGGACCTGCCGTAGCGGGAATTGGCGCGGACGGCCTCCTCGACCTCCCCGCTCCAGTAGTAGGCAGGCCCCACGATCGTCAGCCTGAGGTCCAGCCCCTTGCCCCACAAAATGTCAAAGGCCCCCAAAAGCTGGACATAGCCCTTGCGTTTTTCCATGGCCCCGACGGCGATGAAGGAAAGCCCGCCGCCTCCAGTCCTTCCGCCCCGGGGCTCCTCCCTCTTCCGGGGGGGACGCGCGACGAACGAAGATCCGGGATACGCGAAGTCTATGAGGATCTTCTCGTTGTAGGCCCGGTGCTCCTTTCCCGCAAGGCAGGCGGCAAAGTCGTTCCTCGTGCTGCGGGAGTTGGCAATGAGGCCCGTATAGCGGGAGACCGTCGCAAGCCAGCGGGAAAAGGCCCTCACGACGTTCTTGGGACAGAATTCCGGGTACCGGATTGGAATGAGGTCATGCACGTAAAAATAGACGGGAACGCCCAGGCGGTGAATTCTGTCCAAAAAGGGCCTGTTCTTCTGCGTCAAAAACTTGGAAAGGTCCAGGCCAAAGAACACGTCTCCCGGAACCACGCGGACAGGCCTGCTGCCGGATACGGTAAAGAAGCCTTCAAAGTGGGGACGGGCATAGACCTCCACAATCGTATAGGGAAGCCCCATCCCGTGCAGCTCCGCAAGGACGGAGTCCGTCACCCTGGGGACCCCGGTGTGCATGTCCTGCCTGCGCGTTTCCGTTATGTCCACGAACAGGCGCCTTTCACCGGCGGGACGCTTCCTGTCGGATATGAAGATACAGTTCAGCAGGCCCCCGACGTTGCCCCTGATTACTCGGAACGGAGTGAATATGTCCACAGCCTGGCCACCATCTTCCTGCACCGCGGCAGATTTTTCAATAGAGCCGTCCGGAAAGCAACAGGATTCCCGAACAGGTCTAATCTCTTCACATTATAAGAGTATAGACCATTCCCTTTCTCTTGTCAATTTGCCCGGAACGATTACCTCCATAATACGCCGCCTACCCGCACAATGTGCCACAGTCACTCCGGCACTGTAGCACAGCGACTCCGGCACTGTAGCACAGTCGCTCTGGCAATGTGCCACAGACGCTCCGGCAATGTGCCACAGACGCTCCGGCAGTGTAGTACAGACGCTCTGGCAATGTGCCACAGCGGTCTGGTAATGTAGCACAGCGGTCTGGTAATGTAGCACAGCGGTCTGGCAATGTAGCACAGCGGCTCCAGCAATGTGGCACAGCGGCTCCGGCAATGTGCCACAGCGGCTCCGGCAATGTAGCACAGCGGCTCCGGCAATGTAGCCATAGTCGCTTCAGCAATGAGCCACAGTCGCTCGGGCAATGTGGGACAGCCGACCTCTTGTGTAACCATACCAGCTGGATATTCATTTAAGAAAATATAAGGACTTGAAACGGTCCGTTACGGGAGGCGTTATATGGCGAAAAGTTCAGGAAGCGGTTCAAGCAGCAACTCCAACAGCAGCTCAAGCAGCAGTTCTAACAGCAATTCAAGTAGCAGCTCCAACAGCA
>JAILON010000015.1 GCA_024690865.1 Treponema sp. | reverse complement strand
ATCAAGGTCTTGATGAACTGGGAGACGTGCGGACTCTTGCCGCTGGACGATATGCCGCAGACAACGTCCCCCCGCTTGATGATGGCCGGGAAGATGAAGTCGCAGCGCGACCTGCTGGAAATGTCTTCGACCAGGACGTTCTTTTCCCTATAGTATTCGTAAATCTCCGCGTTCAGGGCAACGTCGTCCAATGTGACTATGACGAGCGTGGGGTTGCAGTCCAGCGACTGTATAAGCTCCAGGGACGGCTTGCCCCGCACGTACTGCACCTGGCTGGAATACGCCCCGATCAAGACCTCAAGATTCTGCTCTACCTCTTCCGCGACGAGGGTTATCTTCGGCTCGAAGGTCAGGAAGGTCGCCATCTCCTGGAAGGCAACATTGCCACCGCCTATGACCAGCACCTCTTTATGCTTCAAATTCACGAAAAGTGGAAAATACGCCATACGTATCTATCTTAGCACACAACGGCGGAATTTTCCATAAGAATTTTTTGAATGTGCATTCCGCGGCAGCCGGGTGCCCGGAGGAAAATCAAGGCACGAATTCCCTCGTTTCCCCCTTGACTAAAATATCGCTATCTTCTATTATATTCCTACATTCCAGAGCAGGGGCAGCTTTCCAGAGCGACCTTGTCCTGTTCAATATAATGCGGGGGTGGTGGAATTGGTAGACACGCTAGCTTGAGGTGCTAGTGGCGCGAGCTGTGCCAGTTCAAGTCTGGTCTCCCGCATAAAAAGACTGTAGCAATACAGTCTTTTTTTTTGCCCGGACGGGCAGGCCCCACGCACCTGCAGGGAAAACCGCGCAGCAGGCCGCCGGTTTCGGGACTGCCCGATTTCCCGCAAATCCCGCCACAAGGAGAATCCTATGACCCATGCCGCTTTCTCTGCCATACAGGAATACAAGGCTGCCGTCGCCGCGCTTGTCAGCCGGTACGCCCCCCTCTCCGCAGAGCTCATCCGCCTGACGGAGGAGGCCTCCCGGGACGACACGCCTCCCTACAGCCACGACACGCCCGTCGTCTACAACAGGGCCTGGGACGGGATAACGGAAGAGGATGAGATACGGCTGATCGTCGTGGGCGACAACCCCGGAAAGGAAGAGCAGCTTGCCTCGAAGCGGGCCTACCTGGTCGGCCAGAGCGGGCGTGTCGCGGAAGGCTTTTTCCGCAGGAATCCCGCGCTCGGGGTGGACTTCCGCCGGAACGCAATGATTACGAACAAAACCCCCGTCCACACCGCCAAGACCAAGCACCTGAAATACCTGTCCGCGAAGGGCAGCCCCGCCGTCGCCCGCGCCATACAGGAAAGCCAGCTGGAGATGGCCCGGCAGACCGCCCGCCTGCACCAGCGGCTCTGTGCCGAAAACGGAACCCGCCTGTACATGGTCGGTTACGCGGAGCTCAAGGGAAAGGGAATCTTCATCCCCTGGCGCGACGAGCTTGCCGCTTCCTACGCTTCCACCCCGGAAGCATGGGAAGCCGTGCTGGCCTTCCAGCACTTTTCAATGAACCGCTTCCTCGTGGATTTGAAGAACTATATGGAAGAAAAGGGCGAGGCCAACGTCGCCCGCGCCCTTGACGCGCTGGGCAGGCGGCACCGCGACGAAATCTGGCCCCCGGTACTGTGACGAAATCAGGGGCGGCACACCCTCCTACCCCAGACCACGGGGCCGCTACGGCGACACCAGGAACCAGCGCGGCCCCCGGCAACAAAAAACCGGCCATACGAGGGCCGCAAAACAGACGCAGCCCCCATAGATAGGCCCGTACATTTCCGCCGGGCAGCACATGTGGCCCCGCAAAACAGACGCGGCCCGGCTCACGGAACAGACTCCCCAGTCCGGCTCACGGAACAGACTCCCCAGTCCGGCAACAGAACAGACGCGGCCCGGGCCCACTAGCGCGCGAGGTCCCTGCGGCGGAATCTTGCCCGAAATCACGTTTTCTCCTATAATATTACCAATGAACGACACATCGAACGATACAGAGAGCAGCAAAGCGAGCGAAGCCGCAACCGGGACAACGGCAGGAATGCCGGGACCAACCGAACAGCCCCCCGTCGGCCCCAAGACCGCCCTGGTCTCCATCGTGGGCCGGCCCTCGGCAGGCAAATCCACATTCCTGAACACGGCGAGCGGCGAGGAGATAAGCATCGTCTCCGCCGTTCCGCAGACCACCCGCAACGCAATAAAGGGTATCGTCAACACCTCGCTGGGCCAGCTGGTCTTCGTGGACACGCCCGGCCTGCACATCAGCGACAAGAAGCTGAACCTGAAGCTGACCAAGACGGCGAGCGACCAGATCAAGGATAGCGACGCCATCCTCTACATCATCGACACGACGCGCGACCACGGGGACGAGGAAAAGCTCATCGCCTCGCTCGTCGCCCCCTACGCGGACAAGACCGTCATCGCGCTGAACAAGCGGGACTCAGCCCAGTCCAGCCTCAAGAAGGCACAGGCATTCCTGGCGGAAGCCTTTCCCGGCTTTGCCCCCACGCGGGTCATCGAGATGAGCGCGCGGGACGACAGGGGCGTGAACGACGTGCTCAAGGCCCTGTACGAGCTCGCACCCGAGGCCCCGCACCTGTATCCCGAGGAATTCTACACCGATCAGGAGGTGGACTTCCGCATCTCGGAGATTATCCGGGGCGAGGCGATGAACCGCCTGGACGAAGAGCTTCCCCACGCCCTCTACGTCAGGATAGAGGACATGAAGATGGCGAGCGAGAGCAAGCTCAAGGTCCGCGCAAGCCTCTGTGTGGAACGGGAAAGCCAGAAGGGCATCGTCATCGGCAAGGGAGCCGCAATGATCAAGCAGATACGGATTGCCAGCCTGAAAAAATGCGCCGACATCTTCCCCTACAAGGTGGAGCTGGACTTACAGGTGAAGGTGGACAAGAACTGGAGGCAGAAGGACGCCGTGCTCAACAAAATCCTCCGCTAGCCCCGCCAGCCCCGCAGGCACGGAAGCCAGGCCGGACGGCCAGAACAGATGAAAAGCCCGCAGGAAGAAAAGATGTTCACGGGCCGCGATCTGTGGCGGCTTATATGGCCCCTTGCCGTGGAGCAGATGCTGCAAATCTCGCTCGGAATCGCGGACATCGTGATGGTCGCCCACATCGGGGAGGAGTCGGTCAGCGGAGTCTCGCTCGTGGACCAGATAAACGTGCTCCTGACCCAGATTTTCGCCGCCCTCGCGACGGGCGGAGCGGTCGTCTGTTCCCAGTACATCGGCAGGGGCAGCAGGACCATGGCCGAAAAGACCGCCCGCCAGCTCATTTACACGATAAGCGGCATAGCCCTTTCCCTGCTCCTCGCGGGGCTCTTCCTGCACCGTCCCCTCCTGCGGGCGATTTTCGGGCAGGTGACTCCCGGCGTCATGGAGGCCAGCCGGCGCTACTTCCTCATCACCCTTTTCGCCCTGCCGGGCACAGCCTTATACAACGCCTGCGCCGCCCTCTTCCGCTCGCGGGGGAATTCCGCCATCAGCATGGACATAGCCCTGCTGGTCAACGTCATAAACATCGGCGGCAACGCCATCCTGATTTACGGACTGGGCTGGGGCGTGGAAGGAGTCGCCGTCCCCACCCTGCTGTCGCGCACGGCCGCCGCCGCGGTCCTGCTGGTGGCCCTGTACCGGGACAAATCCCTTTCCATCAAAGGCATATCGCGCGTCGTGCCGGACTGGCACCTGATAGGCAAAATACTGAAGATTGGCATCCCCAACGGGCTTGAAAATTCCACCTTCCAGATTGGAAAAATCCTCGTACTCTCGCTCATTGCTTCATTCGGAACACAGGCCATCGCCGCCAACGCCGCGGCAAACACGGTGACTTCATTCGAAGTCCTCCCCGGAAACGCCTGCTCGCTGGCCATGCTGACGGTCGTCGGCCAGTGCTGCGGGGCGGGAAAGCCGGAACAGGCCTCCGCCTACACGAAGAAGCTCCTCCTCTTCGCATACGCGGGCTTCTGGCTTTTAAACATCCCCCTGCTCATGCTGATTGGGAAAATCGTGTCGTTTTACGGCATGTCGGAGGAAACGACCCGCCTGGCCAGCTGCATGGCACTGCTGCATGGGGCCGTGGGTCTGTTCATCTGGCCCCTCTCCTTCACCCTGCCCAATGCGCTGCGGGCGGCGGGGGACGTGGCATACACGATGTTGGTCAGCATGATAAGCATGTGGACGGTCAGAATAGGGATGAGCTATGTATTCAGATGTACGGGAATTTTCGGTATGACCAAAGCTCTGGACTGGCCGGTAAGCTTTGGTGCGATGGGAGTTTGGTTCGCAATGATGATGGACTGGGTAGTCCGCAGCATTGCGTTCGTCATCCGCTTTGCCCAAGGCAGTTGGAAGTCAAAGCGGGTCATCTAAGCCTATTGCAAAAGGAGGTTTCCCGCAATAGGCTTTATTAGGAAGAAATCCTATCAGGAATGCTCCGCCACATAGGAGGCGAACTCATCCGCGCTGGCCGTACAGCCGTTGGCAGACAGGAAGTCCGCAACAGTTCCGCTATCTGTCGCCTTCTCAAGCGCAGCCTGCAGGCCGGCATCGGCCTTTACCTTATTATAAAACTCTTCAGCACTCATTTCCCAATCCTCATATACTAGTACTGCCCGGCGAGCATTCCCCAGACAGCCCTTCTTTATATTATACCACAAAACAAGGAAGAAGTTAAAGGGATTTTTGTACTTTTTTAAGCGGAGGCCGGCCCAAAAAGCCATCGTTCCCCGCCAGGACGTATTTCAACCCCGCCAGGGCGGATTCCATCCCCGCCGCGACAGATTGAAAGCTGGACAGGCGCCTCCCCCCACGCCCCGGACACATCTTGCTGCCCCAGGCGCCTCGCACGCCCCGGACACACCTCGCTGCCCCGGCTTGAAAAAATACGCGGTAATCCATATATTTATGGAAAGAAATGAAGCGTGCCGGCATAAAAATACTGGATCTGCCCGTCCTCATCCTGTCCGTGGCCGCCCTGGCCGCCTCCATCCTGCTCGTCAGACGGGGAGGCGGGGACGAGAGGCTGCTCGTGGTCAGGACACCGGAAGGCGAGTTCGTCTACCCCCTGTCCAAGAACGCGGTCTACAAGATTGAGGGGGCCATAGGTATAAGCGAGATAGAGGTCGCGGACGGCACGGCCCGCTTTTTGGATTCGCCCTGTCCCGGCAAGACCTGCGTCATGTCCGGCGCCCTGTCGGACACGGGGGCATGGGCGGCATGCCTTCCCAACCAGGTGTTCATCCGCATAGAAGGCTCACGGCAGGACGGGAACCAGCTGGACGCGATAGCCCAGTAGCACCGTCCTCCCGCCGCCTAGTTCTTCCTGATTATCCAGTAGTAGGCGGTGGTTTCCCGCCGGTTGTGCAGGTTCCACTTCCACATATCGTCCCGTTCGACCACCGCGAAATCTGGCGCGGGCAGGTACTGGTCAAAGAGCGCGTCATATTCGGCAATGCTCCGGTAAATCGCGCTGTAGTTGCTGGTAAGCTCGTCGGAATACGTTTCGTTCAGGGTCAGCCGCTCGGTAAAGCCGACGGACTCCTTCAAGTAGGCGATGCCCCCGCTGGCCAGCAGGCTGTTCACGTTGCCCAGGCAGGCGGCCATGTCCTCGTCGTTTATGTACATCATCACGCCGTTGACCAGGATGACGTCGAACTTGGCGGACTGAAGCTCCTCCGGCAGGACGGAAAGGATTTCCTGAAAGCTCCCGCAGAAAAAGCGGCAGTTCGCGTATGCGGCGGTGTTCTTCTTCGCCATCTCCAGAAGGCCCGCCGTGTAGTCCACCCCCACGTAGATACCTTCGGAAGCGATGGTTCCCATGACCCCTTCCGTGGCCCAGCGGGCAACCCCGCAGCCTATGTCCAGGACGCGGCTGCCCTTCCGCAGGTTCAGCAGGGGCAGGATCTTGTCCTTCTCATAGCGGTCCCGCTCCAATGCAAGCTCCGGGTGCTTGTCCTGATAGTTCACGTAATTGTATAGGTAGGGCAGCTTTTTCTCGCAGCGGCGGTCAAAGAAGCTTTTGACCTCGCTTTCGTTTATGACTATTTTCTCGCCTACGACCCTGTGCTTGTCTTCCATAATACAGCACGATTATAGTGCATTGGCGGCCAAAGGTCAAAGGGCGGACGAACCGGCCATGAAACACATGGAGCGGACGAACTGGACATAACAACGGCCATAAAACACATGGAACGGACGAACCGGCCTTGCTTGACGGTCCGGGCAAAGTCGTGTTTAATGGTTCCATTATGGAAAAGAAATATAAGGCGGTCATATTCGACCTGGACGGAACCCTGCTGGACACGCTGGAAGACCTGACGGACAGCTGCAACGAGGCCCTCGCGGGCCTGAATTACCCAGCGCACACCCTGGACGAAGTACGGCAGTACGTGGGCAACGGGCTTGGCGTGATGATCGAGAAGGCCCTTCCGGGCGGAAGGGGCAACCCCGACTACGACAAGGCGCTGGACCGCATGAGGGAGATCTATTCCGCCAACTACCAGAACAAGACCAAGGCCTATGACGGCGTGCTGGACCTGATAGAAAAGCTGAAGGAGCGGGGCGTAAAGATGGCGATCGTTTCCAACAAGCCCGACGCGCAGGTAAAGGAGCTGGCCGCGCTCTACTTCAAGTCCATCCCGCAGGAAGCGGCGATAGGCGAGAACGAGGCCGCCGGCGTCAGGCGCAAGCCCTATCCCGATTCGGTCTACACCGCGCTCAAGGCACTCGGCGCGAACAAGGAGGACGCCGTCTACATAGGGGATTCCGACGTGGACATGGCGACCGCGCGGAATTCGGGCCTTCCCTGCATCAGCGTCAGCTGGGGCTTCAAGACGAGGGAATTCCTGCAGGAAAAGGGCGCGTCCCCGATCGTGGACAGGCCGGACGAGGTACTGGCCCTCGCGGGCTTCTAGGGACAGGGGCGGCGGCGCGGAATTTTCAGGCCGAACCGACGGCTTGCATCACGTACTGTGCCGGGTTTTCGGCACGTCCGTGACCACGACGCTACGCACCTGCTGGCGTCGTGTGCATCACGTCCGTGACAGTTTTACGGCACGTCCGTGACAGTTTTGCGTCACGTCCGTGACAGTTTTGCGTCACGCCCGTGACAGTTTTACGGCACGTCCGTAACCACGACGCTACGCTCCTGCTGGCGTCGTGTGCGTCACGTACTGCACCGAGGGCGGGCAGCAGGACCCGCGCGATGCTGCGCAATGCAACGCACACGGCCCTGCCTGCTGTCAGCCTCGGTTGCTTGATGCAACGCTACATGCGTTGTACACCACTATCAAACGTATAAGAACCATCAGATTTCTTATAAATAAGATGCCGGAAATCATCATACCAGACCCCGTCAATAGATTGTCCTGCTTCCAAAGCTCCGTAATAATTCGAGTCAGACGACCCGTCGTGTACAACATGAGCATTACTCCATGTAGTTTCCCATTCAGGAGAAACAATTGTTCCATTGCTACGGATGGTGAATGTATAAACATAACTGGAGTCCCTGGCGTCCTTCCAAGTACCGACAAGACTGTTATATACGCTCTGTTCTTCCGCAGTCATCGTAGAAGACGGAGTGCCGCCGCTAGAACCACCAGATGAAGAACCGCCAGATGAAGATCCGCCAGATGAAAATCCGCCGGAGCTGCTGCTTCCGCCGCTTCCGCCGCTTCCGCCGGAAGTCTGCACCACGAGCGTGCCCGTCCCGCTTGCGGTTATGCTGCCGTTCGTCAGCGTGATGCTATTGCCGTTGAACGTCACGGTGATGGTCCCGCTGCTGAACGTGATGGTGTAGCTGCCGGTGAACTCGCTCGCAGCGGCGGCTGCTGCCACGGCCCGTGCATACGTGCCGGAAAGGTTTGCCGCGCCGCCCGAAAGCGTCGCCGTTCCGCTGGTGCTCGTGCCGTTCATCGTCAGCGTCGTGTAGGCAACACTGTTCACGGTCATGCTGCCGGAATAGGTCGGGACGCTGGCCGTGCTGCCAGAGCCTGAGCCACCGCTCGCCTGACTGCCGCTGTCGCCGCCGCTCTTGTAATAGTCCTCCTTCCAGTAGTCGCAGGACCCGAGCAGGGCCACGCACGCGAGGGAGGCAAGAAGCACAGACAAAATCTTGGTTTTCGTCATAAAACCACTCCTTTTAGATGATTTGTATATAAAAAGCCCCCGTGGACGTGGCAAGCCACACCCACGGAGGGCAATTTATGAGGATGATGGGAATGTATTTTGCAGGTGTTACTTAAAAGGGTATAAGAGGGGCCGACAGGCCGACAGGCCGACAGGCCGACAGGCCGACAGGCCGACAGGCCGACAGGCCGACAGGCCGACAGGCCGACAGGCCGACAGGCCGACAGGCC
>JAILON010000191.1 GCA_024690865.1 Treponema sp. | reverse complement strand
GATGTTCATATTTTACCTGATACCTCGTGCTCAGACAGTTCGTTGCACCCGGGAAAATCGCCCCCGTCTCCGCATGGCTTCACCGGTCCCGGATGAGGGGACCGGTCACGCCGGGCGGACGGCCCTGCTTACAGGCAGCTTATGGCCCACAGGGGGACGTTCGTCATCCACTCCTGCTCGCGGTAGCCCGACATCGAGGTCCGTATGGCGGATGCGGGCCTGAACTTGTCGCAGTAGGCCCTGAGGCTCTTGGACTTAAGGTTCTCCTCCGCCTTGACCTCTATAGGGATGACGTTCTTTCCCTTCTGGACAAGGAAATCCGTCTCGTAGGTCGATTTCCCGCCGGAATAGTAATACAGGGTATAGCCGGTCGCGGCAGTCAGCTCCTGCAGCACGTACTGCTCGGTGAGCGCCCCCTTGAATTCGACGAACACGTCGTTCCCGCTTATGACGCTCTCCTTGTCCAGCTCGCTCAGCGCGCCCAAGAGTCCTATGTCGTTCATGTACAGCTTGAACTCGGTGAAGCTGACGTATGACTTCAGCGGGACGGCGGGCTTGGTGACCTTGCAGACCTTGTATATGAGCCCCGCGTCGCACAGCCACTGGATGGCGATCTCGAAGTCCTTCATCCGTGACCCTTTCTTTACCTGGCCGAAGAAGAACTTGCGGTTCTCCTTGGCGAGCTGCATGGGCAGGGAGTTCCAGGTCATCCGTATCCGGGGGAGCATTGCCGCCTCCACGTGCTTGCCGAAGTCTCCCTCGTACTGGCCGACTATCTCGTTCTGTATGGAGCGCACCGCGTCGTAGTCCCGGGTCTCCGCGAATTTCTTCACCGCCGCGGGCATCCCGCCGACGAAGAAATAGTCCCTGAGCAGGGGGACGTAGCTCTCGCGCAGGTCCGACAGCAGTGGGGCCGCCGCGTCGCCGGCAGCCAGCAGGTCCGCAAGGCCGGCCTCCCCCATTGCGCGCAGGAACTCCTCCAGGCACATGGGGTACAGGCGCAGCTCGTTCACCTTGCCGACGGGGAAGGACACCCCCTCGTGGATGCTCACCCCCAGCAGTGAGCCCGCCGCCACGACCGCATATTCCGGGCATTCCTCGCAGAAGTATTTCAGCGACTCCAGCACCTTCGGGGCCGCCTGCACCTCATCGAAGACGATCAGCGTCTTCTGAGCTTCTATCGTTATATGATGCTGCAGCGCGAGCGTCCTGAGGATGCGCTCCGTGTCATAGTCCTGCTCGAAGACGTCCGCGTCCTTGTGGTTGTTGTAGAACGAAACGTAGAGGACATTCTCAAAATATGACTTCCCGAACTCCTTCAGGAGCCAGGTCTTGCCGACCTGCCTGGCCCCCCACAGGATGAGGGGCTTCCTGTCCGGGGCATCCTTCCAGGCTGCGAGCTTTTGCATACAATTCCGCTTCATGCGGATATCTTAGCATAACCGTATGCATGATACAAGTATTCGTCGGAAAAAGTGTGCTGCACGCACTCTTTTTTGTCTGTTCAGCGCTCTTTGGGCGTCATGCCTCGTGCATACGTCACCGTCAGTCGTGCCTGGCATTGAATGCACATATTGGCGACATAGGCTGGCGCAGCCTGTTGACAAAAAATGCAGCTTCAGCAGGATTCCAGCAGGTCGGCCAATGTGACGGTCTGGAGGAAATCCCCGCTGTACTCGTTGTAGGCCAGTCCGAATGTCGTAATGAGTATGCTGTGGATGACTGACCTCTTTGGAATCATCTTGGACAGGAGCTCCTGCCGCCTTATCAAGGTCAGGTGGTAATCCTTGGAGACTGCGAATTCATCCCCGTAAAATTTGACTTCGCACATGTTGACGACATTGTCCCTGCGCTCGATGATCATATCTATCTGCGTCCCTTCGGTATCATCGGCGCGTTTGGACCATGCGGAATGCGTGCTTATGACCCCGCTTATTCCGAGCGCCTTTTTTATCTGCCGGATGTGGTTGAAGCACACGTTCTCAAACGCCAGTCCCCTCCAGCTTATGACGGACTGGGATGAGATTCCGTGCTGCCAGAAGCTTTCGTCCATGCCTGTCCTTCCGTCCACAAATTTCAAATAGAACAGGCAGAACGGGTCAACCAGCTTGTAATGGGTCTCCCTCCTGCTGAGGCCGAAGGGAACATATTCAAAAACAAAGTCGCTGCTGACCAGTGCCTTCAGGTGTTTGGAAAGGTGTCCGCTGTCCATGACCTTGAGTTTTTCAACAAGCTCTTTTCTGGACAGCCCGGCATTCCGGCCGTTCAGGGCCTTCACGATGCTCTTCATTGCGTCAGGATTTGAAAAGCAGGAATCGAAAAGCCTGTCATATTCGTCTTTCAATTTCGCATTGGGCTGAAAGAACAGCGCGTCAACATTCTGGGCGAGGCTCCTGCCCTTTTCAAAGTATCCGAGATAGAATGGTACGCCTCCCAAAATCATATAGCTTTGGGTGATGTCATAATCGGAAAGGCTTATGCCCTTTGACCCGAAGAACTCCTTGCACCCGTACAGGTCGAACGGAGAAAGCTTGATTTCATAAGTCACCCGGCCATAAAGCCCGCCGTGGTTGTTTATGAGCTTGTCGAGTATCCACGAATTCGCGCTTCCGCAGACAATGACCATGATGTTGCTGCGGTGGCATGCCCAGCTGTTCCAGAAGCCTTCAAACGCCGTGATGAATTTTGAATTGGGGGTATCCAGCCAGGGTAGCTCGTCCAGAAAAACCACCTGCCTCTCTCCGTTGTCCATGGAGCGGAGGTGCTGCTCCAGCATAAAGAATGCCTCCAGCCAGTTCTCGGGCCGGTGGGACTTTGGCATTCCCTGCATCTGAAGCGAATAATAAAAATGCTGGAGCTGGGCTTTTAGGATGCCTCCCGCCTTGCCTTCCGCCTCGACAGGCGAAAGCCCTGTGTGCCGGAAGGCAAGCCTATCCTTGAAGACCTCGTCGATAAGGTATGTTTTCCCGACGCGACGCCTCCCATAGACTGCGACAAGCTCCGCCCTGCCGCTGCCATAGAGTCTTTCCAGTTCCTCTGTTTCATGCTTCCTTCCGACCATAAACAGAGTATAACTGCGTAGTTTTGGTCTGTCAAGCGTAAAAAGATGTCGTTCACCGACCGTTTCTAAGCAGTTTTGCAGGAGAAACGGTCATTTCAGGGCACTGAAACCGACTTGCGGTTTCCGGTAAACAGGGTGTTGAAAAGTCTGTTTTTATGGCATTTTCCAACACCCTAATTCTTGACGTCCAGGGGAACTTTCCGAGCCAAAATCATGCGCAGAGGCATTCGGGCGGCTCATTCGATTTGTAGGTTGTAAGGTGAAAGCTGCTCGCATATTTTTCCACTTCTGCCCTGCGTATGGAATTCCTCCTGACAAAAGCTTCGACGCGGTGTCTTGCCATTTCGTTACCGGAAAATCCTGTTAAGCCCCTTTAAGGAATCAATATTATGCGTGGTCGCGAACAGCTGTACGTTGAACAGGTGCGCAGCATCAAAAATTACCTGCCAGAATTTTTCCATCGAGGAGAAATGCAGCCCGTTATCAATTTCATTAACTCGGAGCAGAAACTTGAGAATGTCCTTTTCGCATTCCCGTTCATGGCCTTGAGGATGAGGAAGAGCAGGTGGACAATCAGGGCAATCCATATCTGGGTCTTGACCGCCGTCTCGCTCTGCCTGTAGAAACGCTTCACCCGAAGCTTCTGTTTTATCATCTTGAAGAAAAGCTCCACGGTCCAGCGTTTTTTGTAAATAACGGCAACCTCAAGCTGGTCGGCATCAAACATGTTCGTCAGGAGCTGGATTTCCTTACCCGTATTCCTGTCCCGGGAGACAATCTGGCGCAGGGTGACGGAGGCAGGATGTTCATTCTCCTGCCTGTCCCTTCCGCTGCAGAGGAATTTGTTGTGCTCAAGAAGCTGGAAGTAGAATTTCTGGAACACCCCGCTCGGCCGGTTTTCGTTCGCATGGGCAAGGTTTGTTCTGGTGACGTTCGCCCGTATGCCTGTATGGTACAGATCGTTGTCGCTTGCGATTGTGTTCTCTATTGACCGCAGCCCTTTCTGGTTCGTGAGCTGGGCGACCATCATTGCGTACAGCTGCGTCCTTGCCGTGAAGCTACGGTAGCGGTAGTCGGCTTTCTCCTCCCGGCAGATTTCCTCAAAACCAAGTCGGTCTTCGAGCCCTAGCAATTGTCCGGAAATTGTGGTAGATTTATACCCGCGCCAATGCGCTCGACCACGCCGGAGGCCCTAGCAATTGTCCGGAAATTGTGGTAGATTTATACATAAAGTTAAGTCCTTGTTTTGTTTGCTTTTGTGGTAGAAACAGCATAACAAGGATCTTAACTTTTATAAAGTACCTGTTCGGTTAATTGGACAGCAATGGTTTAAAACATTTATATTATTATATCCGCCAGTTTTGTCACCCCGCCGGGAGACGGTTTTGTCTGTGCCACCCTGACAGAAATTTCTATGCCATCCCAGGAAAGATCTGACGGCAGGATTGGAAATATCTGGCCGTATCCGGCGTTCCGGAATTTCCCCGTTTTCCGCTGCTGCATTTTCGACGGTAATGTATGATCTGTCCTTCAGTTCGCCAATCAGTCTCGTGATGCTTCTCGTGCTTTTTCTGAGGATGCCGGATAAATGACTGTTCGTGCAGAAGCAATATCCTTCCCTGGATGACAGTGCTACTGTTATACCGAAAAGAAGTTTTGCACCGTTGGATATTGTTTCATCCTGAAGGATGAACTCAGGAAGCATTATGTATCTGAACTGAATGCTTCCGGTACTGTTCACTTTATCCATTGTCTGCCTCCTTTTCCCTGCTGCATTTGCTGCGTAAAGCATTTGTGTTCCTGCGGTACCGTGTAGTGAGTTCGTAGAAGTCAATCCTTCCGTCGTGAAAAGTCAGCCTGACCTCGCACGAGCCGTACCTGATGTTCTGGTTCGCAATGTCATTCATGATCTGTTTCCAAACATCTTCGTTCATCTGATTCCTCCCGATTCTGTTTTCCTGCATCCGTCTATGTACCTCTCAAGGTCCCTGCGGTGGACGAAGACCCTCTTATGGATGACCGTCCTGGGAAGCTCGCTGTAGCTGATGAGTGAGTCGAGTGTGCTGACACCGATTCCCAGTATGGTGGCCGTATCCTTCCTTGAGAACAGCGTTTTCTCCGGCCATTCTTCGATGGCATATATTACATGTTTCATTCAGATACTCTTTTCTGGAGTTTTACCTGCACGGGGAGGAAGCAACGCCCCCTGTTTTCCCCTCGGTTGATGTCCTCTGTGGCGGAGCGGAAACGCCGACGCAAAAAGGAAGCGACGACTGGAAACCGGAACCGGCGGAGGCGGAGTCGGGGAGGAAAAGGGCGGCGCCCTTGCGGAATGAGATGAAGAGGCTGGTTTGCCGGCGAATGAGATGCCGGAAAGGAATTTTACAGCTGGACGGGTAAAGATACCCGGAAGAAAGCCCTATGTCGGACAAAAGAGGTCTAAGAATTCTTTGAAGCCCCGGGGGGTAAAGCCCTATGTCGGGTTGAAAGTTATAGCTTTCATATAATCTAATATAGAATAGCCTGCAGAAATAATCAAGAGGGTTTTGAAATAATTAATCCATTTTTATATCTGCTCTTATTTCTGCTTCTTTCTTGCCGGTATACCCCCCCCCGTCAAAGCTTATCCTTTTGTAGGAGGCTTGACGGTGATAAAGCTTATCTGCCTTATTCATGAAGTAAAGGATGCAGTGTTTTTCCTTGATGTTGATGGGGGCATGAATTCGTATGTGAAGATTGTTTTGACTTCGACATTAATGAAGAGTGCTGCTGTTTTCAAATACCTTGTTAAGTGCATTTTTGATTGAGTCATCCTCATTGTCAGCAAAAAGCTCCTTGATTGCCTTGCGTACGGTTTCTAGAGTCTTTTCTTCTTCGATGTGTTTTGCGTAATGGTCCAGCATGACAGAAGTCTTATTACTAAAGATGGCGGACTTGTAGTTCCTAAGTCACATACAGATTCTATTCTTCCTTCTATAACAAGAAGATCAATTGTTCAGGTTGCA
>JAILON010000170.1 GCA_024690865.1 Treponema sp. | reverse complement strand
CCCCCCCCCCCCCCCCCCCGCACTTTCATTTGTGGTATTTGTATTCATTAATTGCTTTGTATGTTTTATGTCCAGTATATCGAGTTTTTGCACGAAATGCAACCGAAAAAGAGTTTAGATACTTGATTATTATATTCTTTTCATTCGGACTTTGTCTTCCAGTTATAAAAACAACATTATCCTATTTTGA
Source organism: Treponema sp. (assembly GCA_024690865.1). Classification (GTDB taxonomy): domain Bacteria; phylum Spirochaetota; class Spirochaetia; order Treponematales; family Treponemataceae; genus Treponema_D. The sequence goes on along the minus strand of JAILON010000170.1, from coordinate 18,443 downwards.
TTCAAGATTAAATCTAAATTTTTGGATTGGAGAACTTGTTAATCTCTCTGGCTATTTTCTTTCTGGTTATTATTTTTCAAAATACCCTATAACAAAAAGTGGAAGAGTGATATTTTACCTCCTTGCAGTTTTGTCATTTATAGTAACAATCTTTGGAACATCATTCATTTCTATAAAGAACCAAGTGCCCGATGGACGCTTGTATGAAAGCCTGCTACCAACAACGTTTCTTGAAGCCGTTGCAATCTTCCTTTTTTTTCAACATGCGTTTGATGGTACTAAAAAAACAGAAAAAAACATATACACTATTGCTATATCGGCAGTAAGCAAATGTACTTTTGGAGTTTATTTGATCCATGATTTTATTAGAGTATTTATATTACAACTTGGTTTTCCTTCAGATTTTATAAATCCATTATTTGCAGTACCTTTTGTTTCTATAGTTGTATTTTTTATTTCTTTAATTATAATATTTATCTGCAGAAAAATACCGTTAAGCGAGTATATAATATAATATTGAAAACTACAATATACTCACCTCATAAAGGGGGAGAAGCTTCTACACTCACGCATCACCTTAACTCACTTGACAACTTCGAATCTGAGAAATGTCGTTTCCGAACCACATATTATAAATTCTTTGGATATGATTTGTGAATTCTAATAAAATTCACAAAGAGTGCGGATGATAAATTACTTTGTATAAGAGGAGTTGTTTCGCCTGCTTATGAACTACATATCTGTCTATTGCTATTATTCACCTACAGGTGACGTGTCTCGTGATGCATTATTGTTGCTAAAGGAATTAAAGACCGTTTCCAATTATATAATTGTAGTGGCAAACGGTTTGCTTAACTCAAATTCTTTTGACTCATTGGCCGATGAAGTTTTTGTCAGAGAAAACTACTCCTTTGATTTTGGAGCCTATAGGTTTGCCTTTGAGAACTCCAATTTAAACAATATTTTAAATGAAGCAGACGGATTAATCCTGTGCAACAGTTCTTTTTTTGGCCCTTTTGTGCCATTAAAGGATTTGTTTGACAAAATGAGCTCCTCCCCTTGTGATTTTTGGGGAATTTCAAGCTTTGAAAAAGGCTTTTCAAAGCACATACAGTCCTATTTTCTTGTTTATAAAAAGGCGGTACTTTCCAGCGGACTGCTGCAACAATATTTCAGAATAAACAATAAAGAGGATATGGATTATGATGAAGTATGCAGTATTTTTGAGCAGGGGTTGTTTGATTTTTTAATTTGCCATCATTACACATACGATGCCTGTTTTCGAGATATTCTTTGCGATATGTATGCCAATCCGTACGGGTCCTTAAAAATTGATAAATTACCACTTTTAAAGAAAAGGTTTTTTACTGACAATTTTTACAACAGGACCCAAGCAATAAAAGCTTTGTGGTTTATAAAAGAAAAGTTTCACTATGACATTACAGATTTGCTATATACTGCGAACCATGATTACAATCGGTTGATATATGAATCTGATTTGAATAAGGATGTCCAATTTATTGATTTTTATACTGACAAACATTATGTCACACGCGAGGCAATTATAGGTTTCATAAAAAAGAACACCAAAATATACATCTATGGTTCTGGCCTGGATGCGCTTCATATTTACAACATTTTCTTCTTATCAAGAAACAACAAGGCTTTCGGAGGTTTCATCACCGATGGAAAAGGCTCTTGTAGTTTTGAAAATAAAGATTTTTCATTTTTCGATTTAATCGATATACCGCATGATGCGGCTATTATAAACGCATGCGATTTTGATTACAAAGAGAATGCAATTGAAGCACTAAAAGGGTACTCCAATGTTATGTCATGCTGGAGCGCACAAGTCTCATATACAGTTTCAATAACAGAATCCATGTCCGATGCCCTACTCAAATATAACACCAACGGCAATTTTCCGCTGGCCGTCCTTGATTCTTCGAATATTCCATGTGGTATCATCAGCCATACTGAACTGGAATTGTTTTCGCAAAACCTGACAGCATCTATAAGCGAGTCTTATTCACCAGGATATAGTTTTTTTGACAAGGATTGCCTTGATTCTATCGAAGAATGCCGGATTTTCGCAGAGACAGATATAGATGTTTTCCCCGTAATAAACAGCGAAGGAAATGTGACGGAGTTCAGATCAAGATTATTCCCAAGCTTTATGTATTCGAAACTGCTGAATTTTGTGGAATGCTCAAAAAAATACAGGTTCAGATATATCTATGGAGCAGGGGAGTACGGGAGGTGCTCGGCGGAAATTCTTGAACGGGCTGGATTCAAAACCGATGCCTTTCTTGTAACGGAGAATAACAGTCTGGAGGCTGTGCGTGGAATACAAGTCGTTTCTATAAACTCGGTTGCCTTGGATGAGGAAGATACTATAATCCTTATCGCTTTGAAGCCTAAGTTCCGGGACGAGGTCGTCGCATTGTTAAAACAGAGAGGTTTTACCAATTATATATCACTGACGGCACTCGATTTTACTGATGTAGAAGATTTTGGCATCTCAAGAAAAATCTGGAAAAAACAATCCGGCATGAAATTTCCAAGGCAGCTGAAATACAGTTTCATACTTTGTGGAAGTTGTTTTTCCCTTGATGAGGATCTCTTTACAATAAAAAGTATCCTTGCGCAATCGTATCAGGATTGGGAACTTCTGGTTTCTGGAAAGAATATATTGCCACAGCTAGATATTGTATGTCTGAGCGACAAGCGAATCAAATATGTCGGTCTTTCACCTGAACAGTGCATCAATCAGGCCGAAGGAGACTATATCATATACATAGATAATCCTGTTATGTTTCATCCAGCGTTTCTTTATGAAAGCTCGAAAAAGATATGCAGGACAAATGCGGATTTGATTTATGCAGATGATGTTTACATTACGAGCTTGTCGCTTCATGGGGACTCCAAGACTGCATTCAAACCAGATTTTTCAATCGATTACCTTCGGTCGTATAATTATATAGGCAGCTGCTTCGTGTTTAACCGGAATATGATGGATGCCGACTGCTTTATAAATGAGAAGCTTAACTCATACAGCTTACTATTGAGATTATCAGAAAAGACAGCCCGAATAGTTCACATACCCAAAATTCTTTCATATTATGATTCTCAAATAAAGAACCCCGATAAGGATTCGGACTTCATTGCCCTTCAAAAACATTTGTCCCGATGCAATTTGGATGCAACCGTGACCGAAGGAAACGTTCCGGAAACCTATCATATATCATATGCCATAATTGGCAATCCATTAATTTCGATACTTATACCAAGTTTTGACCATGCCGGCACTTTGAAAAAGTGCATAGATTCCATTATACAAAAAACGACTTACAAGAACTATGAAATAATAATAGTCGAAAATAACAGTGTCGAACGGGAAACCTTCAGCTACTATGAAAATCTAAGCAATTTCGAGAATGTCCACGTCGTTACATGGAAGGAATGTTTCAATTTTTCAGAAATAAATAATTATGGCTTTTCCTTTTCGAAGGGAGACTACATTGTCCTACTGAACAACGACACGGAAATAATTAACGGGAACTGGCTCGGTGAGATGCTGATGTTTGCCCAGCGTAAGGATGTGGGGGCTGTCGGCGCAAAATTGATTTATCCTTCCGGGAAAATTCAACATGGAGGGGTGTTCCTTGGTATCGGAGGGATTGCAGGCCATTCCCACAGGAACTATAGCAGGGATGCACCAGGATATGAAAACAGACTGGTTACCGTCCAAAATTTATGTGCAGTTACCGGTGCCTGCATGATGGTTCCCAGAGCGGTTTTTGAATCCGTAGGTGGTATGACATCCGATTTTGAGGTTGCTTTCAATGATGTGGATTTGTGTATGAAGATACGGAAACAGGGATACAATGTTGTCTGGACCCCGTATGCAAGTTTGTTTCATTTTGAATCCGAAAGCCGGGGACCTGACAATCTTCCACAAACGATCGAAAGATTCAAAAGTGAGAGGTATCTGTTTTCCGAGCTTTGGGGGAATGAACTTCAGGCTGGGGATCCCTTTTACAACCCCAATCTGACATTAGAAACTGAAGACATGGCTTGTAAGAATTTGAGCGATTCAGTATTTCATGATTAGGCCAAACCTTGGTTCTGGGAGTGGACTGTTATGAAACGACTCTGCATCTTTGTGATCTATGACCAGGAGCGGCTGCTCCGGGAAGAGACCGCGTACCTCCTTGAAAAACTGGGGGAGGTTTCGGACACGGTCATCGCCGCCGTGAACGGCGGCCTGCGCACCGAATGCATGCCCCGGCTCCGCTCCCTCTCCTCGTCTGTCATCGTGCGGGAAAACAGGGGCTTCGACGCGGGGGCCTACAAGGACGCGCTGCTCCCGCTGTTTGAGTCCGGGGAGCTCTCCGGCTATGACGAGCTGGTCCTGTGCAACGACACATTCTTCGGCCCCTTCGACCCTTTCGGTGACGTGTTCGGGACCATGGACGGCATTTCCTGCGAGTTCTGGGGCATGACCCGCTACTTGGCCCAGCCGGAGCAGAACATAGCGGAGCACATACAGGCGTATTTCCTCGTGTTCAGGAGGCGGGTCCTTTCCGATGCGAGTTTCCGCGCTTTCTGGGAGTCCCTCATATACCCCCGGGACTATGACGAGGCCGTGCTCCGCTTCGAGATAGCCCTGTCGCAGACGCTCTTTTTCTGCGGTTTCACTGGAGCCACATATGCCGAAGCCTGCGGCTGGCAGTTCCACGAGGACGGCAACGACTACGTGCGATACCCGCTGGAGCTCATCCGCGATGCACGCCTCCCGCTGCTGAAGAAGCGCGTCTTGAAAGACGACGTGTCGGACGTCACGACACTTGCTCCGGTCATGCGGCATATAAAGGAGTCCACGGGGTACCCCGTGGACTGGATATACGGGCACTGGCTCCGCCTGTACGGGGACCGGCCCGCCGGCAGGTGCGTCCCCGCCGGGCTTCCGTATTTCACGGCGGCGGACCTGGAGGAGTTCTGCGGGAAGTACCGGCGGGTGTTCGTCTACGGCCGCGGGAAAGTCGCCTCCTACGTGAGGGAATACCTGGACTTCCGAGGGATTACCGTGGAGGCTTTTCTGGTGTCGGAGCGAGGGGCATCGTGTCCCTCGGACGAGGCTGTCTTCACGGATACCGTCGCCTTCGGCGAGGCCCCGCTGGACGGGGACTGCGGCATCATCGTGGCGCTGGGAAGAAAGAATTTCCCGGAGGTATACCCCATGCTGGTCCGGAGGGGCCTGCACCACAGGCTCCTGCTCCCGAGGGGAATCCTCCTGCCGCCCGGACAGTAAGGCCGCGGGGAATTTGGGACGGGCCGGGACTTCCGTCCTGCGCCGCCCGACCTGGCGGCGCCACATTGCGAACGAGGTTTGTTATGAACATCTACATCTATGGGGCTGGCGCCTACGCGAGGCGCTGCTACGCCGAGCTGATACTGCTGGGATTTTCGGTCAAGGGGTTCGTCGTCACGGATAGGAAGGAAAATCCCGGAAACCTGCTCAATGTCCCGGTGGCTGCCCTGGAGGACTTTTCCCCCGGCGATGAGGACTTCCTTATCGTCGCAATGAGATCCTCTTACCAGAGGGATGTATCCGTACTCCTGAGGTACAAGGGCATACAGAACTTCGCACCGTACCCGAATGCGGAAGGCATGGACCTGAAGTCTCTGGTCAAGCTGGGCGACATCTCCTGCAAATGCAGGCAGTTCAGACATGTGTATATATACGGGGCAGGAGCCTACGGGAGAATTTGCTTTGACTTCTTGAACGGCCGAGGCATAAAGATCGATGGAATCGTCGTTACCGAGATTAAGGAGGAAAAAAAAGATCTGGGCGGAGTTCCCGTTGTCTCCTACAGGAATTTGAGCACGGCCCCTGAGGAGACCCTTGTGGTTGTGGCCCTGAAGCCGGAATACAGGGAACAGGTCCATCCCCTGCTGAAAGATGCCGGCTTCATGAACTGCATGGACTTCAGGGACGAGCCGTTCCTGCCACCTGCCCCGAACCATTCGCCTGTTCCGACATCTCCTCTTGAGGCCGCCTGGGCCCGCCGCCATGACTTCACGATAGAGCCAGAGGCCTTCGGATGTACGTCCGAAGTTCATGAAAAGCAGAGGCAAAGGGAATTTCCCTTAAACATAAAATTCAGCATATTGGTTCCATTGTACAACACACCAATGCTCCTCCTTAAGGAGATGATAGCCTCAGTTCTGCTTCAGTCTTATCAGAACTGGGAGCTATGCCTTGCGGATGCGAGCGACCAAGATCACAGATACGTGAGGGCTATATGTGAGGAAATCTCCAGGACGGAACCACGCATTCGATATCGCAAGTTAGCGGAGAACAATGGGATAGCCGAAAACACGAACGCCTGCGTGGAGATGGCCACGGGGGACTACATGGCGCTGCTGGACCACGACGACCTGCTGCACCCCGCGGCCCTGTACGAGGCGATGAAGGTCATCTCGGATGACGGCGCCGACTTCATCTACACGGACGAAGCCATATTCAAAAGCCCGAACCTTCATGAAGTCCTCGGCACGAACTTCAAGCCGGACTTCGCCCCCGACTACCTGAACGGGATGAACTACATAACGCACCTGACGGTCTTCTCGCGGAAGCTGTACGAGGGCGTCGGCTGCCGCTTCGACCCCCTGTGCGACGGGGCCCAGGACTACGACATCATCCTGAAGCTGACGGAGAGGGCGGGGCGCATACGGCACATCCCCAAGTGCCTGTACTACTGGCGGGCGGCTGAGGGCTCCACGGCCCTCGATGCCGGCTCGAAAGAGTATACATCCATAGCCGGGCAGCGGGCCGTCCGGGAGCATTTCAGGCGTTGCGGGACCAGCGCTACGGTCAGCCTGGGGCACCTCGAGAACAGCTACAGGGTAAAATACGAGATCCACGGGTCCCCGCTGGTCTCCATCATAATCCCCAGCTGCGACCATTGGCAGACACTGAAGAAGTGCGTCGAGTCCATCTTAAATTTCTCCACCTACAGGAACCTCGAGATAGTGATAGCCGAAAACAACAGCAGGGACCCGGGGACGTTCGCCTATTACAAGGAGCTGGAGGCGGACCACAGGATACGGATCGTGAGCTGGAGCGGGAAATTCAACTACTCCGCGGTGAACAACCAGGCCGCGGGACAGGCCTCCGGCGAGCACCTCCTGTTCCTGAACAACGACATCGAGGTCATCTCCGGCAACTGGATCGAGGAGATGCTCATGTATGCCCAGCGGGAAGACGTGGGCGCGGTCGGGGCGATGCTGTACTATCCCGGCGACAGGATACAGCATGCCGGCGTCGTCGTCGGGCTGGGCGGCTTCGCAGGGCATGTGTTCGCGGGAGTCCCCCGCAACGGGAGCCAGGGATACGCGAGGAGGCTGATGGTCCCGCAGGACTACTCTGCCGTCACGGGGGCCTGCGTCATGGTACCACGGAAAGTGTTCGAGTCCATCGGGGGCTTCGACGAAACCTTCGCCCTTGCCTGCAATGACGTGGACCTGTGCATGAAGATAAGGAAGGCCGGGCTTTACGTCGTCTGGACCCCCTTCGCGGAGCTGTACCACCATGAGTCCGAGAGCCGGGGCTACGAGGACACGCCGGAGAAGATGAATCGGTTCGAGGGCGAGAAGTACTGGTTCCGCGAGAAGTGGGCGGCGGAGCTGGCCGCTGGCGACCCCTTCTACAACAGGAACCTTACCCTGCAGGCCGGGGACTTCGGCCTTGCCGGGGGCAGCACCGTATTCCACAACTGACAGGAGGAGCATACAGCATGGCACAATCCGGACCGTCCGTGTCGGTCGTGATACCGACCTACAACCGCGCGCACTGCATCAGGAGGGCCATGGACTCGGTCCTTGGCCAGACCTTCGGGGACCTTGAGCTTATAGTTGTCGACGATGGCTCCACCGATGACACGGATGGTGTTGTCCGTAAGTATTCGGATCCGCGGGTCAGGTACGTACGCCTTGAAAAGAACGGAGGTCCGTCCAGGGCCCGGAACGAGGGCATCAGGCTCTCGAGGGGCAAATACGTGGCCTTTCAGGACAGCGACGATGCGTGGCACCCGGAAAAGCTGGAGAGGCAGATGGGGCTCATGGATAGGGATTCCGACTGCCATCTCGTGTTCTGTAAGTACAGGACGGTTGAGGACAATCCCAGGACTGTGCCGGAAGAAGACTTTTTCGACCTTGCCGGGACGGAGCATGGGATGCTGGATGTCCTGTTGGAGGAGCCGAAAATAGGCACGCCCACCATGCTTGTCAGGAAGGAAGCCCTCTTGGAGGCCGGCATGTTCGACGAAAAGCTTGCGACACTTGAAGATTGGGACCTCTCCATGAGGATTGCGAGACGTGGAAAGATATCCTTCGTGCCGGAAGCCTTGGTCGATGTTTACCCGTCCAGCGACGGCGTTAACATGGTCAGCGGTGGGGACAGGATGGCCGTGTTCCTGCGCTTCCTGGACCTTTACTGGGACTTTTATTCTGACAAGACGGTTTTCACCGGCCTGCTTAAGAAGGGGTTTCTCGCAGAATATAATGCGGTTACGGACAGGCAGGCACGGAATGCATGCCTTGACAGGCTCAGGGCCGTCACCGGGCTCGATGACCTCCATATCGCGTACCTTCAGGATATGTACGGCCTTGACGTGCGTATCCGGAAACTTAAGGCAAATGTTGTCCGTCTGACCGCCTCAAATTCTGGCCTTTCAGAACTGGCCTGCATGCTTCTAGGCAAATATTCCCCCGTGTCCGGCGGAGAGGCCAGGCATTGCATAGACACCGAGGAATTTGAGGGGGGTACGCTGGAAGTCATAGGCTGGGCCTTCTGCGGGGACGACGCCTGCCTTGCGTTCCTTGAGGCCGACGGGAACGTCTTCGCGGGAACGGTCATCGACCGCCCCGACGTGAAAAAAGTTTTCGGCCTTGCCGGCTCAAAAAAAGGTTTTGGCTTCAGCGTTCCGTCGCGGGACGGCAGCTACAGGCTGTACCTCCTGGACATGACGCGGCATGAGCTTTTCCTTCTGCGGGGCTGACGCTCGGACAGGCATTATATTTTTTAGCTCTGGTATTGTTTTGCCATATTGAAAGCAGGATTCCAGAAGCCTTCAGGGGCAGACTCGATTCTTATAAAGAATGACCTATCATAAAAAAGGAAACTGAAAATGAACGTAATCCAGTTAGCACAGATGCTTGAATTTCCCCAGCGCGGAGACAAGCGCGGACACCTGGTCATCGTCGAGGGAAGCAGGGACATCCCGTTCGACATCAAGCGGATATTCTACATCTACGGCTCAGACGGCGAGGTCGTCAGGGGCCAGCATGCCAACAGGCGGAGCGAGTTCGTCCTTATCAATGTGGCCGGGCAAAGCAAGGTGAAGGTAAAGGACGGGAAGGGGAACGAGGCCGTGTTCTCGCTCAACCGTCCCCACACGGGTATATACCTTCCCAAGATGGTCTGGAAGGACATGTACGAGTTCTCCCCAGATTCGGTGCTACTCTGTCTTTCCAGCGAACACTACGACCCGGACGAGTACATCAGGAGCTACGACGATTTCGAGAAGGAAGTGGTCGGGGCGGCGACATGAAGCTTTCCATAATAATCCCCGTCTACTTCAATGAGGAAAATCTGAAGCCGCTGTACGAGGACATCAAGGAAAAGATAATCGATGTAATCGATTACGATTACGAGCTGGTCATGGTCAACGACGGCTCGAAGGACGCGAGCTACGGGGTGATGCGGGAGCTCGCCGCCGCCGACCCGAACATCAAGACAATAAGCCTGTCACGCAACTTCGGCTCTCATGCCGCCATGCTCTGCGGCCTCGCGCACTGCACGGGGGACTGCGCGGTCATAAAGGCGGCCGACCTGCAGGAGCCGACGGAGATGATCCTCGACATGGTGGAGAGCTGGCGGCAGGGCAACAACGTGGTCCTTGCCGTCCGCGAGGGGCGCGAGGAGGGCAAGGGCCAGACCTTCTTTTCCAACTTATATTATTGGATGGTAAGGAAAACTTCATTTCCGAACATGCCCAAGACGGGCTTCGACGTCTACCTGCTCGACCGCAAGGTGATAGACGTCCTCAGCATGCTGGACGAGAAGAACAGCGCGTTGACGGGGCAGATACTGTGGAGCGGCTTCAGGACCGGGACGATAGGCTACATGCGGCGTGCCCGGGAAATAGGGAAGAGCCGCTGGACGCTCAGGAAGAAAATAAGACTCGTGACGGACACGCTCTTCAGCTTTTCGACACTGCCAATCAAGTTCGTGTCCACGATAGGCTTCGTCGCGTTCATCGTGTCGCTCGTGTGGGCTGCGTTCCTCATAGCCGCGAAGCTGACGGGCGTCATAGATGTGAGGGGCTGGACCGCGCTCTTCGTGTTCAACCTGTTCAGTTTCGGCGTGGTCATGCTCACGCTTGGGATCCTGGGCGAGTACCTGTGGCGGACGTTCGACGCGACGCGCAACCGGCCCCCGTACATAATCGAGGACTCGAACATCGCGGAAAGGAAGGAAGGAGAATGACTATGGAAAAGATAATGCCAAACAGGCTGGACCGCGGTTTCTTCATGTACCAGGAGGAATTCGAGAGGAAGGCGCTGGAGGTGCTTCGCTCCGGCTGGTACGTACTCGGTAACGAGGTGTCCCAGTTTGAAAAGGAGTTCGCCTCCTACGTCGGCTCGAAGCACTGCGTTGGACTGGCCAGCGGACTGGACGCCCTGTGGATAGCCTTCCGCGTGCTCGGAATCGGGAAGGGCGATGAGGTAATCGTCCAGGGGAACACCTACATCGCGAGCGTCATGGGCATCACGATAAACGGGGCAATTCCGGTCTTCGTGGAGCCTGACGAGTACTTCAACATGGACGCGTCCAGGATAGAGGCGAAGATAACGGAGCGGACCAAGGCAGTCCTTGTGGTCCACCTCTACGGCCAGGCCTCAAACATGAAGCCGATTACGGACATCTGCAAAAAATACAACCTTCGTCTCGTAGAGGATTGTGCGCAATCTCACGGTGCATGTTTTGACGGAAAGATGACAGGAACATTCGGTGACATCGGCTGCTTCTCTTTCTATCCATCAAAGAATCTCGGAGCTTTTGGAGATGCTGGCGCAATCACAACGGACAATGATGAGCTTGCAGAAAAAGTCCGCATTTTCAGAAATTATGGCAGCGAGAAACGCTATCACAATAAAATGGTCGGAGCCAACTCTAGGCTGGACGAGATGCAGGCGGGGCTCCTGCGCATCCGGCTTTCCTACCTTGACGGGCTTGCCGCGGAGAAGGCGCGGATATGCGACCGCTACCTCCGGGAACTCCATAATGACAAGATACTCCTTCCAAAGGTCCGTGACGGCGCGACGCACATCTGGCACCAGTTCGTCATACGCTGCGAGGAGCGGGACGCGCTCATCAAGTACCTTGACGAAAAGGGGATCGGTACGATAATCCACTATCCCATACCCCCGCACCTGTCGGAGGCGTACTCGTATCTCGGTATGAAGGAGGGCTCCCTGCCGCTTACGGAGCGGTATGCGGGGGAGGTCCTGTCTATCCCCCTCTACAATGGAATGACCGGGGACGAGCAGACCCGTGTCATAGAGGCGATAAATGGGTTCTAGCATGGGCAGCGGCGCAAACAAGGTGCGATGGATAGACATGGCAAAATTCGTGGCGATGGCAGCCGTGATGGTGGATCACACGAACGGAATCCTATACCACCGCGGGTCGATAGCACAGGCATCATATTTCTCCGTCTCGCTCTTCATACTGCTGATGGGGATTACAAGCTACTGGTCGTTCGAGAGGAACTTCGGAAAGCTCAAGAGGAAGGTCCTGTCCGGCATCATCCGCATCGGAGGGGCCTACCTCTTAGCGACCGCAGTCTACCTGATTACGGCGTACCGCTCGTTCGACTTCCTGACGTATCTGACGGCGTCCATACAGTTCAACGCGTCCGGCCCGTTCTATTATGTACTTCTCTATATCCAGCTCCTGCTTGCCGCCCCCGTGCTTTTCTATGCGCTTAAGTTGGCCGTCTACAAATATAGCGCCTGTAAGATAAAAATGATTGTAATATGCGCTATATATGGGGGGGGTACACTACTGGTAGGCTCCCTGACCACCAGGTTCACAAATATCCTTGGCATATACGGCGGAGGGGGAAAGGTGCTCGGGGGGACGTACCTGTTCCTGCTGTTCGTGGGAATGGTCCTAGCCGAGAACTATAAATCGCTGAAGGGCGGGCTGCCGGGCCTTATGGCGTTCACCGCGCTGGTGGCATGCTGGTGGAGGTTCGAGAGCTGTGATTGTTTTGCATTGGACGCGCGGCTTCCGTTCGGGGCAGGATACAACCCTCCAAGCGTCTCGTCCATCACGATGGCCTTCCTAGTGGCCGGGACCGTGTTCAACCTTGGAAGCGTGCTAGAACGTTTCCGGATCGGCAGGAAGGCCGCGGGCGCATGGGCTTGGCTCGGCAGGCATACCCTGTACATGTTCCTGTACCATCGGTACTTCCTTGACTTCTGGCTTGGGAAACTTCCGATCATCAATGGAAATATATGGGTGAAGAGGATTTCCTACATGGCGGCGATGGTCCTCGGCTCCATAGCCGTCGAATATGCGGTCGGATGGGCCAAGGCGAAGTTCCTGGGATGCAAAGGGCTTGTTGCCGAGATGGCAGAACAGTCCAATCCGGAGCATTGACACGCTGCATAATTTGGCTGTAAGATAAAATAGAGGAGGCAGATTGTGGCAACGTCAAGCATAAAGAAAAGTTTTGTAATCAGCAGCAAAAAATCAGCACTTGAAATTGCCACTCAGCTTCTCAATGTTGAAAACTCAATGCCTCCCACTCTGAACCGCCCTAGAAAATCAAAGCCGGTAGCAGCAAACCAGCTGGTTTCGTATTTTTCTGAGAAGGAACAGATTCCGTCAGGAGATAATAGTGTCGTTTGATGTCGTAAACATCTATGACTTTATATCTGCCGGTGAGGATCTCTTTGAACAGGTTGTCAAAACATTTAGTTCCATAAATAATGATATTGAATGCTTCCTAAAAAGCAATGCACTGGAATTTGCCAAAAGGAGATGAGCTTTTGCAGATTGCCATGGAAACAGTGCTTGACATCCAGTACATGGCAGGCGGGATTATTACGTTTTTGGAATGTGAAAACAGGCAAAAACTGTTGGACTTTTATCATACAAATGGATTTAAAGAAATAAGCGTACGAAATACCAAAGAGGATAAGAATCTTATTCAATTGTATAAAATGATATAGGAGCACATGTTCGCCATCGGTGAAAGCTGATGGCTCACGCTTTCCATGTGCGTCTGCCCGTTGGGGCTGTCAAATCAGTGTCTTTAGGGAAACGCCTCCGCTCTGGGGGCGTTTTTTTTAAGCAGAAACAGGGGGTAAAGATGATACATCCGCTTGCTGACTGCAAATCGGCGAACATCGGAGAAAACACGAATATCTGGCAGTTCTGCGTCATCCTGCCCAGTGCAAGGATAGGAGACAACTGCAACATCTGCGCGGACGTGTTTGTGGAGAACGATGTTGTGGTGGGGGACAATGTGACCGTAAAGTGTGGTGTCCAGCTCTGGGACGGCGTGACACTGGAGGACAACGTGTTCGTCGGCCCAAACGTGACCTTCACGAACGACCTGTTCCCCCGCTCGAAGGAGCATCCCGCGGAATATGCGCGGACCGTCATAAAGAAAGGGGCGAGCATCGGCGCGAACAGCACAATAGTCTGCGGCCATACGATAGGGGAAAACGCGATGATAGGGGCGGGAAGCGTGGTGACGCACGACGTCCCCGCCGGGGAACTCTGGTACGGGAACCCTGCGCGGTATATATGCAATGTAGATGAAAGAGAATCAAAAGATTGAGTTAATGAGCGATAATAATATGAATACAAAATGTAAAAATAACATATATCCCGTTTTCTATCATGCAAGCGTTATTTTGCTTGGGGCCAGCCTGACTTCGTTGCTCCTGCTGCTGCCACCAGTACAGAATCTCATAATACGTCTATATGAGTTTGTCTTCTCAAAGGCAGGCCTGATGGACAGACATCATCAGCACATTGTCGCAACCAAGGGAATATACGCGTTCTCCATGCTCCTTATGTGCTCGTTGGCCTGCTATGGCATCTCCAGATTAAAGGAATATGGGGCATTCGAACAGAACCAGAAAATACATTTTTGGACATCGGTCACATTCTTTTTTATCTTGTATGCCGTCCATCAGTTTTTTTACCCATCCGGAGATGATACCGCTGTCTCAGCTGTCTGGGACACATCGTTGCTTTCTCAGTTCATATTGGATGTGATGAGGCTCTGGCAGACAAGGATTCTGGGGCTTTTCACACCTGTCCTTGTCCGCCTTCCCCTTGATATTTGGAGGTTCTTGGATTCGGTCTGCATGACTGCCGTTGCTGAAGGTATCGTCAGGCTGTCATTGAAGAAAGAAAACCGTGCGCATGCCTTCCTTATATATCTTATGGTTCTATTGGTTCCCCTTTCTGTCTACAACAGTTCCGGGTGGGTAATGACGACGACAACCTACGTGTGGCCGCTTGCCTGCTCGATGCCAGGCTTCGTGATAATCAAAAGGGAATTGACACATGAAGAATCAACTCCTTACGAATATGCCGTGTCTTTCGTGCTGTCCGCTATTGGGGTTACCGAGCTGTCCCTGGTTCCTGTGTTCTTTTTCGCAAGCCTGATTTTTCTCGTTTATCAGGGGGGGGTGGAAAAGAGAAGGCCGTCAATGCCAAGCGCATACATCATTGCTGTTTTTGTTTTGTCTGTCCTAGGGCTGTTTTTTGCGCTTCTTGCGCCCGGGAACAGGAGCCGCTCTGTTTCAGAGCTGCATTGGTTCCCCGGTTATGACATGCTTGATTTTACAGACAAGATGAGGCTCGGTATGCTCGCCGTGATGCCCTGCTTCTGGGGACTTGGATACGGGCTCAATTATATAATTTTTCCCTTGCTTTTTGTCATGTCGTTGAAATTTGCCAGGGACCGGCAATGGAAACTTGCCGCTGCGCAGATACCAGGCATCGCGATAGCCGTATTTTTTGGCGTGTTTCCGGTCGTTCTGGGCAAGGTAACTCATGTCCCGTCATTCCTCCTGCTGTTCAAGAACGTACAGCTGGACCAGTTCCTTCAGTCTCCGAGTTCGAATTTTTCGGTGTCGCTGGAACTAAATATCTACCTCTACGTACTTCTCGTTACGGTCATATCCGTTTTTTATGCCGCGGGGAAAGGATGCAGGGGAATCATTGCAGTCCTCATCTTCGTTGCTGGATTCTGCACACGGTTCATGCTCTGTTTTTCCCCCACCGTATATGTAAGCGGCATACGGACGGCATATTACATGGCAATATCTGTTTTCATTGTCACGGCTATAATCTGGGATTCTTGGGCGTATAACGATGGTTCTGTTAACTTTGAGAAGGAACTGCGGTATGCGCTTATTTTTGCTATGACAGTTTTTCTGATTGATGCGGTCGCAAAACTTCCGAATGCATCTTGACACGTCAAAAAAGCAATAAAAAAGAACTTGTTCATAGGCATGCCCCACATAATATCCAGTTAATATCCAGCAAGAAAATCAAGCCGTCAAACGGATGCCCAGTTGCTTCTGAAACAAGCTCCGCTCGGTAAAAAACAGGACCTGTCCCGTTTTTACTGATGCCCTAATTGACGTTACCGTTAAAAACTTCGATATATTAAATATCCTTCCGCACGTAGAACGTCGCCTTTCCGCTACCTTTCTTCTCAATTTTCCCGCTGTCGCAGAGTTCTTTTAAAGCTTTCTCCACTGTCTGGCGGGCAAGGGACGGACATTCCTCCTGGATGTCGCTTTTCGTGAATTTCCCAATCCGGCCACTGATTGCATGCGCAACGGCATCCAAGGCGGACGGCTTGCCGTCAATCAGGTTGAGGCGTTCTTCGAAGTCCCGGTACGCGGAAAGAAATATCCCGAGAAGGTATTTTACGAACGGCGTGTTGTCATTTCTGCCTTCAAGCCAGTTCTCCGAGGAGGCCTCAAGGACGGCGTAATATGAGTCCTTCGTCCTTTCGATTTTCTTCTCAAGGCTTATGTACTTGCAGACGACGAATCCCGACCGGTAGAGCAGCAGGGTCGTAAGGAGCCTTGACATCCTGCCGTTCCCGTCATTGAACGGATGGATGCACAGGAAATCCTTTATGAAATTCGGAATCAGGAGGAGCGGATCTATCTCGCCCAAATCCATTGCCCGGTTGAACGTCCCGCATAGTTCTTGGACGGCATCCGGTGTCTCGAAGGGGGAAAGGGGCGTAAAGAGCGTGCGGAACGTTCCGTCAGGGTGGCCTGCGACTATGTAGTTCTGCACGTTCTTGAATTTTCCCCCGGAATCGGGCTCTGCATACAGGTACAGACGTTTGTGGAGCTGGAGGATGTAATTCGGGGTAAGGGGAATGTATTCAAAGTTCTCATGGATGACGTTCAGCACGTCGCGGTATCCCATGATTTCTTTCTCATCTCGGTTTCTGGGAGCCGTCTTGTCCGCGACGAGCTGCTTTATGCGGTTTTCGGTCGTCACGATGCCCTCTATCTTGTTGGAGCTTTCCGTGCTCTGGACTTTTGCAATTTCGACCAGTTTCTCCAGCTTGTCCTTTTTCTGGTGGACGTAAAGCTCCTGACGGCCCTTGAATTCGTGGATTTTCGCGATATAACCGAGAATCTCCGTATCTATCGTGCAGTTCTGGAGCTTTGAGTAATCAAAAGTACGCATGCCCGTGTTTCTCCTATTGCGTCGGTCTTTCTCCTATTTTAGCTTATAAAATAGGAGAAAGCAAGCCTCCGTCGGAGAAAAGGAAGCGGCGGCAACTGGATGCCACTTGCCGGACTGGCAAAACGCACTGGCCGCACGCTGTTCCGCGCATTGCCGTAGTACGCCCGAGGATGCGAGACTGGGGAAGAAGCCATGAATCCAATCACAAAACCATACGGAGAAACAAAATGCCTTTTGACTTCAAGAAATGCGCCTCGAAAGACGGCACCGTGATAGAGGGCCTCTACGAGATACAGCCGCGGGTGTTCGGCGATGCCCGGTGATACTTCTTCGAGGTATATTCCGAGAGGGACTTTTTTGACGCCGGGCTGACGATGCGCTTCGTGCAGGACAACCAGTCCTCCTCTTCCAGAGGGGTCCTGAGGGGCCTGCACTTCCAGACCAGGCACCCGCAGGGGAAGCTCGTGCGGGCCGTGCAGGGGCGCGTGTACGACGTCGCGGTGGACCTGAGGAACGGCTCGGCAACCTTCGGGGACTACTACGGCGTAGTCCTTGACTCGGAGAGGCAGAACCAGTTCTACATACCGGAGGGCTTCGCGCACGGCTTCTGCGTGCTGTCGGACACGGCCGTGTTCGCCTACAAGTGCACGGACTTCTACGACCCGTCCGGGGAGGGCGGGCTCATGTGGAACGACGCGACGGTCGGCATAGACTGGGCCTCCGTCGCACCCGGCATCACCCCGCTCCTCTCGGAGAAGGACGGGCGGCATCCCGCGTTCGACAGGGCCGCGAAGTATTTTGACATGAGCGGGAAGTGGACGGGCAGGTGATCCCGGCCTGACGGACACGGGAATCTCCGGCCGCGCGGGGCGTAAGACAGGACGTCTGTCTGCAGGGGCGCGAGCCGCATCCTGACGGACGCCGGGAGTTCCGGCCGCGCAGGACACGGATCAGCTGGCACCTGTCCGCCCCGCTTCCCGGAATGCTGTCCGGCCGGTCCGGCAGGGGCTGGCCCCCGCTTCCCGCCCCAGCCTGAAGAAATTTGAAAATGAACCTTTCCATCATCATACCCGTCTACAACGTCGAGCGCTACCTCGCCCCCTGCCTCGAAAGCGTCCTCTCGCAGGACGTCCCCGGCATGGAGGTGGTCTGCGTCGACGACGGTTCCACGGACTCGTCCCTTTCCATCCTGCGCTCCTTCGCAGAAAGGGATCCCCGCGTCTCCGTCATCGAAAAGTCCAACACGGGCTACGGAGACTCCATGAACGCCGGGCTCGGCGCCGCCAGGGGGGATTACGTCGGCATCGTTGAAAGTGATGACATAGCGATACCGGGCATGTTCGCCCGCATGCTCGCCATAGCGCGGGAGACCGGGGCCGACCTCGTGAAGGGGACGTTCAACTTCTACACGGAGGATCCGCCGGAGAGGCGGCTGCACCCCAACTTCAAGGACTTCCCCACGGGAAAGACCATCGACCCCGCCGGATGGCCGGAACTCTTCTACACGGCCCCGTCCGTCTGGAGCGCGCTCTACAGGAAATCCTTCCTGGACGGGGCCGGCATCCGCTTCCTGCCAACCCCGGGGGCCAGCTACCAGGACACGTCCTTTGCGTTCAAGGCC
>JAILON010000148.1 GCA_024690865.1 Treponema sp. | reverse complement strand
GGCGAAGATGTTTCGCTTGCGTTTACAGGCCCGCTCTCGCTTTACGAGAAAGCCGGATTTACGGAATATGCCCGCAGGGGAACGACGATCGTCATGCGGAAGGCGGTGCGGTAACAGCCGGCATGGACATTGTTCATCATTTTGTGGAACAGGGGCAGGGGAATTCTGTTATTTTTCTCCATGGGAACGGGGAGGACTGCGGGTATTTCGGGGGCCAGCTAGACGAGTTCTCAAAATATTACCACGTGTATGCGCTGGATACGAGGGGACACGGGAAAACGCCGAGGGGCGATGCGCCTTTTTCGATACGGCAGTTTGCGGATGACCTGCTGGGCTTTCTGGATGCGCATCAGATTGCGAAGGCCCATCTGCTCGGATTCTCTGACGGCGGGAACATCGCGATGCTCTTTGCGATGCGGTATCCTGACCGGGTGAACCGCCTGATTCTGAACGGGGCAAACCTGAATCCAGCCGGCGTGAAGCGTTCCGTCCAGATTCCCATTGAGCTCGGCTACCGGATTGCAAGACTCTTTTCTGGCAAGAGCAGCTCTGCAAGGCTGCATGCGGAGATACTCGGCCTGATGGTCAACGAGCCGGATGTGAAGCCGGAAGAACTTGCGGCAATACAGGCAAAGACGCTGGTCATAGCCGGAACGAACGATATGATTACGGAAGCCCATACGAGGCTGATTGCGGCATGCATCCCGGACAGCCGGCTCGTCCTGATACAGGGCAGCCACTTTATCGCCCATGAGAACCCGGACGAGTTTAACCGCGCGGTGCTTGCGTTCTTGCAGGAGGATTGAGTCCCCTCTGCTTTCTGATTCCGTATGGTCAAAGCCGCCCCTTTGTGCTATACTATCCTGCATAGTAACTTTACGGAGGCTTTTGAATGCCGGTTTCGCGCTATATAAAGGAGACGATGAACAGCAAGGGTTCAGGCGTCATTCGGAAGATGTTCGAGGAGGGGGTGGCCCTCAAGAAGCAGTATGGGGAGGACAAGGTCTACGACTTCAGCCTGGGGAATCCCGACCTGGACCCGCCGGAGGGGGTGGCTTCCGCCATTGCGCGACTTGCCGCCGTCCGGGAAAAGAACTGGCACGGCTACATGCCCAATGCGGGCTATCCTTTTGTCCGCGATGCGATGGCCGCCAAGACCGCGAAGGAGCAGGGCGTTCCCGTTACGGGCGACTGTGTGGTGATGGCGGTCGGGGCAGCCGGTGCCTTGAACAGCCTCCTGAAGGCAATCCTGAACGAGGGGGACACTGTCATCATTCCAGCCCCTTTCTTTGCCGAATATTCCCATTACGTGCACAATTACGGCGGGACGCTCGTTCCCGTGCCGACAAAGGCGGACTTCTCGCTTGACATAGACGGCATTGCGGCAGCCCTGACGGACAAGACTGCCGCCGTCCTCATCAACAGCCCGAACAACCCGACGGGCCGGGTCTATCCACAGAAGGACATAGACGCGCTTGCCGCCGCCTTGAACGCCCATGCGGAAAAATGCGGCCGGAAGCCCTACCTCATCCTTGACGAGCCCTACCGAGCGATAGCGTATGACGGCATCAAGGTCGCCGCCGCTTTCCCGGCTTACGACAGTTCGGTAGTCGTCACGTCCTTCGCCAAGAACCTGAGCCTCCCCGGCGAACGGATTGGCTACATCTGCGTGAACCCCGCCTGCCCCGACAAGGCGGATGTCGTGGGGGCCTGTATCTTCTGCACGAGGATTTTGGGCTACGTGAACGCCCCTGCCCTGATGCAGCGGGTGGTTGCCGAGTCCTGGGACGCGCCTGCGGACTACTCGCTCTACCAGAAGCGGCGGGATGAGCTGGTCGCCATATTGGATGAGGCCGGGGTGGAGCATGCCAGCCCGGAGGGGGCCTTCTACATGTGGTGCAAGGTTCCCGCTTCGTTCAAGGGGGATGACATGGACTTCGCCGACTACCTGAAGAAGTTTCTGATTCTCTGTGCGCCGGGCAGCGGCTTTGGCGGCAAGGGATACTTCCGCCTGGCCTACTGCGTCAGCGAGCAGTCCATCCTGAACTCCCGCGAGGCCTGGCTTAAGGCGATGGCGGGGCTCAGGGGCTGAGTCCGCATCAATCTGCGGGGGCTCCAATGACCAGCCTTTGAGGGACGTCCCGCGAGGCTGGCCCCATGGAAAAAGGTGGAAAAAAGCATAAAGAATGGCGGACTGCGGTTTTTCTGCTTGTTTTTTTGCCAAAATGTGCTACAATAAAGGAACGTACATGAATGTGTTCCGCTTTTTTGTCACCGTATTGTGTTCTACGACCTACTTCGGGGTCTTTTTTCTCCGTTTGTTCCACTATGGATTCATCTACCAGCGGCCTTCTGAGATACTCGGCGGGTGCGTGCCGACCCTTTGCATAACGTTCTTCCTTATACTGACGTGTGTTTTGGTGGAACGGCCCATCCTGTATCGCTTTGAATCGATAATCAACAAGGGGAAGAAGGACAGGGCCTCCCTAACGGAAGGGGATGTTGCCGACTGCATGGCATGCTACAAGAAGTTCGACGTGGCGATTGCTGTGGCCCATGCTGTGGGCTTCCTGCTGGGGGCGGGGGCGACGTCAATCGTCGAGGCTGTCAAGGGGGTCTCTCCCTTCGATCCAGTGACCTTTACCATTATAGAACTGCAAAGCGTGGGCGTAGGCTTCCTCTTCTATACGATAGATGTGTTCCTCATAAAGCAGCTGCGTATGACCCGCATGATGCGGGAGGTGGGGATGTCGGTCAGCGACAACCTGACCCGCACCTTGAACATTTCGGTCTTGAGCTGTATATACCTGTCGGTCATGAACATGGCGACCGTGCCCTACGGCCTGCTCAAGAACCCCTCGGAAGGGGGATTCCCCAAGTTCATACTCTATAGCGTCATAGGGGCGGCCTTGAACTACTTTGTGTGCTACGTGGCCTTCTCCCTCCTCATCAAGCGGATTCAAAGCACGGAGCGGAAGATAAGCGAAACCCTGTTCAAGGAAACCCAGAGCCTTGCCGTTGCGACCAAGGAGTCGGATGCCGCAAGCCATGACCAGTCCGCTGCCGTCAAGGAAATTGTCGCCACCATGCAGGATTCCACGGAACTTGCGGGCAACATCAGCGAGAAGGTCAAGCATGTCACGGGCCTTGCGGAGCAGTCCCGGGACGCGGTCATGTCGGGCCGGGAGGCCCTGCAGAACAATGTGGCCGAACTGCTCAAGATCAAGGAGACCAACAAGCTTACGATAGAGGGAATTAAGGAGCTGAACAAGAAGATAGCCGGCATCTGGGATGTCGTGTCCATCATCAATGTTGTTGCCGACCAGACCAAGATAATCGCGTTCAATGCCGAGCTGGAGGCTTCAAGTTCTGGTGAGGCGGGAAAAAACTTCCATATAGTTGCCACGGAAATCCGCCGCCTGTCAGACAACATCATCGACAGCATAAAGGAGATAAAGGACCGCATAAACGAGATACAGAGGGCTTCCGACTCGCTTATCATGGACAGCGAGAAGGGGACCAGCCAGATAGACTCCGGATACATGAGCGCAAAGAGCCTGGAGAGCGGCTTTGAGAGCATCATGCAGTCATCGGACAACACGGCCAGCAGCACGCACGAGATCCTAGGGTACGTGAGCCAGCTTTCTATTTCGAGCGAGCAGATTCTCGTCACGCTCAAGCAGATTGCGGATGGCGTGGAAAACTTCTCGAGCTTTACGGCCAACATTTCATCTTCGTCAGAAAACGTACGGCAGATAGCGAGCCTGCTGTGATTGGGAGAATATAATGAACATCAATCTGAACTTGGGTTCAAAAGGAAAATCGGACAAGGGGGCGCAAAATACAAGCCCGACGGGCGAACTGTTGTCCGCGGACGGGATAAGCAAGGCTGAATTCGTCCGTGCTCTCAGGGACGTTCCCAAGGCTGAGCTGCACCTGCATCTGGAGGCGGTCATCAGTAAGGCTACCATCCGTAAGTTCTACATGCGCCGCTATCCTGGCTTGAGCGAGGATCAGGCGGATCAGGAGATAGCCAAGATTTTCAGCTACTCCGATCTCAACGGCTTCATCCGGGCCTACCTGGCAGTGCAGGATTTGTACGACAGCGAGGATGACTTTGACTGCGTGTTTGAAGACCTCAAGAACTATTTGATTCGCAACGGTGTTTCCTATGCGGAGGTCTTTACGGCCCCGAGCGCATTCATCAAGAAGGGCTTCGACTTCGGCAAGATGGTGGACATCTACCGCCGCAACATCCAGAAGATAAAGGCCGAGACGGGCAGGACCATCCGCATCCTCATCGATGTTTCCCGCACCTTTGGCATGGAGAACGCGGAGAAGAACCTGCAGCTTCTGCTTGCCTACCGGATTCCCGAAATCATCGGAATCGGTCTGGGCGGTTCGGAGGAAAAGGGGCCCGCCAAGCTCTTCGGCAAGGTGTTTGACAAGGCCCGGGAGAACAGCCTGTACACGGTCGCCCATGCAGGCGAGGACGTGGGGCCTGAGTCCGTCTGGGATGCAATCGATATCCTGCATTCCGACCGGATCGGGCACGGCATTGCTTCCATGCACGACGAAAAGCTCATGAAGGCCCTTGCCGAACGCAAGATTCCGCTGGAAGTAAGCCCGACGAGCAATGTCTTTACCCGCAAGTTCGTGACCAAGCTGTCCGAGCATCCGATGAAGACCTTCTTTGACAAGGGCATCATCGTGACGCTGAACTCGGATGACCCCCTCTTCTTCGGTGTGGAGCTGCTGGACGAGTACTGGAACGCCTACACGCAGATGGGCTTCTCCCTGAACGAGCTCAAGCAGCTCATCAGGAATTCCTTCTCCGCTTCTTTCCTTGCCGAGGACCTCAAGGGTTCCTTCCTGGAGTCCGTGGAGACGGTCTGGGAAGGGCTTGCCCTGGAGCATAAAAAAAAAAGGACTTTTGAATTAGGCGCAGTCAAGCGCGCCATGCTGACTATCGGCGCGCCGGTTGCCGTCTTCTTCGTGCTCACGACGATAATCGCGGCGGAGCTGGTGTCCGGCTTTACCCGGAAGCAGACCTACGGGCTCATGGAGGAGCAGACGCAGGAGTGCGTCCTTAAGCTGGAAAAAGAGCTTGTTGCCCCGATGAAGATGACCGAGGCGCTTGCCTGGTTCTTTAAGGACGGCTTTTCCGATGACGACGAGGCAAACCGGAACGTCTTCGTCAAGATGTCCATGGCATATCCCAACCTGCCGGGCTTTTACTGCGGGCTGACGACCAAAAAGACCTACAGTTCGCCCAATCTTGTCCTGCCCGACAGCTATGACCCCACGAGCCGGGGCTGGTACAAGGGGGCGGTCGAGCAGGGCGGCAGGATGTACTATTCCGACGTCTACCCTGACTCGCAGACGAGCGAGCTGGTCATAACCCTGTCGCAGGCGGTCTACAAGGCGGGGCGGCTCGACGGGGTCGTTGCCTTTGACTATACGCTGACGGAACTGCTGAATATACTGGCGGACAGCAAGGCTGACGCGGGCGACGAATCATTCATCCTTTCCCCGGAAGGGAAGTTTTTCATGCACGAGTCCTATACCCCCGATGACAGCATGCTGGAGGTGGAAGGCGGTGCCTACCGGGACATCGCAGAAAAGATCCTGGCGGCAAAGAACGGCTTTGTCGAAGGGAAATTCGGTGGCAGTAGGTATGTGTTCCGGGTTGCCGTCATGCCGACGACCGGCTGGTACTACGTGCTCGGCAAGCCGCTCAGCAGCGTCAACGCTTTTTCCAATAAGATGCGGCACATCCTTTCCCTTGCCTTTTTCCTCCTCTTTGTCATCATCATGACGATTACGACGCTCATCATGAGCCGCATGCGGGCCAAGGAGCGGGGAGCGAGCGAACGGCTGCGGGACGAAACCCACAAGCTTGCCGACTCGTCCAAGCAGAACGCGGCGACTGCCCAGGACCAGTCCGCGGCAGTCAAGGAAATTGTCGCGACGATGGAAGACAACACTGCCCTGTCGGAATCCATCTCCCGCAAGATACAGGACGTTTCCAGCGTGGCAAAGAAGACTTCCGGCGACGTTGCCGAGGGCGTGTCCTACCTGGAAGAAAACGTCTGCCACCTGCGCGAGATTTCCGCCGCCAACCGGTCGACCATCGAAGGCATAAAGGATCTGGGCGACAAAATAGAGAACATCTGGAACATCGTTACGCTCATCAACTCGGTCGCCGACCAGGCGAAGATCATCGCCTTCAATGCGGAGCTTGAGGCGTCTGCTGCAGGCGAGGCGGGCAAGAACTTCCACATCGTCGCAAGCGAGATCCGCCGCCTTGCCAACGGGATCATCGACGGAACCAGGGAGATCAAGGAGCAGATCGGGGAAATCCAGCAGAGTTCCGATACCCTCATTCTGGCGAGCGAGAGCGGTACCGAGAAGATACAGCAGGGTGTGGACAACGCCAAGAGCCTTGAGCTGCGCTTCGGCAGCATCAAGAACGCCTCGGAGATAACGGCGGACAGCGCGGGAGACATCACGACGATCGTCCAGCAGCAGACTGCCGCAAGCGAGCAGATGCTGATCACCCTCAAGCAGATAGCGTCCGGGGTCGAAAGCTTCAGCGGGGCGACCGAACGGATTTCCGTTGCGTCGCAGAATCTGCAGGGCATTGCGGAGGAACTTGCACGATGAACAGTCAGGACCGCAAACGGCAGCGCAACAACAGAAAGCTCTTTCTCGGAGTCTTCCTCCCCCTCCTTGCGGTAACCTTCGTCGCCTGTACGGCTTTTGCCGTGCTTGCCCTGCGGATTACGAACCGCTATGTTTCCGCAGAGACTGCCCGCATTACGGGGCGGCTTGCCGACAGCATTGAGATGAAGTTCGTTCCGGCCGTCACCAACGTCGAGGACTTTGCGGTGACGGCCGCATACACTGATGACGGCGAAATCCTGAACATGGTCATCCACATGATGGGGACTTCCATTCCCTATGCGCGGGGCATTTACTACGGAACGGGAACTTCCCGGCGGAACGGGGGAGTGTTCTATGACAGCGCAAACTGGGTGCCGCCCGAGGACTGGGATCCTTCGCAGCGCGGCTGGTATAAGGAAGCCATTGCCTGCAGGGGCGGGATAGCCTATTCGGTTCCCTACGTGGACGCGGACACGGGCCGCCCGTGCGTGGGCATTTCCCGGCATATCGTCGGGCCTTCCGGGACGGTCACCGGTGTCGTCAGCGTGGACATCCTGCTGAACAGGCTGACCACGCTGATTGACGAGACGACCCCGCCTTCGGCAGGGGGCCGCATCTACATCGTGAACAATGACGGCACCTATCTGACCAATCCTGATA
>JAILON010000136.1 GCA_024690865.1 Treponema sp. | reverse complement strand
CGTTCCCATTCCGAACACGGAAGTCAAGCTCCCCTGCGCCGATGATACTCCTCACGGGGGAAAGTAGGTGGCCGCCGGCTTTTTTTTGTTTAAACCGGACGGGACCGGCGCAGCCGGGCCGGACCTGGCGGCGCTTTTCTTTTGTTTAAATGGGTAAAAATCCCTATAAATCCCCGCATCGATTTGTTCCAATTTATCTTGAAAAAAATTCAATCTCGCTGTAATATTGGATATTAATTTGATTTATACCGTAAAAGTACGATAACACACATATTAGGAGTTTATGGGTATGGACACAAAAGCAATCGGGGCTGTTTCCCTTTCTATCCGCAGCCTGTCTATGGATGCAATCCAGAAGGCGAATTCCGGGCATCCCGGTCTGCCGCTCGGTGCGGCGGAGCTTGCCGCTGTTCTGTATGGCGAGATCATGAAGCACAATCCCGCCGACAGTAAGTGGGTTGACCGCGACCGCTTTATCCTGTCGGCAGGGCATGGTTCAATGCTGTTGTATTCGATTCTGCACCTTGCGGGTTACAAGGTCAGCATGGATGACATCAAGAGCTTCCGTCAGGTCGGCTCCAAATGCCCGGGACACCCCGAGGTGGGGATTACCGATGGCGTTGAGGCCACGTCAGGCCCCCTCGGTCAGGGAATCGCTCTTTCCGTCGGAATGGCAATCGCAGAGTCCATGCTTGCGGCTCGCTTCAACACGCCCAAGCACAAGATTGTTGACCACTATACCTACTCGCTCGTGGGTGAGGGCTGCCTGGAGGAGGGCGTTTCCTCCGAGGCCTCATCATTGGCCGGAAACCTGCATCTGGGCAAACTGATTGTCTTCTATGACGAGAACAAGATTTCGATCGACGGAAATACTGAAATTACCTTCACCGATGACATCCAGAAGCGCTATGAGGCTTACGGCTGGCAGGTTCTGCGCGGATCCATGTACAATGCGCAAGAAATCGCGGATCTCGTGAACATGGCGAAGAACGAGACCAAGAAGCCTTCTCTCATCATCCTCAAGTCCGTTATCGGAAAGGGTGCGCCCAAGCAGGGAACTGCTGACGTGCACGGTGCTCCCCTCGGAGAGGCCGGTTGTGCCGAAGCCAAGAAGACCTTGGGACTTCCCGCTGACCAGCAGTTCTATGTCGTTCCCGAAGCTTACAAGTACTTTGAGGAGCGGCGCAAGGACTTTGCCAAGGCAGAGGAGGACTGGAAGAAGAAGTTCGCCGACTGGTCCAAGGAGAACCCCGAGCTTGCCAAGCTTTGGGATGATTACTGGAATTGCAAGCAGACTGGAGATGCCGCAGCCCCGTCCTACAAGGTCGGTGACGGACTTGCGACCCGCGATGCGTCCGGCAAGTCATTGAACTGCATGGCCGACCGCTACAAGTGGCTGGTCGGAGGCTCCGCAGACCTGCAGGGACCGAACAAGACCAAGCTCAACAACGATGACGGTACCTACAGCGCGGACAACCAGAAAGGCCGCACGATTGAGTACGGTATCCGCGAGTTCGGCATGAGCCAGGTGATGAGCGGAATCAACCTGCACGGAGGACTCAGGGCGTTCGGCGCGACATTCCTCGTCTTCTCTGACTACCTCCGCGGTTCCCTCCGCGTGGCGGCCTTGAGCAAGATTCCGAACATCTACATCTTTACGCATGATTCGATTTACGTTGGTGAGGATGGACCGACCCACCAGCCGATTGAGACGATTTCTTCCCTCCGCATTATCCCGAACGTGCAGGTCCTGCGCCCCGGTGATGCCGAGGAGTCCCAGCTGGCATGGGAGATGGCCTTGGAGAGCAAGGATCATCCCGTCTGCATGGCGTTCAGCCGCCAGAAGCTCACCGTGTATGCAAAGGAGGGTGACTGGAAGGCCGATGCCCGCAAGGGAGCCTATGTCGTCCAGAAGGGGGCGGATACGCCCGATGTCACCGTGCTGGCGACCGGTTCCGAGGTCAACCTTGCCCTTGATGCTGCCAAGCTCGTGAAGGGCAAGACTGTCCGTGTCGTCTCCGTGTTCGACAAGAACGCCTTTGACGATGCCGATGATGCCTTCAGGAACAAGATTCTCGGTGGTGCCAAGCGCGTTGTCGTCGCTGAGGCCGGGGTCCGCGCCGGATGGGAAGGATATGCGAAGAAGTCCGATCTCTTTACGATTGATCGCTTCGGCGAGTCTGGTCCTGCCGGTAAGGTTGCCGAGTACTTGGGCTTCACCGCTGACAAGCTTGCCGCCTTGCTGAGCAAGTAGACTGATTTCTAATGTCATACCGGGTCGGTTGCAAAAGTTTTGGCTTTTACGACCGGCCCTTTTTTTGTTTTGTATGAGCGACAGACGACCGGAATTTGACAGCATCACGGACTTTGCGGAATTCAGCAGATATTACTGGTACCGTGAGGATTTGATTCAGATATGCAAAGCGCATGGTCTCAAGAGCGATGGCGGCAAGATAGAGCTGAACGGAGTCATTGAGGCGTATTTCCGCGGGGAGAAGATTCTGCCGGAGAAGAGGCCTCCTCGCAAAAAGAAGCCCACCGCCACTGAACTGACTCCCGCCACGGGGCTTATTGAATGTGGCTTTACGTTTGGCAACAGGTTCAGGGCATTCTTTGAAGAGCAGACCGGCAAAAAGCCCTTCAAATTCAACGTGGATATGGTCGCAACTGTAAAGGCGGTTAAAGAGAACGGTGATGAGGCTTTTACCCTCGGCGATCTGCTCGATGTCTACTGCGGGAAAAAGACCTATGCCCGCTATGACAAGTCTGCGCTCCAGTGGAACAAGTTCGTGAAGGACTTCTGTGCGGACGATGCGACAGCTGCCTTTGGCGAGCGGCTGAAAGCTGCCGCCGCATTATGGAAAATCGTCAGGGAATCCGACATGAAAAAGGAATACTCGCGGGAGCTATTGGACACATATAAAGATAAAATCACGGAGCAGGGAGGAGAATAAAAAAGGACGGCTCCAATACTGCCGGAGTCGTCCCCTTCGTTATACCTTGGGAGTGTGTC
Source organism: Treponema sp. (assembly GCA_024690865.1). Taxonomy (GTDB): domain Bacteria; phylum Spirochaetota; class Spirochaetia; order Treponematales; family Treponemataceae; genus Treponema_D. Next base: position 36,833 of record JAILON010000136.1, on the reverse strand, counting down.
GAGTCAGTGCAAAAGTCCACGACACAACAACACTACACACCTGCTGCCTTGAAGTTCGTACTGGCGCCTGCGTTGTGTATCGCCGTTCTTTTTTACTACCTACTCTTACAGCGTCTCGTAGAGCGAATTGACCAGGCGGTACATCATGCTGATTCTCTCCTTCTCGCTCTTGTCAAGCGGTGAGTTGTTCGCGTCGTCAATCAGCTTTTCCAGCGAGGCGAGGTTCTCGTTGACAGCGCTGAGGAATCCCTTTGAGACTTTGTACCAGTAGGAGCCGTTCCCGTTCGTGTAGAGCGTGACGAATCCGAGCGTCTTTGAGCTTTCCTTGGCGACGGCGACTCGCATGACGCAGTCCAGGCTGTGGACGAGCTTTTTCATGTTCTCTTCCTCGCGCACGTTGACGTTGAGCTTGCGCTGCCATGCTCCTTCTTCCAGCGGGTTCAGGTTCAGTGTCTTTGCCGCCGTGATTATCACGTCCATCTTTTCCTGCGGCATCAAGCTGTAGCCTCCTCTCGTGACGATGGTAGCGCGTAGTCCCTTGAGCTGCTTCATCGTGGCCTCGTTCTGCTCCGTATGGAGGGCCATCTGCAGGTTGGACAGGGGAAGAATAGCGGTCTTGCGACCCTTGATTTTTTCCATGACGAACTGCTGGCCGCCAAAGAAAATCGCATCGGATGATACCGGCTCCGGGGCTTTCTCGCTCCTGCCGGCGGATTTCTTTCCGTCCTTGTCCTTGCGGTCTTTTTTATCCTTTTTGTCCTTCGCTTTCTCCTCCGGCCAGTCCTTGAGCAGGCGGCCTTTTTTGTCCCGCATCTTGGAAAGCTTGTCCTCCAGGTCGGGGTCAACCTTGTGTATCAGGTTCCGCGTGAGGGGAGAGACGGACATGGCGAACATACGGCTGGTGCGTACTATTTCGCCTGCAACGATATAGAGGGGGCTCGTGCGGAACATGGAACTGCCCGGGTGTATCGTGATGTGGTCGGTGGTCAAGCTCCGGTAGCTTTCTCGTCCATCGCGGATACAGACGAACTGAATCATGCCTGCCGCAATACAGCAGAGGTAGTCGTCCATGTTGCCCCCGCCGGTAATCGGCATCTGCAGCCGCTCGGAGACAATCTGCTCCAGCTGCAGCTTGATGTTCAGAATTTCCGCCATCACCTTCTCGTCCAGGTAGCTGTTCTTGCAGAAGCGTTCTTTGTTGGTTACGGACATATAGGTGCGGAAAAGCTTGACGTAGCTGATGAAGTCGCCCTGTATGTCGTTGAATGCGTGGTGTGCCTTGCGGGCATCCATCTCCTCTCCGACCGGAAGGACGAAGGGATTCTGCGCGGAAAGGAATGAACAAGCGGTGAGTATCTCCTCCAATACATCGGGGTAGTACAGTATGCTTTCCACGATGATGCGGCTGATCCTCGGCTCCAGCGGAAATTCGACCATCAGCTTGCCTATCTTGCTGAGCGAGCCGTCCGGCTCAAGGGCCTTGAGCATGTTCAGTGTCTCCACCGCGCCCAGAAGCCCCTCGTGCTGCGGGGGCGAGATGAAGTCGAACTGATCGAAGTCCGTAATGCCCAGCTCAGCCATCCTGAGGACGACTTCGCTCAAGTCGGTGCGGTAGATTTCTTCGGTCGTATATTCCTGCCGCGATTCAAAGTCCTTCCGCGTGTACAGGCGGTAGCAGGTTCCCGGTCTGGTGCGGCCAGCCCGTCCCAGCCGCTGCTTGCAGCTCGCCTTGCTGATGGGTGATTCCACGAGGCTGGACGTGAAGGTGCGGGGACTGTAGAAGTTCAGCTTTGCAAGGCCCGGGTCAATGACTGTCGTGATGCCGTCTATCGTGACTGATGTTTCCGCAATGTTCGTGGAGATGACGACCTTTTTCTTCCCGAAGGGTGCTTTGTCAAAGACTTTCTCCTGCTCCTCCTTGGGAAGACGGCCATAGAGGGGAACGATGTGTATCTTTGAATGGAAGGGCGCATCGTAGAGCCGCTGCATGCAATCCTTTATGACCTTCTCTCCGGGCAGGAAAATGAGAATGTCTCCGTCTTCGTGGTTGTCCAACACGCGGTCCACGGTCTCCTCGATTTTATCCAGCAGTGCCTCTTCCGCGCTGTCCCCCGCGGTGCTTGCCGCGACTGCGGGCGGGTCGTATACTGTCGTCACCGGGAATACCTGCGTCTCTATCGTGACAATGGGGCATCCGCCGAAGTAGTTGCTGAATGCCTCCGCGTTCATCGTCGCCGAGCTGACGATGACCTTGAAGTCTCTCCGTGCCTGCAATACCCGCTTTAAGAGTCCCAGTACGAAGTCGATGTTCAGGCTGCGCTCGTGAGCTTCATCGACGATGATGACCGAATACTTCTTCATCCAGGGGTCAAGCTTCATCTCCTGAAGCAGGATGCCGTCGGTCATAATTTTGATCTTTGTCGTCTCGTCCGTCTTGTCCTCGAAGCGCATCTTGTAGCCTACCAACCCGGGGTAACGGGTGTGGAGCTGCTTGGAGATGAATTCGCTGACACTCAGGGCTGCGATGCGGCGCGGCTGGGTGACGGCGATGACGCCACCCTCCGCATAGCCCGCCTCATAGAGAATGACGGGGAGCTGGGTCGTCTTGCCCGATCCCGTGGGGCTTTGCACGACGATTACTTGGTTGTCCTTGAGTGTGTCAAGGATCCTCTGCTTCTGCGCGTATACCGGCAGGCTCTTGTAGTCTATTGCCATATCAGTTTTCCTTTTATTTGCTTCATCAGTTTTCGCCTGGATTCAAGGTATTTGGCCCATTTGTCGCGGCCGTTCTTTTTCAACTCGGCTATGAAATCGTCGGTAATCTTCTTTATCTGGAAGAACCGTTCTGTCGTTATGTAAGTGGTTATCAACACTGGATTGACGCTGACAATCCGGATTCCCGTTTCGTCCCGTAGAAATCGTACCTGGGTTATGTATCCATCCCCGGTATATTCCCGAACGAGGGTAGGGAAGTCGAAGGATGGACTTCTCCTTTGTCCGCTTATCGTGTTGCCCTGCGAATAGAATACCATCTTTGCAGGCAGCTGCCTCTCCTTGTCCACTACAACTTCCCAGTCGCGTGCGACGTGGGGGTGGTTGGCCCAAACGACATCCACTCCTTTTTCAAGGAGATTATGGTAGAAATTCAGCTGCTCCTTTGCAATCGTAAGGATGTATTCGGGTTCGCCACAGTGGACGGACAGAATGAACAGGTCGCAGGGATTGTCTTCCCTAAGCTGCCCGACGTATTCCGTGAACTTCATCCTCGAGGCCGTGTCCTGCTTTATGAAGTTGATGTAGTCTTTACTATCCCCACTGTTCAGGATTTCCGTGACGGCGAGGAAGAGAATTTTCCAGCCCTTGTATTCAAAGTAGGCGTAGGAAAAATCCGCATCCTTTCCATCCTTGAGGCCCGAATAGTGCACTGGACGGGGGCCTTCATTTGTGCGATCCGCAAGCGCGGAGAAGTAGGCTTCCGTTTCCTGTATTCCCTCAAACCCCTTGTCATTGGTGTGGTTGTTGGACAGGCTGAACAGGTTGAATCCCGCCCTGACCGCAGCGTCCGCATAGTCCGGGTGTACGTTGAAGGAGGGGTAGGTGGAGAAGGGCTTCTTTGCGTCTACCGGGGTCTCCATGTTGGCAAGGGAAAGGTCGGATGCGGTCAGCATCTCACGCACGTCGTCATACATCTTGTCGTAGTCGTTGGTGTGCTTCCACAGCTCGTTGTGGGCCATCAGGTCGCCCGCAAAGGAGATGAGCAGGGTGTCCGCGCCGGGGTAGGGATTGCCGGCTGTCGCGATGGGAGTCCCATCTTCAAAGCTGTCGGGGTCCTCGATGTAGGGCGAGGCGAGGACAAACTCCAACTGGGACTGGGCTGACAAATCCTCAAGCTCGGCAATCGTTGCCTCGGCGGGAAGCCGGCCCTCTTCCTGTGCGTGCTGCACGGTTTCGCAGGAAAAAAAGAGGAGGAAGCTGAGGGAAAAAAAGAGTGTCCTAGGTAAAAATCGCTTCAAACCAGCATATAATACAATGAAATGGAGGCTTTTACAAGTGGTTTGATGTTCCAGTGGACAGGTCCCGGTAGGGAGGCCTGGCACCGTGATATGCGAACGCTGACAGGGGAATCCTGCCGGTCAAACACTGTGGCAGAGCTGCTGCTCCGGCAATGTAGCACGGCGGCTCCAACACTATGGTTCAGCGAGTCGTGCCCTGTGCTTCCTCACTTTCCTGCTCAGCCTGGGCGGCAAGGAACTTCCGGTATTTCTGCGGATCCACCTTGAAGGCAACGATGGGAGAGCTTTCATCTTCCATCGCGTGGTTCAAGGCGACTTCTGCCTCGTTTGCAAGCCTTTCTCCCGAAATCATCCTGAGCGAGCGGGATGAAATGCCTATGCCGAGCGCTGCGTCGCTTCCGTATTGGGCGAGGATTTCATCTATAGAATTATACAACTCTTCTGCCAGCGTGATGGCTTCGTTTACGTTTGTATCCGGGAGAGCAGCGGTGAAGGCATCATCGCCTTTTTCAAATATCAAGTCTGGTGAGTTGATGAGCCCCTTCACGCTGTTGCAGACGGCCTTGCCTTCGTCCTTTGTCCAGTCTATGCCGTCGATCCTGACGGAAACGACGGATATGTCCTGGTTGGACTTGGTGCAGCGGAGGATCTCGTTGTCTACGCGGGGCAGCATGTAGGATTCCCACCCGAAGCCCGTCCGGTCTGAATAGAGGCCGGTGGGACCTGCGGGTACAGCAGGCGTCGGCAGGGGGACGGGCTGCTCCTGTGCGGGGGCAGCTTCTTGTGCAGGCGCGGGGGCAGCGGCCTTGGGAGCGGGGGCTTCCTCCTGCGTGGGAGCGGGCTCCGGCTCGGCGGCGGGAACTGGCGCGGATTCGGCAGGTGCCGGGGCAGGTTCTTCAGTTTCTGTTGTGGATTCTTCTGTTGCTGTATCCGGAGAGGGTTCTATCGGTGCCGGTGCGAAGTTGCTGGGCTGCTCCACCTCGGATGCTGGTTCGACGGCAGCCTCCGTTGCGTCGGGGACTTCCTCGTCGAACAGGATGTCGTCATCTTCTTCAACTGCCGCATCCAGTTCCGGCTCGGACGCGGAGGGGAATTCCTTCTCGCTGGCGGCAGCTTCAACAGGAGCGGTAGGCTCCATTGCTTCCTGGACGGCCTCTTCTGCGGCGATAGTCGGCTCTTCTACAGTGGTCGGTGCAGGTTCGGCGGGGGTCGATGTTGCTTCTGTTGCTGCTGGTGCGGGAGCCATCGGTGCCGGTACGGAGTTGCTGGGCTGCTCCACCTCGGATGCTGGTTCGACGGCGGCCTTTGTTGCGTCGGGAGTTTCCTCGCTTAAAAGATCGGCGTCCTCATCATCTTCTTCTGTCTTGTCAAGAAGCTGTTCGTCCGCATCGCCATCATCCTTGTCAGCGTCCTCATCCTCATCATCTTCATCGCCATCAGCCTTGAGGTCGTCGGTGTCATCAAGAATGCTGTCGTCTATAGCTGGAATTTCGCGGAGCGGCACATCCTCTTCTTCATCCAGGGCCGTTGCCCCTTCCGAGGCGGATGCATCGTCCTCCACGGATGGAACATCCATCTCGGGCGTGCTTTCATTTTCGTCCAAGAGCAGGTCGTCTTCCGAATCGGATACCCTGCCGTCCGATGGTTCAAGGACCGTTGCCTCTTCCGAGGTGGGTTCGGACTCCTCCTCGGCTGGGAAATCCATGTCGAGCGTACTTTCATCTTCGTCCAAGAGGGTATCATCTTCTTCGGAAGCTGGGGCCTCTGGAGCCGGGGCCCGTTCCGTCACTGCCTCTGGTGTGGAAGCGTCAGCTGCATCTGTATCGGCATCATCCAGCAGGTCGTCAGTGTCATCCTCGTCATCTATGCCCTGAAGCAGATCGTCGTCGCTGTCCGCAGGAGGGTCGGCTTGGAAGGTCCTTTCCGTGTCCGCAGCTGTCTTTTTTTCTTCAATATCTTCGATGGTGTCATCGTCGTCACCCGAATCGTCTGGAGGAAGGAAGGACGGTTCGTCAGGATCATCGCCTATAAGGTCGTCGCCACCCGAATCGTCTGATGGAAGGAAGGACGGTTCGTCAGGATCGTCACCCATACGGTCGTCGTCACCCGAATCGTCTGGAGGAAGGAAGGACGGTTCGTCAGAATCGTCGCCAAGAAGGTCTTCGTCGTCGATATCGTTGAACAGTCTGTCGTCGTCCTCGGCGTTTGCTGCGCTTTCCTGCGCTACGATTGTGTCCCCCGTGGCGTTTTCTTCGTCCAGTTCTTCAATATCCAGATCGTCATCCAGATCGTCGCCGTCGTCATCTTCATATTCGTCATCCGTCCCGACTTCAATGTCGTCGGAAAGGAGTCCGTCGTACTCTTCCTGCGTCAGTTCATAGTTCCTGAAGCCTTCGTTCTCGTAGCCGTCAACCTCTTCGTCCTGCGCCATCATGGTCGCCACCGACTGTGCCATCTGCACTGGAGCAGCTGCGACTTCCCTTGGGGGAGATGCCTGTGCTCCATATCCATTGGTTGAATTGGAGACTTCCTCTCCGTCTCCTTCATCCAGCTCGGCAGCTGTATCCAGCTCCGTGGCCTCCGCCTTTCCGTAGAGGCTCATGTAGATGAGGTAGAGCATGCAGACCAAGGTTTCGGCCAGGACGGCAAGGAATGTGAGTCGCAGCTTGTTGTAGAGGTCTGACGGGTTCAGCTGGTATATCGCCGCCGTCAGTGTCACCTCCTGTCCATTCTTGTCGTTCAGTTTCGTACGCTTCCTGTATGGTTCCACAATGACGCCAGGAAGGCTTTCTCCGTCTTCCCCGAGGTCGTTCGGATAGGAAATGACGAGTCCATGCTGGTCTGAAATCTGGATTCCCGCCATGTCCGAGACGTTTCCCAGCGCCTTTAGGAAAGCATTGTAGAAGGACTCGCTCCGTACGACATTTTCTTTCAGGCTTTGTGATGTTGCGCTCGTGAGCTTTCTGAACCGCCGTTCTGCGTCCGCCTTGCCCTTTGATATGTCCATGCCGACTGACGCTATGAAAACTACTACCGTGACTAGATAGGCCGCGCAGATGAAAGAGGCGAACGAAGTGCTCTTTTTGTTATTCATATATCCCCACTGGCAAAACTGCTTGCAAAACCATAGGCCGCCTTATACAGTTCCAAAGTTCCCCCTGCCTTTACCCCTTCTTCGCCATGTTGCCTCAAATAGGCCATGTAGGGTATGAACGCGTAGAAGGCCTTTGATGAGCATAAGGCCGAAATGTCGTCACTCTGTCCTAGGTCGCACAAGCATTTTTTCATAAAACCTTTGAAATCAAAAGGTGGAAAAAAGTCCCCCCTTCTTTTTTCGGCATTCTGACTGCGCAGTTCATCACGTTTTTTCATGTAGCCATGCTTTTCTTGCCAACGCTCAAGGCTTTTGCCGTATCCTTCCAGGACTTCACTGCTGTACACGTCCTTCCCGATTTTTTTGAGTGCCGTCCGGTACATGAGGGTGGAAAACTGCTGCTCGGCGGGAAAAAGCCTGCCGCTCCAGCTGCCGAAACGTCCGTCAAGGTAGGTTCCCTTTGTATAGGGCTTGCCGCGGCTGTAGGAAAAGTCGGCCCCAAAGAGGCGGATCCTGGCGAATCCCAGCTGCCGTGCTATGTCCGCCGCCGCTATGGTGACTGTGCCGGCCCCCGTTTCAACCTGCATGAGGGGAAGCTGTTCTGCGGCCAGGCGGGAGAGGGGGTGGCCCGAGTGGAAGAATACGGGCCGTATGCCCTTTCCTTCAAGTAGCCTGACGCAGGAAGGGGAACTGCAGAGGTCCAGGAATACGGTGGGCGTGCCCGTGGGGCCCTCGGCGGATGGAATGGGGTAGAAATGTTCCTGTGAAACGCTTTGGGCATCCACGCTTACGATGGCGTCTGGTTCCACTCCGTTCCGGTACAGGGGGCCGGTCGCCGTATCCGTGGCTATGATGAAGAAATCCTCCCGCCGCTCTTTCAGCAGCTCTATGGACCTGTCAAGGCTGGGGCCTGCCGCTATTACGGCCGCGCACTTGTCCAGCACGTGCTCTTCAAGCGACGGGACCGGATGGAACGTCATGGTGCGCAGGTTCACGAGTATGTTGTGCATCCAGATTTTGCCAAAGTGCGACTGCACCGAAAAATCCGCGCTGACGGCCTTCAGCGTATCCGCAAGGGTTCCTTCAAGGGATGCGCATACGGGTTCTTTTTCCTTTTGCCATGCCCGTTGGAAAAGGCAGTGGAAGTCCCCGTAGAGGGCGGGGATATAGCGCTGGGCGACGGTATCATGCAGGTCTGCGGCCGTGCACAGCAGAACCTGGGGATTCTGCAACAGTGTCTGGACCGTCTTGAACCGTTTGCAGAATTCCAGGCTTTCCCCGTCGGCTTCGAATGCGATTATGAAGTAGTTGTCCAGTTGCCGTGCGAGGTTTGCGATGTGGTAGCCTGCCCCTATGCCGCCGATGAGGAAGAAACCTTCCTTCACAGATCCGTCGGCCAGGATCAGCTCCTCTTCCGGCCTGTACTTTGAGTGCATCGGCTTCCCGTTTGTAAAGAGGGGGACGTCGAGCCCGTTTTTTGACTGTATGGCTGAGGAATATATCATCCCGCCTCCTTATGAAAAGGCCCTCTGGATGTCCTTGTGAAATGACTGGATGTCGGCCTGGAGCTTTTTGAGGGCCTCTGCCTCTCCGGGCATCCCGATGCTCCTCTGGTAGACGATGTAGTCTGCCGGAACTGCCTCCCGTATCCAGTCAGGATTGCCGAGGTTCCTGTCTATGGCGTCCCGTATCTTGCCGAGGCGTTTTTCAAAGGCCAGCTTCTTTGTAGAGGGGAAGCTCATGGGCATGATGGGGGCTTCTTTTGATTCGTGTTCCTTGAAGAATTCCCAGTTCACGTCGCGGACTTCCCCCAGGTTGTTCTGGTAGGTGTAGTGGTCGCTGAGCCTGTACAGCCGTTCCCCGAAGGAACTGGAGGCAAACCAGTTCCGGTATATGTTGAGGGAAGGGGAGGGGAAACTTGACGGGGCCAGCCTTGTTTCCGCAGTCCTGAGCCTGTTGTCCGTGAGGCTGTCGTCTATTTCCAGCTCGTTTGGCCTGGTGTGGGATGCTCCCTTTGACGGGGCCAGGTCTAGCCCGCAGAAGTAGACGTTCCCGTTGGTCAACGAAAGGGCCAAAAGGGCTGCCGTCCCGCTGACCGTACCGTTCCTGTAGGCCCGTGTGGACGGCATGTCGAACTCCTTTAGGAAGGATTCCGAGATTCCATCTCCATAGCCCAGCGGAACGACGGCCGTTTCTTCAAACAGGCTCATGTAAATTGCCGACTCCGAGGACATGGCTAGGGGAATGTCCTGGTGTTGCTTCAGTGCGAAGGAGATGTGGCGTTTTGCCCAGTAGCCTCCGTCGCAGCTTATGCAGAGGTCGGGGACTATTCCCCGGTGGACCAACGGGAGCAGGGCAGAGGAAGCCGCCATGAGGAAGAACTTGTTGCGGTGCTCCTGGATGAAGGGGATGGAACTTTCAAGGCTGGGGCCGCTCGCGCAGACGACGATGGGGGCTGTTCCCTTTTGGAAGTAACGGCTTTCGTTTACGAAAAGCGAGAAGCGGATTGCGTTCTTGACCCATCGTTTGGCAAAGAAACTTCTCGTTGCAAGCACGTTCCTGCTCTTTATGACTGCGGAACGGATTTCGGACCAACACTTTTTTGATTCATCGGGGAAGGCGTCTTCCGAAGGTTTCCATGAAAGGAAGAGGCAACTTGTGATGCCTTCTTCCCCCATGTATGAAAACAGCTGTTCTGAAAGGGGAATGCCGCTTTCGGAATAGTAAAAACTCATGTCCCAGAGCTTTTCCGTCACCTGGAATTCTCTGGCGTAGTGGAGGGCGACAATCTTTGTACAGGGAAAGAGCTTCCGTATGTATACGGCGGTATAGGAAAGGCCCGGACCAGTCATCATGATGTATCCGGGCTCGAAGTCGCATTTTATGCTCTGTACGAACCGCAGGGCTTCCTGACTTGGGTTGTAAGCCGAATGAATTCGAATTGAATTGCATGTGCAAGTCGCTTCGCCGTTTGCGGATTTCGTAAAGACAATTGCCATTAGGCCAGGCCAAGCTCCTTGAAGAGTTTCTTATAGGTGTTGAACTCCTCGGACTTGGCGAACTGGGAAATCTTCTCCTCCGGCAGGCTTTCCAGCAGCTGGTCCATGTAGGAAAGGACGGACTTGATTTCATCCTTCATGTTCTCAGGAATGCTCACGCCCTCGCCATCCTGCACGGCTGCTTCGTCCTGCTGCTCGGCCGTCTCCGAATCGTCTGCCTCGAACGTAGCGTCCTCGTCGCTGACGGGAGTAACATCCGTGAGCGTCACATCCTCGGTGTCCTCGGCCTCATCCTCTGCGTTTGCGGAACTGTCGTCCCAGTCGTTGAAGACATCTTCCACGGGCTCTTCGCTTATGCCAGCCTCCCCGTCCTCATCCTCGGAAGCCTCCGCAATGGCTGCCTCCTCTTCAGCGGGAGATTCTGTGTCAAGAGCTTCGGCAGCCTCCTCGACAGCCGTTTCCTCTTCAACGGGCGCTTCCTCCACATCGGCAGGAGGCTCTTCAGCGGGGATTTCCTCCATGACGGGAGCTTCTTCGCTTTCAAGGTAGTTGATGTTCTCTTCGGTCAGAGGCTGCTCCTCGTCGAAGCTGCCTGCATCAGGAGCAGACCGGGATACGTCTTCATCAACCGGAACAACTTCCTCCTCCGGCTCGGAACTTTCCTCCTGGCTGGCCACTTCCTCTTCGGTGGAAGCCTCCGTGACGTCCTCCACCTCTCCGGCGGCTTCGTCCACGGGAAGCAGATCGATATCTTCTTCTTCCGTCTCTGGCTCAACGGCCTCCTCAACAACGGGAACAGAAAGCTCTTCTTCGGTCGCCTCCGCTTCGGACTCGTCCTCCAGGACGGGCTCCACCGTTTCCTCTGCCTCTTCGACTGCCTCAGCCGTCTCTGGAGCGGCTTCTTCGGATATGATTTCCTCTGCGGCAGCGTCTTCCACCGTTTCCACATTTTCTGTTTCTGCGGCTTCTGACGGTTCGGAGGATTCTTCAGTTTCTGTTGTCTCGATAGTTTCTACCGGTTCACCGGTTACTGATGCTGCCGCCTCCTCGGTTACGTCCGCAGTATTGAATATGCCGCCCAATTCATCCGGGGAAAGTGCGACGTCATCGTTCATAAGATCATCGTTGCTGTTTTCAACGGGCGGGGGAAGCGGCTCGGACAATGCCTTGGACACGTCTGCCACCTCTTCTTCCTGTACGGGCTGGACCGGCTCTTCCACCACTTCCGGCTGGATGCTTTCGGCATGTTCCTCTGAAAGTTCGGCGTTGCCAAGGATGTTGTTGAGCTCGCTGCCATCAAGGGCAACGTCGTCCATTTCGTCGTCGCTGAAGAAGTTGGACTCAGCTCCCTCACCGGAAGGAATGGGGATGAGGTCATCGTCCTCTGAAGCTTCAGCCTCCAGCTCCGTGTTTTCGGTCGCATCGGAATCGATTCCCACATTCTTCTTTATGAGGTCAACTTCGTTCCTAAGGCCTTGGATTTCCTCCCTAAGGCTAGACACTTCATCTGCAATCTGCTTTAAAACTTCGTTTATTCCTTCCATATCTTCCTCGTCAATTTCGGCTTCGCCTTCAATTGTATCTTCGTTATTGTTCCTACTATAAGAATAATCTATTTCTTCATTCCTTGCAAGGCTTTCTTTTTCTTCCCCTGCAGATTCTTCAGAAACAGCGACGGGAACCGGGATGAAGTCCGTTCCTTCCTGTGCTTGGTCTGTGTCGGCCACGACCTCGATGGAGTCCTCGGTTTCCGTGGGCTCAAGCTCCGGCACGCTTTCGCCTTCGGCCACGACCTCGATGGAGTCCTCGATTTCTGGAAGTTCCAGATCCGTTGTGCTTTCGGCCTCATCCTCTATGTCGGGAAGGTCCAAAGATGCCTCTTCCTTCTCGATGTCATCTGTGTCGATGACGCCTATTTCCTCTATTTCGGGAAGGTCCAGCTTTGCATTTTCAGCATCCGCCTCAACGGCAGAATCGTCCTCAAGCTCCGGAAGGTCAAGCTCTGCTGTTTCTATGCCTTCTTCCGGCAAGCCGGCGGCTCCATCGGAAGCCGTTTCCTCCGGCTGGCTGTCCTCTGCGACACCTGTTTCCACCTGGTCAAATGGGGCAGGAGCTTCCTCCGGCTGGTCGGCTGTTCCCTCAGAAATCGTTTCCGCCTGCTGCCTGTCTACAGTATCATCGGCCGCCGAAGGCTGTTCAAGAGGGGAGTGGGCCTCCTTGTCGTCTGCAGTCGAATCCCCTATGGAAACGGGTTCGCCGCTTTCGTCTTCGATAGAATCCAGCAGGGAATCCACATCGAAGTCCTCATCCTGCGCTCCGGCAGGAACGGGGCCCTTGTCTTCGACCTTGGGGGCGGATGCCTTTTCGTCCTGGACTATGGAGATTTCCTCGCCTGTCGCGTCTGAGGCATTGCTGTCTTCGCTTTCTCCGCCTATGTCGTCGTCGGACGACACGGAAATGTCGAAGTTGGTCTTTATATCCTCTTCTTCCTCGTCATCATCGGCACCGTTTTTTACACCGCCCATGCTGTCGTCGGAACCGTCAACTCCAAAGTCCGAAAGGTCAACTTCCTCCGTGCTGGAATCGGAAGCTGCCGCGGCTGCCTTTGTCGGGGCCGCATCGCCAGAGGGGCCGTCGAACGCATCCAGGTCCACGCTTTCCATCTCGTCGGAGGTGGCGGAGGCTTTGCCTTCGTCCTGTCCGCTGCCTTCCATACTGTTGAATATGCCGTCGAAGCTGGGGGATTCGGGACTCGCATTGCCGTCCGCCCCTTCCTCAATGGTGGGAATCGGAGTGGAGTCGGAGTCTGAGAAGAAGTCGTCGAAGTTTACGCTTTCCGTTCCGTCCGCACCGTCGCTGGAACCGGAGGAACTTTCGTCCGTTATGTCGTCAAAGGTGAAGTCCGTTTCTCCGGCTCCCTCTTCTTCCATTTTGACTTCAACGCTGTCATCGAATTCCAGGTCTATGTCGAGCGGCTCCTCGTCGTTTATCTCGATCTCTTCCGTCTGTACGTCGGCGGCGAATGAAGATGGGCCCTCGTCAAAGAAGGAGTCCAACGAAATTTCGCCATCGCCTGCTGACGAGGCATTGAAGTCCGACGTGGCCATTTTGCTCTCGCCGCTCCCGGCAGAACTGGACGGGTCGCCGCCAGAAAAGAAGTCGTCCAGGGAAATTTCTTCCGAGTCGGCAGGATCGGCGGAAACCTCGACCGTTTCGCCGCTGCCTAAGTGGGCCTCTGCGTCGCTTGGGTCAGTTTCAGTCTTGTCGCCACCGGATTCTTCCGTGGAAGGGGCGTCCCCGCCTGTCGCAGGAAGGCCCTCGCTTTTTTCGCTCTGGACCTCTTTCTTGACCCATACGCCATACTGGTCAAGTTCGCTTTCTGTATTTGAAGGATCGCTCATACTTCTCCCCTTTTCCATGTTGATAGGCGGAAACAGCCTTGACGTTGTCCCGTTGCGGCCGGCCTACAGTTCGCCTTATGCTTTTATCGGCAGAATTTCCTTAAAACGCACTTGTATCTTTGTGCATCCTATGGCAGCTGGGATGTTATCCTGTTCCTTCCCGTCTGCTTGGAATGGTAGAGCTTCCTGTCCGCGTCGGCAACAAGCTCTTCCGAAACAAATCCCCTGCCGCTGATTCCCGCGCTGATGTGCACGTGCTCCTTCCCGATGAGGAGCGTTTTTTCCACCTCCGCATATATGTCGTCCATGATGTCCATCGTCTCCTCGTAGCCCTTGAACGAGTAGAGCAGGAATTCCTCCCCACCCCGGCGCGAAACCATGAAGTCCCTGCTCGTGAACTTGTGCAGTATGCCTCCCATGAGGAAGAGGATGTTGTCCCCTGCCTCGTGTCCGTAGGTGTCGTTGACCTGCTTGAAGAAGTCTATGTCCAGCATGATGGCGTAGCAGGGGTCCTTCTCCCGGCCCTTCAAGGCATTTTCCAGTCCAACCCGATTGTATATGCCGGTCAGCCTATCCTTCCTGGCCATGTCGGTGATGATGGCGTAGGCCTTCTCCAGCTCGGCGAAATTGTCGAAGAGGGTCGTGGAGAAGAGCGACAGCATGAATATGCTGAACGTGAAGACCGTCAGGAACACCACGGCATAGAGGATGTTGATCTTGAGGTAGATGATGACGGCCATGATGATGCCGTTTATGAACGGCAGGATGACGTCCCTCTTCCTTCGCATCGATATGGCGTAGAAGCTGGGGATGATGAAGACGTAGAGCGTCGCCTGCTGGGGCTTGGGCGTGGTCCAGAGGATGAAGGGAAAGAGCGTCATCATGAAGATGATGAGGACGTAGCGCAGGTAGATGTCCTGCATCTTTTTCCAGACGCAGAAAATCAGGAATGCCAGCACGTGGACCAAGAAGAAAACTGCGGTGGCGAACATGGACGGCGTGCCCCTGCTCGCGATGAGCCCGATGATGTTGGCGACCATCGAGAATGTGAAGCTTATGTATGTAATCCAGCGTTTGAGTTGTGTCTCGTTCGTCATCTGCCCATCAATGCTTTCAGTTTCATACCATATTATGTTATATTATAGCACCGGGTCGGCCAGAAAGCAACCGACCCGGTAAGGAATTGTTCCTAGTTCTTCTTGCCCGCCTGCACGAGGGTAATCGCGCTCGTAACGACGATTTCCTCGACGGAGCAACCGCGGCTCAGGTCGCTTATCGGCTGGGCAAAGCCCTGCAGGATGGGGCCGTAGGCGTCTGCGCCGGAGAAGCGCTGGACCAGCTTGTAGCCGATGTTTCCCGCCTCCAGGCTGGGGAACACGACGGTGTTCACCTTGCCGGTGATGGGGGAACCGGGGGCCTTGCGGGCGGTCACCTCGGGGATCAGGGCTGCGTCAGCCTGCAGTTCGCCGTCCAGAAGGAGGCCCGGCTCACGCTCGTGGGCCATCTTGACCGCGTCCTGCACCTTCTGCACGTCCTCGCCTCCGGCAGAACCCTTGGAAGAGAAGGAGAGCATGGCGACGGCAGGCTCCGCGCCCAAGAGGTCACGGCAGGACTTGGCGGAGTCCAGCGCGATGTCGGCCAGCTGCTCGGCAGTCGGACGCGGGTTGACGGCGCAGTCGGCGAAGATGAGGTAGCCGTCCTTGCCCCACTTCTTGTCATGGGTGTCCATGACGAAGCAGGAAGAGGCGGTCTTGGTGCCCTTCGCAGTTCCGATGACCTTGAGGCCCGCGCGGAGCAGGTCTGCCGTGGCGGAGAGGGCTCCTGAGACCATCGCGTCTGCCTTGCCCAGACGGACCATCATCGCGCCGAAGAAGAGCGGGTTCTTGACGAGGAAGCCCTTGGCTGACTCCACGTCCGGCACCTCGGCCTGACCGGTCTTCTTGTTGACCTTGCCCTTGCGCTCCTCGAAGTATTCCTTGCCGAAGTCCTCCAGCCAGTCTGACGTGGCCGGGTCGATGATGTCTATGCCGTCCAGGGAGACGCCCTTGTCCTTGGCGACCTTCTCCACGTCTTCTTTCTTTCCAAAGAGCGTCACCTTCTTGGCGAGCTTTTCCGCGACAATCTTGGCGGCGGCCTGTACCGTGCGCTCCTCCGTCCCCTCGGGCAGGACGAGCGAGTTCTGGTAGTCCTTGGCCTTCTTCTTCATCTCTTCTACAAAGTTCATGTAAAACCTCTTCTATAATAATGTGTGAATCGTAGGCTTCCATCATACACCCAAGGAGGCTCTTTTACAAGGGTTTTGTCCGGGAGTGGGGGATGTAAAGCTGCCGCTTTGACACCATAAAGTTGCTGCTTTAAGACGTCAAAGTTGCTGCTTTAAGACGTCAAAGTTGCTGCTTTGGCTCCATAAAGCTGCCGCTTTGGCTCCATAAAGCTGTCGCTTTGTGAAATCAGACCGTCCGGCGGTTGCTTCTGTGTATGATATGCATCGTGATATGCGCAGCCTCTGTTTTCTGTGCCTTGACATTTGTAACAGCATACTGTTACACTGTAGCCATGAAAGAATTCGTTGCTTACAGAGGCAAGAAATTCACAATAGAATGGTACTACAACCAGAAAAATGAGAGCCAACCGCTTGAGTTTTTCAACAGCTTGTCTTTTACAGACCAGCAAAGATTCTTTCATCTGGTAAAACGAATGGGAGATTTCGGCTTTATTTCGGACAAAACGAAATACAGGAACGAGGACGATGGGATTTATGCGTTCAAGCCTCAGCCGAACAGGTTCCTGTCGTTCTTTTACGAAGGCGGAAAGATAATAATAACGAACGCATTTGTGAAAAAAACTCAGAAACTGAGGAAACAGGACAAGGAATGTGCCCTTACGGCACGTTCGGATTACATAAACCGCGTAAGGGAGGGTACTTATTATGACTATGAAGAGTACATTTGACCGTATGATGGAAAACCCTGAGTGGAAAGCCGGTTTTGAGAAGAGTTACGGAGAGTTTCTTATTTCTGAATTCATGTGTGAGCAAATGGAACATTCCGACTTGAGCGTCCGGGAGCTTGCGGCAAGGGCTGGCGTCTCTCCAACGACGATACAGCAGCTCCGTACCGGCAAGGCGGAGAATGTGAAGGTAAAGACGCTCCTTTCCGTGTTGCATGAACTTGGCTACAGCCTGATGCCTGTGGCTTCTGCCTTGTAAATACGGCTGTTGCGCTTTCTTACCGCTTCTCCCTTGACAAAACGCGCGCTGTCTACGATAATTTGTGGAATGTTAGTTAGGGGGGGGGGTAACAGACTCCGTGCGGTCATACTTCGCCCGCCCTCCTGAAAAAGGAGTAAGCTATGAAAAAACTGCTGAAGAAGGGCATTGTGCTCGCCCTTGTGGGGGCAGGAATGGCCCTTGCTTTGGTATCCTGCGACAACGGGAACGGAAGCAAGAACAAACAGGACGAGGAGACCTATACCCCGAGCACTGACACATCCGGTGCGGGGAGCAGTACGACCTCCGGCACAGCCTCTGGCAGCAGCACATCGTCAAATACGGTTACGACCGCCTTTGTCAAGATGGATGCCGGAACCTTCTCGATGGGGTGCAGCTTTGCTCATTTTCTCATGACCCCCGTGCACAGCGTGACGCTGACCCGAGACTTCTATATCTGCGACCACGAGGTAACGCAGACGGAGTACCAGGCGGTGATGGGGGCGAATCCGAGCGGGCTTACCCGCGGGGATGGATTCGATGGGACCAGACCTGTGGAGCAAGTCAGCTGGTACGATGCAATCGTCTACTGCAACAAACGGAGCCGACAGGAAGGGCGGACTCCCTGCTACAGCATCGGTGGAAACACGGATACGGCAGCATGGGGAACCGTTCCCTCAAGTGACAATGCGACTTGGAATGCCGTAGTCTGCGACTTTACTGCGAACGGCTACCGGCTGCCGACTGAAGCGGAGTGGGAATATGCCGCCCGTGCAGGCGACACGACGACGGACGTACGTACATGGAGCGGAACAACGGCGGAAAGTTCGCTCAGCGACTACGCATGGTATAACGGGAATAGAGGCTACGTAACACAGCCTGTCAAGACGAAGCTGCCGAATGCGAAAGGCCTGTACGACATGAGCGGGAACGTCCGAGAGTGGTGCTGGGACTGGTACGACAGCAGTTTGGGCAGCAGTGCTGTGACGGATCCCACCGGACCTTCTTCTGGCCCTGCCCGCGTTTATCGTGGCGGGTACTTTAGTTCCGGCTCGGACTACTGCACTGTCTCCAGCAGGAGCGGCATGGGCCAGTGGTACCGGATCGACGAACAAGGCTTCCGCGTGTGCTACACCGGCAACTGACCTATCACCCCCTGCCGTCGTGCCTGTCGCACGGCGGCCCATCCACCCCCGGCTACTTCACCGCAAAGCCGTAAGCCACCCCGGTCTGAACCAGCGGACCTCGTCTGATTGCCCCGCCCGTACCGTGAGCATGCTCCCGGTCTGCGACGGGGCTTTTTGTTTTGAGACTGGGATTCTTTGTGACTGGAATCTGGACTTGTCAAAACAGCAGTTGACGGTTCTGGCGGCGGTCACGAGTTGAGAACCAAAACTTTTTCCGCGCAAGTTTGCGGGGCAGCTGCCGATATAAAAAGTGAGGTGCTACATGATTAGAGGATGGTACATCGGAGCCAGCGGCATGAACGCCCAGCAGAACAGGCTGGACACAATCTCCAACAACCTGGCGAACGTTGACACTACAGGCTTCAAGAAGGATATTCCCGTGAGCAAGGAATTCAGCGAGCTTCTCCTTCGCAGGAGCAAGGCGGATGGCGTTTACAAAACTCCTTTCGGCTCCGCCGACGTTGCCCCTGTGATTGGAAAGATCGGCCTGGGAGTGGAGACCAACGAGCTGTACACGGACTTTGACCAAGGTTCGTTCAAATCCACCGATACCTCAACCGACTTTGCCCTGAGCGGCAAGGGATTCTTCGTGGTCCAGACCCCGGACGGCGAGCGCTTTACCCGCAACGGCAATTTCCATCTCGGCAAAGAGGGAATTCTGTTGACCAAGGAAGGCTATCCGGTGATGGGGGAGAGCGGCCCCATCCACGTCAAGGACGACAAGTTCGTCGTCAACAAGGACGGCATGGTCTACAACGCCGACGACAACGGCCTGGTGGACCGCCTGAAGGTCGTCCGCTTTGACAACGAACGCTACCTCAAGAAGCAGGGCTCCTCATTCTGGAAGACCAACAACATCGCGGGCGACTACCACATCGCCGAGGGGAACGAGCGGCCCCAGGTCCTGCAGGCCTACACCGAGACCAGCAACGTCAACGTCGTCAACGAGATGGTGCAGATGATCGAGGTGAACCGCGCCTACGAGGCCAACCAGAAGTCCATCGAGACCGAGGACGACATGCTCGGCACCCTCTGGAACAAGACGACGGAAGTCCAGGTCTGACAGGGACGGTTAAAAAAGTAAGGAAGAAGAGGATAGAGGATATAATATGGTAAGAAGCTTGTGGAATGCAGCGACCGGCATGAACGGCCAGCAGATGAACATAGACACGATTTCCAACAACCTTTCAAACGTCAATACGACGGGCTTCAAGCAGCATCGGGCCGAGTTTGAGGACCTGATGTACCAGACGGTCAAGAAGTCCGGTACCCCGGCGACCGAGGACACGGTGACTCCGGTGGGCCTGCAGCAGGGCACGGGCGTGAAGGTTGCCGCCACCCAGCGCATCATGACACAGGGCTCGCTCCAGGCGACCGGCGTGGACACCGACATCGCCATCGTCGGCGACGGCTTTTTCCGCGTGGAGCAGTACGACGGCAGCTGGGCCTACACCCGCGACGGTTCCTTCAAGGTGGACTCCAACGGCCAGATGGTCAACGCGAACGGCCTCCGCCTTATTCCTGAGATTATCCTTCCCGAGGGCTTCCAGCTGGAGACCCTTGCCATAAGCAACGACGGACGCGTGAACGTCCGCGTCAACGGCGGGCTTGAGCCGGTCGAGGTGGGTCAGCTGGAGCTGTACCGCTTCCCCAACGAGGTGGGCCTTGAGAACCTGGGAGACAACCTCTACAAGGTGACCAATGCTTCCGGTGCGCCGATTGCCGGCCGTCCGGGCTTCGAGGGCATGGGCGTCACCAAGCACAAGTTCCTTGAGATGAGCAACGTCTCCGTCGTCAACGAGATGGTGCAGATGATCGTCGCCCAGCGGGCCTACGAGTTCAACTCCAAGGCCATCCAGACGAGCGACACGATGCTCCAGACCGCCGTCGGAATCAAGCGCTAGGGCAGGTGACTAGATGGACGTACAGGGCATAGGCGGCTTTTCCGCGACGAACTTCCTTTCCGACGGCACGGCTTCGGTCAACGCCGCCCGCAGCCAGAGCGAGATAGGCAAGTTCGAGAATTTGGTCAAGTCGATGACGGCAAAGGACAAGGCGGGCAAAAATGCCCCGTCCGTCTCCTCCAGCCAGATCAACCGCACGAACAGGCTGACCGGTGACTACACCAAGGGATTTGCCGGGGCCTACACCTCCGAGAAGGACAAGACCGCCAAGCCCCAGGGCTTCGCCGCAAATTCCAAGACAAGCAAGGGAAAGACCCCGGTCATCGACCGGACGAGCACGCTGTACGAGCAGTCGATGGAGTTGGAGAACTACATGGTCAAGATGATGCTCTCCTCCGCCCGCAAGACTGTGATGAAAAGCTCGCTCTCCGGCGAGGGAAACTCCTACGCCCGCGATATGTACGAGGACATGCTCTACGACAACTATGCCGAGGCATTGACGAAGGATGCAGGTTTTGGTCTTGCCGACCAAATCTACATAGAGTTATCAGGACAAAAATAGCAAAAAAGGCAGTTAAAAATACATAAGGCCATCTTCATTGAGGGGCGGGAATCGCCTTTTGGTGGAGATGGCTTTTTTGTTGGCCGTCATAAGGTCTCCCAACCCCATATTGAACATTTCCAGCCTCTCCTCTATAATAGCCCGCATTATGGTAGTGGCGATAGACGGGCCGGCGGGAACCGGCAAGAGCACGGTGGCGCATGAGCTGGCCAAGGATTTGAAGCTGACATATCTTAACAGCGGTAGTTTCTACAGGGCGTTGACGTTGGCCTTGTTGGATGCGGGTGTCAGTTTGGATGACGAAGGGGCCGTCATGGCTTTTGTCGGCAAGCAGAAGCTTGACTATGTGAATGCCCGCCTTATCCTGAACGGGAAGGACGTGGACGACCTTTTGCATCAGGACAGGGTGGACGCTGCGGTTTCCAAAGTTTCTTCCATTGTACCGCTTCGCCATCTGGTCAACGCGCGGATGCGTGAAATCGTGAGGAAACTGGACATCATCTGCGAGGGCAGGGACATGACGACGGTCGTGTTTCCGAAGGCGGAGCATAAGTTCTACCTGGATGCAAGCGTGGATGTGCAGGCGAAGAGGCGTTTTGACCAGGGGGTGAGCGACCTCTCGCTTGAGGAGATAAAGGCCGCGATCATAAAGCGGGACGAGGCCGACAGGAAGAAGACCGAGGGTGCGCTAAAAAAAGCGCCTGATGCCCGCTATATCGATACATCTGACTTGACTATAAAAGATGTTTGTGAAATAATAAAGTCCGAAATTCAATCAAAAGGATCTACAATGGCACAGAAGGAAGTGGAACAGAACGTCGAGCAGGGCTCCAGCGACATTCGCACACAATTAGAGGACTCTTTGAACAAAATGGGGCAGGTTGAGGACAATGCCCTCGTAGAAGGCAAGGTCGTTCAGGTAACGGATGACACGGTTTTCGTCGATGTCAACTGCAAATCCGAGGGAAGGATTCCCCTCAGCGAGTTCGGTGATGACAGGCCGAAGGTCGGCGATGTGACGACCGTCTACCTCATCAACCAGTTTGGCAAGTATGGACCGGAAGTTTCCAAGCTCAAGGCTGACGAGAAGCGCCTCTGGGAGGATTTCAAGACCGCGTTCAATGACAAGAAGGCCGTCGAGGGCAAGATTGCAAGCGAGACCAAGGGTGGCTTCATGGTCGATTTGGGAGGCGGAATCAATGCCTTCCTGCCGATAAGCCAGGCCGACAGCCAGAAGGTCGAAAAGGCCGAAAAGCTCATCGGTGTCAAGGCCCTTTTCTATATCGAGCGCCTGTACAGCGAAGGCAAGCGCAACGTCGTTGTGAACCGCCGCAAGTATCTTGAGGAGAAGATTGAGGAGAACCGCGAGAAGTTCTTCAATGAGGTCAAGATTGGCGATTCTGTGAAGGGAACAGTAAAGACCTTTACCAGCTTTGGTGCATTCATAGATTTGGGTGGCTTTGACGGTCTGCTCCACATCAACGACATGAGCTGGGGCCACGTTACCCGCCCGAAAGATTTCGTAAAGAAGGGGCAGGAGATAGAGCTGAAGGTTATCCGCTTGGATCCTGACAAGAAGCGGATCAACCTTTCGCTCAAGCACTTCAGCGAAGATCCTTGGTTGCATTTCGAGGACAGGTACCATGTCAACGATGTCGTGAAGGGCAAGGTTACCAAGTTGACCGACTTTGGTGCCTTTATTGAGCTTGAGGAAGGAATTGAGGGTCTGGCCCACATTTCCGAGTTCAGCTGGACCAAGAAGGTCAACAAGCCCTCCGATATGCTTAAGGACGGAGACGAAGTTGAGTGCATGGTTCTGGGATATGACATCCAGGCCGGTCGCGTTTCCTTGGGCCTCAAGCAGGTGACTGCCAATCCGTGGGATACGATTGCCGACAAGTTCCCCGTGGGAACCAAGGTCCACGGTACGGTTGTAAAGATTACGAGCAACGGCGCCTTCGTGCAGATTGACGAGGGAATCGATGCCTTCCTTTCCGGTGAGGACCTCTCTTGGACTAAGAAGGTCAAGCATCCGGGCAGCGAGATAAAGAACGGTCAGGAGCTGGATGCCGTCATAACGGAGTGCGATCAGCAGAACCGCCGCATCCGCATCGGTGTCAAGCAGCTTTCCGACAACCCTTGGGTTGCCTTTGCTACCGCCCACAAGCCCGGATCGACGCTTGAGGGCGAGGTTACTTCCATCACCGACTTTGGCATCTTCGTCAAGGCTGAGGGGGGAATCGAGGGCCTGGTCAACAAGTCCAACATTTCTGATGACCGCGAGACTCCTTTTGAGGAGGCCGTCAAGAAGTTCAATCCTGGCGACAAGGTGAACGTCTACGTCGTTTCTGTTGACGTTGATAAGGAGAAGGTTGCCTTCTCCATCAAGGAATACAAGAGGGCGCAGGAGCGTGCGCAGCTTTCCCAGTATATGTCGTCCAATAGTGGCGATGAGGGTGGCTACACGATTGCCGACAGCATGAAGGATCGCGGAAACAAGTAAGCTTGTTTTCCGGTCTGCCGGAAAGGCACATTGTTCTCCTTTGGGGAACGGTGTGCCTTTTTTTGTCTTTGTCCTGTGTGTCTATGGCGGAATTCGTAAGTTCAAGCAAAAGGATGCAAAGGCTTCTCGCAGCCCTCGATGCCGTGGCTTCCTCTCCAGCTCCCGTACTCATACGTGGGGAGCGGGGGAGCGGCAAGGAATACCTGGCCCGCAAGATTCATGAAAAACGGGCGCTTCACGGGCCGTTTGTGACGGTGAAATGCCTTGCGTTTGACCGCTCATGTATTTCAAACGTGATTCCAAACTCCACGCTTTTCTTGGACGGAGTGCAGGAGCTTGGGGCTGGAGGGCAGGCGGATCTGCATGCGTTCCTGTCCAACGGTGGGCAGGCGGATCGGGTGAAGGTTGTCGCTTCTGTTTCCGGAGATGTGGACTTGCTTGTCTCCAAGGGGCTGTTCCGCAGGGACTTGCTGGTCATGCTTGACCTGATAAGCGTAAGCTGTCCACCGCTGAGGGAGCGGCCTGAAGATGTCGTTCCCCTTGCCCTGCATTTTTTAAAGGAGTTTTCCCGAGAGATGGGGCGGGACGTGCGTGGATTTTCACCCGCTGTCCTGCACAGACTGGAATCCTACCACTGGCCGGGAAACCTTCGGGAGCTTAAGAACGTCATTGAGGGGGCTGTCCTGCGCAGCAGGGGCTGCCGTTTGGAGAATGCGGACGTTGTGCTGGCGGCTGGTAGTCCTTCTTCAGGCGAAGGGGCTGCTTCCATGGGAATTGCCAGTGGCCTGGAGCTTAAGGAGGCTGTTGACCTGTTCAAGAAGTCCTACATAGAAGGCGCGATAGGCCTGTGCGCCGGCAACAAGGCCGAAGCCGCTCGTTCCCTTGGAATACAGCGAACTTACCTTTTTAAGCTGATAAAGGACCTGGGGGTGGACGTTCCCGATATCCCGGGCTGAATGCTGAACGGCTCTCGAGGTCGATGGCGCGCCGCATGCCTCTTTTGTATCATCCAGGCCTTTGCAGGTGGAACTGCCGTCCTATTCCTTCCCTTTCAACATCCTGGCCTTGCGTATCTTTATTTCTGGGTGCCTGTCTTGCATTGCATAGATGGCCTCTTCAATCTTTGCCTTCTTTTCGTTTCCAAAGTCAAATAGGCTCTTTTGTTCCTCCATTTCCCTGCTGAAGACCTTTTCGCATGCAATGCCCAGCAGCCGTATGCCTCTTCCGCTTTCATACTTCTTGTCAAAGAGCCGCTTGCAGCGTTCAAACATGTCGTCGGCATTGGAGATGGAGTATTCCCCGGTCTCCTGTATGCTTACTGTCGTGAAGTCTTCGTAGCGTATTTTTAGGGCGAGCGTCCGTGATTTGACCTGTTCCCGGTGCATGCGGTAGAGGACGTTCATGGAAAGTTCCATCAAGGCCGTGTCGATGGCGTAGCGGTCGGTCAGGTCAAAGTCGTAGGTGCATTCTGAGCTTATCGAATGGTTCTTTGCCTGTTCCCCGAAGGTCATCCCCGGATTGCCCCGGACGGCCTGGTACAGGAAGCTTCCCGTGCTTTCGCCAAAGATCGTCCTGAGTAGGATTTCGCTCTTGCCGTATATATCCTGGGGCGAAAACAGCCCGGAATCCCTGAGCCGTTTCAAGGTCTTGCCTCCCACGCCCCACACTTTTTCCAACGGCAGGGAAAGCATGAAGGGAACTTCCTCTCCATATTTTACGATTGTAAGGCCGTCAGGCTTGTGGAGGCCCGATGCTATCTTGGCAACGTACATGGTGCTTGCTACACCTATGCTGACGTTCAACCCCGTCTGTCCCTTCACGTCTTCCTTTATCCGCCGGGCGGCATCTTCGCTCCTGCCAAAAAGCCGTTCTGTTCCCGTCATGTCCAAAAAGGCTTCGTCTATGGAAAGCTGGGTTACATCGGGTGAATAGTTCCCAAAGATGGCCATTATCTGGTCGGAAAGCTCCTGGTAGCGGCGGTATCGACCGCGGACGAATATTGCGTTTGGGCACAGCTGTACGGCCCTTGACAGCGGCATTGCCGAATGTACTCCGTATGTGCGCGCCTCGTAGGAGGCCGTGGAAACGACTGCCCTCCTGTCTCCGGGGAGGCCGCCCACGATGACGGGCCTGCCTTTCCATTCGGGGTTGTCCAGCTGTTCCACCGAGGCGAAGAATGCATCCAGGTCGATGTGGAAGAAGACTTTCATTTGCGTTCGTCCGCGCTCCCTTTTGGATCTGCCATGTTCGGTGCATTGCCTTCTGTTGCGAAGTTACCGTCCGCGTTCCCTTTCGTATCCATTATGTTCAGGGCGTCGTCTTCCACCACCAGCCTGCCGTCCGCGGTCTTTAGGTAGCTTCTGACAAAGGCGACCGGAATCACGTCCTTGCTGCAGGTGAATATGATGGAAAGGTCTGACGAAGGGTTGTCGGGAACCGCTATGTAGGCCTTGTGCCTTCCGCTCAGGCTGTAGCCGTAGTTGCAGTCGTTCAGGGGAATGCCGCTTTCCGTTTCCAGCGAAACGTCGTAGCGGAACAGCTGGCATCCTTCTTGTGCCCGTACGGTCATGCTGATGAACTTGTATTCCATGAAGTCGTCGCTGCTGTAGACGGCCTTTATGTAGTCGTTGTCCGCATCCGCCGTGAAGCGGGGAATTTCCGGGATTGTCATGGTTGGAATGCGCTTCATCAAAGTATACAGGCCGGGATAGGCAAGTGTCCGCAGGACCAGGAAATAGAAGAGGGCGAAGGAGAATACGCTTGCTGCGATGAACAGGATTGCGCTGAGGAGGCGGACGAGGATGAAGCTTCTTTTCTTCTGGCTAAAGAAGTCCATTTGCATCATCAGGCGGAGGAACTGCAGCTGGAAAGGAAAGAGGATCAAGGCCGTGAACAGGTTTCCCAAGAGGCCAGGACGTACGAAGCGGGCCAGCGACCTGGGGTTGGAAGAAAGGAATATGTTGACCGCATGGGGAATGAAGGGGGTTGCCATCAGGATCATGGTGGCAACTATGGCAAGCCTGCCCTTTGTCCTCCTGGCCAACAGGCAGGCCAAATATTCGAAGAAGAAGAGGAAGAGGAAGGAGATGTCCATCGCGCAGAAGATGAAGATGTTGCATGCTGCCATGAGGAGCATGATGCGGGAGGCGCTGCCAAAGCTGATGAATATCTTGAACCGTGAGAACAGCATGAACAGCAGGAGCGTTGCCGCCATCACTGTGACCAGCCTCTGTCCCAAGGTGGCCGCCGCCAGTCGGGACTGCAGGAGCGGAATGTGCTGCGACAGTTCCAGAATTCCCGCCGTGAATGCCAGCAGCACCAAGATGAGGTACCAGGACTTGGACAGGTCCTTTATGATGGCCGTTTTCTTGTCGCTGTTCCCGAGTGTGGAAAAGCATATCCGAAGGAGCACGATTATGGCCGCGCTTATGTAGCACAGCAGGAAGAAGGTTTCGTCCAGCCAGAATTCCAACGAGAGGAAGGAGACGTATGAGTAGTGGACGTCCCAGCTTGACGTGTCCGTCTGGGAGAGTTTTTCCAAAGTGTCTGGAAGCACCCGGATTGCATCCTCCATGCTCCTGAGGTACAGGCCTGCCGCCGGAATGGACTCTCCCAGGAAGAGGGACAGGCTGTCGTCCTCGCTTATGAAGCCCAGCCGGTACAGGAAGGATGCAGAGTTGGGAAGCCAGGTGGAGATGTCTTGTTCCTCGCAGGAGTCCTTGAGCGACTTTATCAGCCAGATTGGGGCGACCGTGCCTCCTCCTCCGGATGATATTCTACTGCGGAACCCCCTCCTTGTGATGATGACGCAGGAGTTTTCCCCGCCGTCAAGGTTTTCTGCGAATACGGATATGCCCGAGGGGTGCTGGAATTCTTCGGACTGGGGGAGCGGGCTGTTCCCTTCGTTTGCGGCGAGAACCAGCTTCACCGTGAAGGGCTGGTTGCTTCCCTTGAGTGTTCCGGCAAGCTCCAGGATGGGGTCCGGGGACTCCGCGACGTCCTCCTGGGGGAAAATGAGGAATACGTTTTCCAAGCTACCGGCCGGTGTCGGGCTGCCGCCGGTGGACGGGGGCGGACTGCCGGGCGCGGCCGGGATGGTGACGATTATATTCCGTGGGTATATTTCACTTTGGCTGGGGGAAAGTCCTTGATAATCAGTTTTGAAGCCCCTGCCGATAAATAGATTGTAGAGTCCCTCGCTTGTGGCCTTTCCTTGGGGAAAGAGGGGGACCTGCGATGACAGGAGCAGGGCGAGCAGCGGTACGCAGCTAAAAAAATTCCTTTGCATTTTTCCTCGCATGGAATTATAATAATTTATTGCTGTTTACATTGCAAGCTTCCTGATATATAATGAAGCCTGTTGTAAAACCCTAGGAGTAATGTTTTCAAATGAGCGCCGGCGATAAAAAATTTATGCTTGACCTGCCCCTGAAGATTGTTTTGACGGACGATGGGGCTTCCCACTTTATAAGCAGGAAGCAGAAGCTTCTCCGTTTCAAGCTTGCTGAAGGGGTCGAGGAGTACGGTATCGGACTTTCCCACTTTTCGCCTGCGTCCATCCAGAACATGATCATGGTGGACTACATCTCAAAAATTGAGATTTCCATGCCGGAGTTCGTTTCCCACAGGCAGGACGTAATGGACCTGTCCAAGATCATCGTCTATTCAATCCTGTACCAGCAGTTTGACCGGGAAATCTATGAGGCCCTCATAAAGTGCGACTGCGTGCGTGTCCACAACCGGCAGAATCCTAGGCAGCTTATAGACGAGCAGACCCGGATCCCTGATGCCCAGCTGCGCAAGCACTTGGCGATAAAGGACAACACCATACAGCAGTGCCGGCAGATGATTCTGGACCCGGTATGGAAGTCCATCATGGCGAACGGCGAGTATTCCCCGGAGGAAAAGAACGTTTTCCTGCTGATGACCGAAAAGTTCCTGAACCGCCTGAGCCTGATGAACTGGTACATCATCACCCTCTTCTACAAGAAGAACGGTTTTGACGCGATGCTGTCCATCCTCCGCATGACGCTCAAGGAGTATATGGACAAGTCCAAGATTCCCGAGTACATCTCGCTGATGATCATGGAGCTTGCGCTCAACTGCGAGAACACGAACATGCGCAAGGAGGCCAACATCCTCTACAAGGGAATAGACAACTCCGAAACCTTGGTCTATGACCAGGAGATCCGTTCAAAGATAATCGACCAGCTGGTCCAGAAGAAGGAGCTCGTGTTCCTGTCCTGGAAGATAGGCGGCAGCTCTTCGGCCATTGGGAAGCGCGGCACCCTGAACATAACCCTCTACAACAAGGCCGACGAGTTCCAGGAGGTCAAGGACGACATTGAAAGCAAAATGTCGGCAAATACGAGCAAGACTTCTATTGTGGACTTCTACAAGCAGATGGAGGATGAAGGCGACACGGGCCTGGGTCTGTATTACATGTCCTACCTCGACGATGCCTGCAAGAAGGTCGGTGTCAAGTTTGAATCTATCGTAAACCAGTTTTCTTCCAGTGACCTTACGGTTATCAACATGAAGTTCAACTTTTCATGAGGAAGCGGGCATTCCTCTTTTTCTTCCTGCTCGTGAGTGTTTTGGTCGTCTCCTGTAAGGGGGGGGGGCTTGCCATCATCAGCGTGGAGCCGAGGATGGTCTATGAGTTTTCTGAAGAAGGGGAGGCGGAACAGTTCCTTTTTGTCTTTGTCAAGACGGAGGACTGTGATGAAGCCCGGTCCATGTCGCTGTCGTGCAGGGATCTGTCGCTCAGCTGGCGTTGCCTCTCGCCTGGCAGGATCAGCAAGGGGCTGTTCTATGCTGCTTTTTCACCCGCGCCTTCTTCCACCTTTTCAAAATCCAATTATATTGCTGGCTTGACGGACTTCTACGGCGGGACTGTGGAGCAGGCTTTTTCCCTTGCGTACGACGAAAGCATGGCGTCGCTTTCCGAGCAGGAAGTCCTGGCTTCCAAAAACTTCACCACCCGCTATGCCTACTACGGAAAGAGCGGAAGACTTGAAATTTTCGGTGAAATAGATAAAGATAGAGATATGCTGAGGAAGCGAAAGGACCTTGGCGGAAGGAGGCTGTGCTGCGTATCCCAGGACGGGACCACGGTCTGCCTTTTCCCATACAGAAAAATAGATTGAGAGGAGTGAAAGTGTCTGAAGAAAGCGACAATTCCAGCTGCATGGATTCGGGTGAGGCTCCTGCCTCCGATGATTCTGTTCCTATACACAGTCCCGCCGGACAGGATGAGGGTGTCGGGTCCTTCCTGATGAGGCCCGTCCGCACCTATGTCATAAGGGCGGGGCGCATGACGGAAAGCGAGCGGCGCCACTACGACGAGCTGCAGCAGGTCTGGTGCATTCCCTTCGAGCACAGGACGTTGAATTTTGCAGAGATTTTTGGCAATACCAACCCTGTCACCGTAGAGGTCGGGTTCGGCATGGGGCAGGCGACAGCCCAGATTGCTTCTGAGAATCCCGACATGAATTATCTCGGTATAGAGGTCCATGTTCCGGGAGTGGGGCGGCTGCTGGGTGAAATAAAGAAACGGCAGCTGAAGAACCTGTTCATAATCGAGCACGATGCCATAGAGGTCCTTGAGACCATGATTCCTGACGGCTCGCTGGAGGCCCTTCATATCTTCTTTCCAGATCCTTGGCCAAAGAAAAAACATCACAAGCGGCGGCTGATGCAGCGGCCCCATACCGATTTGCTTGCCTCCAAGTTGATTGCCGGGGGCTATCTGTACTTCGTGACCGACTGGGAGGAATACGCCGATTCCGCCTTGGAGGAACTTGGGGCCACGGACGGAATTACCAACAAGTACGGGGGCTTTGCGACCCATCAGGAATGGCGGCCCCGGACAAAATTTGAGCAGAAGGGCATTGATGCCGGACGCAACATACGGGAGCTTTTTTTCATAAAGGACGGTGATTGATGGCCGGGGATGGAAACAGGATACGGGAGCTGGAAAATCTGATCGTCCGCTACCAGAAGTCGTATTACAATGGCGAGGGGGAGGTCAGCGACGCGGAATTCGACAGGCTCTGGGACGAGCTTCGTGAAAGGGATCCTTCAAATCCCCTCCTGCACCGGGTAGGCGCGGACAGCGGAAATTTCGCCAAGGTTGCCCACGTCATGCCGATGGGCAGCCAGGACAAGGCCGCAAGTCCAGAGGAATTCCGTGCGTGGGCGGCGAAGCATGCGTATGACGAGTATCTGGTGGAATTCAAGCTCGACGGGGCCAGCCTTGAGCTTCAGTATGAGTCCGGACGTTTGTTGCGGGCCGTCACCAGGGGAGACGGCAGCGTGGGCGACGACATAACGGCCAACGCCGTCAGGATGCAGGGCGTCAGGCAGGAGCTCCGTTTACAGGACGGCAGCCTTGTTTCCTTTACCGGCGGCATCCGCGGCGAGGTCATCATGACCCATGCGGTCCACAAGAAATACTTCTCCGACAAGGCAAACTGTCGGAACGCCGCCAACGGCTTGATGAAGCGGAAGGATGGGAGTGGGAGCGAACATCTTTCGCTGATTACCTACGACGTCTGGGCCACGGCCGGTGAACAGCCGTATGCTGACGAGGAAGGGAAGCTGGAATGGCTTAAGTCCTTGGGCTTCACTACGGCACCCTTGAAGATATGCCATTCTCCAGATGATGTCATAGACTACCGGGCTTCCGTCATGGAAAGTCGGGCAAAGCTGGACTACGACATAGACGGACTTGTGGTCAAGGAACGGGCCGTGAACCACGAGGATGCCATGCGTGACCGCCCCGACAGGCAGGTTGCCTTCAAATTCAGCCTGGAGGAGGCCGTCACCGTCGTCCGTCAGGTGGAGTGGGGGGAGTCCGGTGCGACCTATACGCCGGTCGCCGTGTTTGACCCTGTGGAGCTGAACGGCACGACCGTGCAGCGGGCGAGCGTCGTGAACCCCAACACCATACGTTCCCTCGGGCTCAAGATAGGAAGCCATGTGGTCGTCGTCAAGCGGGGCGAGATAATCCCCAAGATAGAGGGAGTCGTTCATCCGGCCAGTGCGGCTGCGGAAGCAGGCGTGTCGGCGGGAACCGGCGGAAAAGACTTGGCTGGCGGAAGCGATGGCCAGCTGGCCCTGTTCCAAGGGCTGCCGGAAGAGCGCGAGATAGAGTTCCCTACGACCTGTTCCAGCTGCGGCAGCCCGCTGGTTGACGAGGGAACGAGGCTCTTCTGTCCGAACAAGGCCTGCCCCAAGCGGGTCCTCCACCAGGTGATGAAATGGGTGGCCGTGCTGGACATCCGTGACTTGGGCGAAAAGCTCGTGCGCGCTCTGTTCAAGGACGGGCTTGTCCGTTCCATCAGCGACATCTATTCATTGGACGAGGAAAAGCTGACCCCCTATTTTCTGGGGGAGGAAAGCCTTTCCAAGGAGAAGCAGTCCCTGGGGGCCAGGAAGGTTGTCCAGTCCATACAGGGGCACAGGCGGGCTTCCTTGGAAAAGTTCATAGCGGGATTCGACATCGATGGGATTGGAGAGGTGGTCGTTGAGAAGCTGACTGCGGCGGGCTATGACAGCCTTGAGAAAATCCTTGCCCTGACGCAGGAGCAGGCCGCCTCGGTGTACGGCTTTGCCGATATAATGGCGAAGACTTTTGTTGACGGTATTGCCGAAAACAGGGGCGAGATGGAGGCTCTGGTGCGGGACGGAACCGTTTCGCTTGTTGCAAAGGACAGCAGCCTGCCGCTCGTCGGCAAGTCGTTCTGCTTTACCGGGGAGCTTGTCAGCATGAAGCGGGCCGATGCCCAGAAGCTGGTTCAGGAAATGGGCGGAAGCGTGAAGTCGTCCGTCACAAAGGATCTGAGCTTTCTTGTTACGAACGACAGCTCGTCGGGCTCCGCCAAGAACAAGAAGGCCGCCAGCCTGGGCATCCCCATCATAGGCGAGGAAGCCTTTCTGGCGATGGTCAGGCAGGAAGCCTGATTCCGGAGGCAGCTTCAAAAACAACCTGCTTTTGAAGCACGCTCCTGGATGCCGGGCTTGGAGCGGCCCGGTGGAAGTCTAATCAGTTTGATGCGGAGAACGTGAAGTCCTCGGTGAAGAAATCGGGGTTCACCGCTGCCATGTTCAGCCGCATCTCCCAGTGGAGGTGGGGACCGGTGGCAAGTCCCGTTGCCCCGGAAAGTCCGATGAGCTGACCTTCCTTCACCATGTCCCCTTCCTTCACCTTGAGCTCGCTCATATGGTAGTAGAGGCTGTACAGGCCGGGCAGGTGCTCTATGACGACGCTCCAGCCCGTGGTGACGCGGTCTTCTGCCATCACGACCCTGCCTGCCGCGCAGGCGGTCACGTCGCTTCCCGTGGGAACGCCATAGTCCGTTCCGTAGTGCAGGCTGGTCGAAGACTTGCCGTTGCTGTAGGCGTAGATCCTCCTGTCCGCAAAGAAGGAAGTCCTCCGCGTGGCAGTGGTGGGGGCGGAATAGGCCTTCGTCTGGTAGATGTGGCCCTTGTTTATCGTTGCGAGGATGTTGTTCAGCTTTTCTATCTGGCCCATCCGCTTGGGGCTGGTGTCGGTCCGTATCTCCGTGTTCTTTGTGTCCAGCGGTATGGTCTCCTCCACGAACTTCTTGTAGGTAAGCGAGAAGGGGAGTGCGAACTCGTAGGTCTTTGCCCCCGTCATCTTGTAGCACACCTTGAGGCTGTAGCTGTTGTCGCTGTTCCACCAAGAGGAAAGGGGAATCCCCGCAAGGAAGGTCACGGACGAACGGGAAGAGTCGTTTTCCAGGATGTAGAATTCCGCCTTGTCCAGCATCTTGTCGCCCAGGTACAGCTCAAGCGTAGCCGTGGTCTTGTCCAAGGCCAGCTTGATCTTCTTGCTTTGCCGGCTGTTCTGGGAGATGACCATCCTGGCGAATACCGCGTCGCCCGGACAGGGCTTGTCGTTGTAGCGAACGCTGATGCTGTAGTCCTCCCCTTCGAGGAGGGCATCTTTTGCAACTGCCTGGCCTGCGCACAGAGCCGCGATGGCGAGCATGCAGCAGATGTAGTTCCAGATTCTTTTCATTTCAATAACTCCTGTGCAATGTATGTTTCCTGCGGAGACTTCCTCAAGTCCTCAATCATGAGCTGGGGAGTCAGCGTTCCGTTGAAATAGTTCCGCTCCACGTGGTAGAGCAGATCCAGCCTGTCTCCAACGTCGAAGTCCCGGTGCAGCCGCTCTCCTTCCCCCCAGAAGATGGCCGGCCACATGTATTTGCCGCAGTCCAGCAGCAGCTTCAGGTGCAGCCGTTCGCCCCTTCCCATTGTGGAGGCCCTCGCGACCTTCACTCCCTTGGACTGGAAGAGGAGGGGCGGGTTTCCGTCTCCAAACGGCTCCATTCTGTCTGATATCTTTAACAATTCAGGAGTCAAATAGTTAGGAGGAATATTTGCGTCTATATCATAGCTATCGGATTTTGCCTCCCCAAGTTCAAGCGTTTGCGCAAGTTTGGAGGCCGCGTCTTCGAATTCTGAAAGCCGTTCCCGTTGGAAGCTGAATCCACCGGCGTTCACGTGCCCTCCGTGGCTGATGAACAGGCCGTCCATCCTGTTCAGGAAGTCGGAAACGTTCACGCCCCGTGCCGACCGCATGGAGCCGACGGCGGTCCCTTCCACGAACGTCACGACCATGGTCGGGATGTCGTAGCGCTCGGCGATCTTGGATGCGACGCTCCCCGTGATTCCCTTGTTTATGCGCTCGTCTATGACAAGGCAGAACTTGCCGCCGTGCTGTTGGACCGAGGCCTTCGCCTGGAGCGTCGTGTAGCCTTCCGCATCCAGCGAGAGCTGCTTCCTCTGCTCGTTGCAGTCCCGTATTTTTCCCGCAATCCGCTCCCGTTCCTTCAGATCCTTCTCGTTGAACAGGCTGGCCGTGAGCGCGGACTGGCCCAGCCTTCCCGGTGCGTTCAGGCAGGGCGTCAGGACCCAGCCAAGCTCCTTCGACGTGACCTTCTTGCCCAGCAGGTCCTGGCAGGCCATTATCTCCAGCAGGCCGGGGCGGATGCGGCCCTCGTTTATCGAAGTGAGCGCGTTCTTGATGAATATGCGGTTTTCGTTTCTGAGCGGCATGATGTCGGCCACCGCCGCAAGGGCGACGAGCTGCATGTCCTTCTCCTCCTGGGCACC
The DNA here is from genome assembly GCA_024690865.1 of Treponema sp. Lineage (GTDB taxonomy): Bacteria > Spirochaetota > Spirochaetia > Treponematales > Treponemataceae > Treponema_D. The sequence goes on along the minus strand of JAILON010000136.1, from coordinate 2,814 downwards.
CAGCTCAGGAAGCTTCCTCTTCAAGTCCATCTGGGCATAGGTGACGAAGATGTTGTAGAGGCTTCCTATCTGCGTGGGGGGATGGTTGCCGTATTTTGCTATCTTGGACATGTCCTTGAGCTTTGCCAGCGGCATGGAGGCAAACGAGGGGACGAGTTCCGATATGAGCCTCCTGATGTCGTGCAGCTCGAAGTCTGCTCCGGAAAAGAAGCTCTGCCTGAGGAGCCCTTCCACCGTATCCCGGTCCCAGACGGCGATGAGCTGCCCGTTCAGGAACGATGGGATCGCGCTTGACTCGGCCCCTGTCGAGGCGTCTATCCGTTCGGTCAGTATGCCGCTCGTGGGAAAGAGGTTCCGTGTCTTCAGGCAGTTGACCTGTATGGCGCCTCCCTCTGGAATCACGTCAAGGAGCGTGACGGGCTGCTTGTACCATCCGCTTTTCGAGAATCGGAGCGCGCTGACCAGCTTGTAGGCGACTGCGCATCCGGAGATGTCCTTGAAGAAGTTGCGGTGCACCAGGCCGGGGCACTTGGGATCCAGTATGATGGCGGGCGAGGGCAGGGCTTCCTGCGGCTCGTGGTGGTCGGTCACGATGACCTCCAGCCCCAGCTCCGCCGCATGGGCGACCTCCGCAATGTTCGATATTCCGCAGTCCACCGTTATGATGAGGCTGCCGTAGTCGGCCGCGAAGCTGTCCACGGCCTCCATGGACAGTCCGTATGCCTCGTTGCCCTGGGGCAGGCGGTATCGTACGTCCGCCCCCTCGGAGACCAGGTAGTCGTAGAGGACCGTCGTTGCCGTCACGCCGTCCACGTCCTTGTCTCCAAAGATGAGGATCTTCTCCTTTCCCTCTATCGCATCGTTTATCCGGTCCACGGCCTCCTCCATGCCCGTGAACGAGAAGGGACTCTGCTGGAAGCGGAGGTCGTCCTCAAGGAAGAAGAGTATGTCCTTGCCTGCCGTTATTCCCCTGCGGATGAATATGCTTGCTTCAATCGCATCCAGCCCATATCGTTCTTCTAGCTGGACCAGTTGTTCTTTTGAAATGTCTTTTAAGTTCCAAGTGGACACGTAGTTTCCGCCCCGTATGTTGTTCTGCATACTGTACACCAAAAGGGAAAATCATTCCATAAGAATTCCTGCCGCAGTGCAAAATTTTACAGGATGGAAAAGCCCATCTCCATCGTACTGAGCCTTCCGCCCGCCGCCTCGGCGATGAGGCTGAACGTCATGTCCTTGAGCTGCTGGACCGACGGGGCTTCCAGCATAAGCTTCCTGACCTCGCCCGGCTTCATGCTGTTCATGGCCTCCAGGTAGGCCGAGGCGTCTTTGTCCAGGCGGAATTTCGGAATGCAGTCGGCAACCTGCGGCTGCACGCCCAGCAGGCCCAGATAGCGCCAGAGGAACCGTACCGTGCCCAGCCGTGCCCCGTTTTCATCCGAGGCATCTATTCCGTCCAGAAAGGCCGAAAGCAGTATGAACGCATCCTTCGGTTCGCCGGCGGCGTGGGTCTTCAGCACGATTTCTGCCGCGAGCGATGCCGCCCAGATCTTGTAGAGGCTGGCCTTGAGCCGCATGTGGGCGGAGGATACCTCGAAGTCCGTTATCTTGGAGGACTCCTTGGCCTTGTCTTCGTAGAGCCATACGTTCCCGCTGTTGAACGGCTGGACCAGCGACCGCAGTTTGCTCTTTGGACCTCCGTAAAGCAGGCTCGAGATGATTCCCCCTTCCTCCGAGAGCATGGTGACCAGGCTGTTCCCCGCTCCCGTGTCCCTGACCTTGAGTATGACTGCCTGCATCCTTCTGTTCCGTTCGCCCACGCAGGCCATTCTATAGAAAAAGGTCCGCGTGGACAAGATTCTCGTCTAAAATGGATCCGGCTGGCCAGATGGGGCTGGCGAGCCGGTCTTGCAACAGGATGTTGCAGTTTCCTAGTCCAGGTAAGTCACCGCGATGCCGCGGAATCCGTCGCTGTTCGGCTTGGCCAGCACGACTTCTGCGGGAATTCCCTTGTCGGTCATAAAATCGAGGGGGCTGTATTTGTATGAAAGGGTCTTTTGCTCCGACTGGTCCTTCAGTTCCCTAAAGCGGCTGTCGTCCGGCTGTTCGCCAGCCTGGTCCAGCCTCCGAAGGGCCCAGAAGCCGTATTCGGGTGTCTTCTGGAAGGTGCTCTGTCCTGAGCTTGACGTAAGTATGTATTCCGTTCCGTCGATGAGGTCGCCTGCGTTTTCCAAAATCCGTGCCCTGTCGTCCCCAATCCTGTCGAAGAACTTGATGATGTCCTTTATCGTCTCCCTTGTTCTTGTGCTGCTGCACAATACGAGGAATCCTTCGTACAGGGTTGGTGCCTGCCAGTCCAATTCCATTCCGCTGCTGCCGATGCGGGAGCCGTATGGCTTTATGTAGTCCATGAACAGGTTTTTCTCCTCCGTTCCCCGCCGTATCATATCCAGTATGAGGTTCTGGTTTCCGGCGCTCAGAATCTTCACCGTGCTGCTTCCACAGCTGAACCTGTTGGATCCGGTGCTGTCTGGCGATGGCTTGACCGATACAGGCTTCAAGTCTTCGTTCTTGGGCCATGCTCCTGGTCCGTAGCGGTCTTCCTTCGTGTAGAATGAGTCCAAGCCGAGCACCAGCTTCCGCGAGCCGGTCCGGAAGCAGAAGATTCCTATCGGTTCCATTCCCTTGACCCCGCCGTAGGCCAGGTACGAGGAGTTTACGATTTCCCCGCCCGCCATCAGGATGTAGCCAGGCTTTGCATCTTCAAGGCTGTAGACTTCGTCTTCCGGTATTTTCGGTATGACCGCCTGCTCC
>JAILON010000139.1 GCA_024690865.1 Treponema sp. | reverse complement strand
CTTCATTGCCGTCAAGCGCAATCCCCGGTTCGGCGCGAAGCTGGGCTGCATCCTTGTCGGCTGTCTGTTCTTCTTCCTTGCGGCGCGGGAGCGGGCCTATTTCGAGAAAGGCGTGCCTGCCATCGCCACGATTACCGATGTCAAAATCAGTACGCGCCTTGACTCGAGCTATGACGATGAGGGAGACCCAGAATACAAGTCCGAGACTTCTGCCGTCCAGACTTTCACCTATATGGTGGACGGCAAGGAGTATTCCGGCAAGAAGGAGAGCAGCACGTCGCATACCCTGCATTTTAAAAAGGGGAAGCTCCCGCAGGCAAGCACGGACGAAAAATTCGCCGCCAAGGAGCGGGCCAAGAAGGGGACCACCTTCGTCCTGCGCTACATGCCGGACGACCCCTCGGACTATACCCTCGCCGGCGAGAATACGCCGAAGGTCTACTTCGCCATTGGCTGCATCCTTATCGTGATTGGCCTCTTCGTCATACGCAAGAAGAAGATAAAGCCGCTGCCCCAGCCCGTCCGGGGCGGTATGCAGCAGGGCATGATGATGGGGCAGGGCGGACAGCCCTACCAGAACATGCAGCAGCAACAGTTCGGACAGCCCCAGCAGTTCCAGCAGAACATGGCGGGCTTCGGCTACGGCATGATGCAGTGCCCCTACTGCGGCACCCAGCTGGCACAGGGCACACGCTTCTGCACGGGCTGCGGCACCCAGCTGATGTGATTGCGGCAAGGAGGGAACTATGTCTTACCAGAACCGCGACAGCATCCTGAAGCTTTTCCGCGCAATCGGCACGGAGCCGGGCCGATTCCTCACGCCCGCTGAGATTCCGTCCCAGAAAATGGCGGATATCATGGCGTACCTGTCCGGGACAGGGGTCAGCGAGGCCGACATACTGGGCGTATACTTCGCGAAAGAATTCGACAGGAGCATTTCGGGCTTTGTCCTGACGGAAGATGCCCTATACAACATCGGCGGCTTCATGCACGGGTCCATGACGGAGACAGGCTGTACCCCAATCCCGTTCAGCAAGATACAAAAGATTGCAATTACGAATAAGTACTTTGTCGGCGACGGGAACAGTATGGACACTCCCTTCTGGGACATACAGCTGCATGCGGACGGCATGAAGCCCACACGACTGTATTACTGGAAGCACACCGGCAGGCACATGCACAAGGAACGCTACCCCATAAAGATTCGGGAATACGCCATAGCCGTGAACGAGATGGTGAAAGCTGTGCAGGGTAGGTCTGTCATCGAGCTGTCGCTCGACAACCCTGCGGTCGCCAGCCGCATTGCTATTCCCGAGACGGACAGGACGGTGGTCGCTTCCAATCCGGCGGGGCTCTGCATGCGCTTCCTGCTGCACGGCGTAATCGGGGCCGCCATAGCACAGATTTTTATCTTCTGGATTCTCTGGGGCTATAACTGGAAGTTCTGCTTCTTCCCGATTGTGGCGGTGCTGGTATCCCTCTGGCTCATGCTCAAGTCGGGGGTGTCTTTCTTCTCCCTGCTCAGGAGGGGAGGCGTGCTCCTCGGCGGCCTTGCCCGCGTCCTGTTCATCCCCATGATGGCGGCCCTCTGCCTGCTCCCGGCGTATCTTACCTGGGATTTCTTCGGGCTCGGAAGCAGGTTCGCCCGAGACGGGGCCAGTGCGGCAAGCTCAAGCCCTGACGGCATGGTCAGGCTGGAAGCCGGATCGTATATGCGGGGACTGGATACGGATGCCAAAGTCTACAACATGTTCATGACCCCTTCCCACGAGGTAACCTTCCGGCGGGACTTCTACATCTCGGATCACGAGGTTACCCAGGGCGAGTTCAAGGCAGTGATGGGTAAACTCCCTGAGGGCATAAAAGCCTACTACGGCAAGGGCGACGACCTTCCCGTGTACCATGCCAGCTGGTACATGGCTGTTGCCTACTGCAACAAGCGGAGCCTCGCGGAGGGGCTGACCCCCTGCTACAGCGTGAAGGGCGTTTCGGACTGGAGCAGGATTTCGCTCAAGTCTGTTCCCACAGAAAAGAACGCGGACTGGGATGCGGCGACCTGTGACTGGGATGCAGACGGATACCGGCTTCCCACCGAGGCCGAATGGGAGTACGCCGCCCGCGCCGGGGACAACACGACCGATTCCGGGGTATGGAGCGGGACAGCTTCCGCAAGTTCCCTGCCTGAGTATGCCTGGTACAACGATAGTCTCAGCGGAAAAGCCCACAAGGTGAGGACCAAGAAAGCAAACGCATTCGGCCTGTACGACATGACGGGGAACGTATGGGAGTGGTGCTGGGACTGGTTCGGCGCGAGGGAATACGAGAATCATAAGGACGGCGTGAGCGACCCGCACGGGCCTGAATCGGGAAGCAAGCGCGTCAAGCGGGGCGGCGGCTGGGAATCGGCATCCAACATCTGCACCGCCTACAACCGCTTCGGAGAGAAAGCCTGGGCCGGTGCCGAGCTGTCGGCTGGCGAAGTGAAAAGCGTGATAGGTTTCCGCGTTGTACGGAACGCACGATAAGATGAATCTTTCCGCCTCTCTTGCCTTGTGGCAGGACGGGCAGATATGCCATAGAGAACAGGAGGGTATGGTATTTTATGAAACGGAAACTGCTTCGGATTGGCATTGTCAGCCTTATGACCGTGCTGCTTCTGCCGTCGCTCGGCTGCGCGAAGATGGTGAAGAAACTCAAGAAGAAGGTGTCGAATCCCTTCGTCCACTCAAACTATCCTTATGAGCCGGATACGCCCGCCCCCGCCCCGCACGACGGGACCTTCGTCTCCGACCATGGGACGATGACCTTCAACGGTGACGGGGAGAGCGTCATCATCGACTTTGACGAGGTCCTTGCCGAAGCCGTCTGGCTCCCAGCTGGCAGGCAGGAGGCAAGCTACCAGTTCCTGAGTGGGGACATCCCGCCCCATCGGAAGATTCCCATCCGCTACGATGTCGCGATGTACATCTCGATCACTGTCGATGACAGCAGCTCCGTGCTGGCGGTGGGGCTTGTGGGCGAGAACGGAAGCAAGTCCACCGGGACTGGCTGTACGACGGCTGACCGCATCACCTTCATCGATGTGGAACTGGACGGTAGGCTCGGCGTAAATTTCCTCAAGATGGCGGATGCTGCGCCCCGGCCTTCCTCTGCCACGGTGAAAGAGGACGCCGGCAAAAAGGGGGCCTCCGGCATGAGTGAGGCGAGGCAGCGGGAAATAGCGTCATCACTTTCCACGAAGGAGAACGCGAAGGAAAGCGAGTTCGGCTGGTTCACCCGGACGGCGTATTCCCGCACGGGAGCAGACGCGCCGGACGGTACGACGAGGATAGACAATATGCCCCTGCTTCTGAACGGCGACTGGAAGTGCTTCATGTGCGGGGAAGGGAGCTCGTATACGGGGACGGACGCACGTGTCCTGAACGCGGAGCTCAAGACCGACGGCAAGAGCGTCATCCTCAAGCTGAACTGGTGGCGGGTACTGAACCCGTCGGTAGAAGGCATAGAGGACGAGTCCGACATGCCCCCGACGGTGTGCAACGGCACGTGGAATGGCAAGCACTCTTCCGTCCACTTTGTCTCGGACATGGGCAACGTTGACCTCACGGATTTCTACATCTCTGCGGACGGGGATGCCGAGTATGCCGTCGGGACCTTCTCCTGGTCTTCGGGGGAACAGGATTACTTCGCCATGATGCGGGGCAAGACGACGGCGGGCAACTTCAAACCCTCCAAGACAGGCAAGCCCTCCACGGACGAACTGCTGCTTTTGCGGGCAAAGAAACGGTCCGGTGCACCGGAGGCGGAACTGGAGTGGAACCCGGACGGAACCGCGACAATCCACCTCTTTGAGACAGTGGACGATGGCGACGGCGACTCACATATCTCTACCTGGGACTGGTATACCATCGACCCCGCCACGATGACGGGGACGGACTTCATGGAAATGCCGGTGGACTTGAACTGA
>JAILON010000060.1 GCA_024690865.1 Treponema sp. | reverse complement strand
TATTACGTACATCATGTTCAGCTGGGGCCAGACCGCATCGCCAAGCTTGGGATCGCTGCAACCAGCACCCATGACCGACTCGAACTTGGTGAAGCGGCTTCCGACCTTCTCTTCCTTAAATGCCAGCTGAAAGTCCTCCTCGAGGGCCTGCGAAAAAATCAGCTCCATGCGGACGCGCTGGGGAAAGCCCTTCGTTCCGACGCCATTAGTTTCCATTCAGCACCTCCACGGCCGCAAGGCTGCCGAGCCGCCTCTTGGAGGCCTGCTCCGCCTTGAGTTCCCGCGCCTTCCGCTTTTCCTCCTTGCGCCAGGCCTTGTTCAGCCTGTGCTTGTTGACGATGAAGTATATCGCCGGCATGACGAAGAGGGTCATCAGGGAGCCGAAGGTCATGCCGCCGAAGACCGTCAGGCTTATCGGCTGCATCATCTCGCTTCCCTCTGCCGGGAAAAACGCCATCGGCGCAAGGGAGATGACGGTCGTCAGCGTGCTCATCAGAATCGGCCGAAGGCGGCTCTTGGCGGCCTGCACGCATGCCTCCTCAAGCTCAAGACCGCGCTTCCTCAAAAGGTTCGTGTAGTCCACCAGGACGATTCCGTTGTTGACGATCGTACCGACGAGGACGAGCACGCCCATGACGGTGATGATGTTCAGCTGCTGGCCCGTAATCAGGTAAATCATGATGACCCCGATGAAGGAGAAGGGAATCGTCACGAGGATGATGAAGGGGTCTATAAGCGACTCGAACTGGCTCGCCATGACGACGAAGACCATCGCGGCCGCCATGATGACGATGGCGATGAAGTTTACGACCGACTCAATCATATCCTCGTAGTCGCCGGAAAACGAAATCGTGATGTTCTCGTCTTTGGGGATGTTGTCGTCTATAACCTGCTTGACCCTGGTCTGCACGACATCGAGCGAGAGGCCAGAGACCGGCTCCAGCGTGACGTGCAGCATGCGGGCCTGGTTCTCGCGCAGGATTGAGACCGGAGAGGTGTCCTCCACGTAGGACGCGATGGAAGAGAGGGGGACGCGGACTCCGGAGCTGTTCAGCACGAAAATCTGGTCGAGGTCCGAAATCTTGTTCTTGTCCGCCTCGGAAAGCTGGACGACGACATCAATATCATCCCCGCCCTTGGTATAGCGGCTTGCGGTCGTGCCGTTTATCGCGGCGGAAATCTCCGAGCCGACCCCGTAGATGTTCAAGCCCATGTCGTAGAGCTTGTCGCGGTCCACAAAAATCTCCACCTGGGGGAGCCCCTCCTCCAGGTCGGTGCTGACCGACTGGACCACGTCCGTCGCCTTCTCCTCCAGCACCTGCTTTATCTGTTCCGCCATGCTGCGCAAAAGGTCCAGGTCGTTGCTCCGCAAGTCTATGCTGATGCCACCCGAAGAAACCCCGGACATGCTGTTGGATGAGAAGCTCAGCTTGGCCCCGGGGAACATGGAGAAATAGTTCCGGAGCTTTGCCTTCGCGCTCGCCTCGTTGTCGTAGCCTTCCAGCCGCTCTGCCTCCGGGTAGAGCGAATAGGTGACGGAGGCGGCATTTGTCTCAGCCGAGGAAGAGAACCAGCCGCTGCCCCCGATGGTCACGGAGGTGTATTTGACACCTTTGAGCTCCCCCTGCGCCGCCCGCACGAACTCCATGACGGTCTCATTCGTCGCCCGAAGGGAAGTTCCCTTGGGCAGGTCAAAGCTGACGGTGACCGTGGTGGACGGGGAAGCAGGCATAAAGATGAAGCCGATGTATTTTATCGCGAACACCGAGCCCACTAATATGAGGATGACAAGAAAGATAAAAAGCCATCTCAGGTGGATGACAAAGCGCACGCCCTTGGAATAGACGGTGTCAATCGCACCGAAAATGCCGTCAATCCGCCTGTTTATCCCATAGCTTATGCCCCTCCGGCCTTCGGCAAGCCTCGTTATCTTGAGGTACTTCGATGTCAGGACGGGCACCAGCGCGATGGCGACGATAAGGGAGCACAGGAGCGAGTAGATAATCGTAAAGGCGAGGTCATTGAAGAACTGGCCCATTATTCCCAACTGCGTCTTGAACAGGAGCATCGGAAGGAAGATGCACACCGAGGTCAGGGTACTCGCGGTAATCGACATAATCATCTCGCGAGAGCCGAGGATGGCGGCGACGGTCGGCTTGGAACCTTTCTGCGTGTAGGAAAAGATGTTCTCCAGGACGACTATCGAGTTGTCCACGAGCATGCCGATGCCGAGCAGGAGGCCGCCAAGCGAAATGATGTTCAGCGTGATTCCGGAGAAGTACATCAACAGGAGCGTGATGCAGACGGAAATAGGAATGGCGAGGCCGATGATTATCGTGCTCTTGAACGATCGGAGGAATACAAAGAGGACGATGATGGCCAGAAGCGCGCCCATGATGACTGACTTGACGACCTCGGCAATGGTCTGTTCGATGATGTCGGTCGTGTTGGATGTCTCAATGATGTCCACGTCAGCCGGCAGTTCGCTCCGTATGCCCTTCATGGCGGCACGGACTTTCTTGGCCGCGCTGACGGAGTTGGACCCGCTCTGCTTGGTCACGCTCAGGATGACGCACTGCTCGCCGTCCAAATAGGCGTAGCTGCTTTCGGTCTTGTAGCCTTCGTACACGTCGGCTATGTCGCGGAGGCGTATCGTCTTGACCTCAGGGGCGGACATGCCGTCCCCCTGCGCGACCTTATAGGACACGACGGTGTTCTTGAGGTCGTCCAGGCTGGAGTATTTGCCGTTGGTCTTGAGCGTGTAGTTTTTTTCGCCCGTCCGCATGGTACCGCCGGACGACTGGAGATTCTGCGCACCAATCATCTGGGCGACGGTCGAGATGGAAAGCCCGTAGGCCTCAAGCCTGTCGCGGGGGATGTCCACGTTGACGGATTTGACCCGGCCGCCGGAGACGCTCGCGGAAGCGACCCCGTCTATCTGCTCCAGCCGGGGCTGCACGATGTCCTCCGCATAGTCGCGGAGCTCCTCGGCAGTCCTGTTGCCCTTGAGGGCGAGCGTCATCATCGGCAGCAGGGAGGGGTCGGCCTTTATCGTAATCGGGGTCTCCGCATCGGAAGGCAGGTAGGCACGGACAAGGTCTATCTTGTCCCGGATTTCGTTGGCCGCCTCGTCAAGCGAAGCCCCGTAGTTCAGCTCCAGTATGACGAGGCTCTGCCCGGCGGAGGACTGGGACTGCATCTTCTTGAGCCCCGACAGTCCCGACAGGGAGGACTCCAGCGTGCGGGTCAGGCTTTGCTCCACTTCCTCCGGTCCTGCATTGGGATAGCTCGTCATAATCATCATGTAGGGCAGCTCCATGTCCGGGTACATGTCCATCGGGAGCTTGATCGTACAGTAGATGCCGAGCGCAATCAGCATGATAAAGACGAGGAGGGTTGTGACCGGCTTCTTTACCGCAAGTTCGGAAAGGGTCATTTCCTTGCCTCCTTCCCCGAACCAGCGCCCCCCGTCACGTTCATAACCCTGACAGGGGAGCCGTCGTTGAGCAGGGACTGGCCCTTGCTGACAATCTCATCACCCGCGGCAAGTCCCTCGGTTATCTCGCATTTGTCATCGACGGTCATGCCCCGGCTCACCTTCTGCAGGCGGGCAACCGACTGGCCGCCACCGGGAACAATCTTGAACACGTAGTTCTCCCCATCCCTCGTGACTATCGTCCCGGCGGGGATGACTATCGCATTCCTGATGCTGTCCGTTATCAGGCGGATTCTGGCATACATGCCGACCTTTACGCGGGGATCAGGCGGAGACAGGCGGAGCTTTATCGCCATAGTCCGGGTCGTCGTGTCCAGCACGGGGCTCACCTCCGACACCTTCGCGCTGAAGGTTTCGCCGGGATATGCATCGAGCGTAACGGAAGCGGACTGTCCCAGTTTGACGCGACTGATGAAGCGCTCGGCGACGCTCGTCTTTATCTCCAGGTCGTCGGTCGAGCTTATGCGGGCTATGACCATCGCCTGGGAAACCGTCGCCCCGACCGTCGGCGTGAAAGAGATGATCCTGCCCGACGCAGGGGCTTTTACCGGGCTCGCCTTGTAGGTCATGCCGGGACGGCTCGCGTCCACGTAGGCTATGACCTCGTCCTTCTTTACCTTGTCGCCGATGGAGACAAGGACGCGGGTCAGTTTGCCCGCCTGGTCGGGCATCACGTCCACCGAGGCAACGGAAGCGACATCCCCGCCGAACTCAAGATACTCGTCCAGGTTGCCCCCGGAAATCTTGTAGGCGTTGACGGCGTAGATGACCTCTTCCTCCTCTTCTACCACGGGTGCAGCCGTCTCTTTCTTCTTGCAGGAGGAAAGGCAGAGCGGCAGGGCCGCCGAAATCATCAGGATTGCAAGTGCACGGCGTGCTTTTGCCATACGCATATTATTTTGCCTCCAAAAAGTCTACATTCAAAAGCTGCTCCAGATCGAGCAGGGCGGAGATGTAGTTGAACTTCTGGCTCAAAAGCCCGAGCTTGGTCTGGTTCAGCTGGCTCTCCGCGTCCTTCAGGTCCAGGAGTTCCGTCGCCCCGGCCTGATATGCCTGCTCCATCGCCCGGTAGGACCGCTGGGCCAGGTCTATGTTCCGGCTCATCGCCTCTATCTGCTCGCGGGATGACTTCATCGTGTCCACGGCCTTACGGACCTGCATCTTCTGGTTCTCCCGCAAGGTTTCAAGCGAGATGTCCAGCTTGCGGATGTTGTCCTTGAGCTCCGATGCCTGGAGCCGAGTCTGCGAGAAAGGCAGCAGGTTCGTGATGTTCCAAGCAAGCGTCGCGCTCAGAGAACCGGAGTCCTTCCAGTTGTCGGCGTTGAACCAGTTGGTGTCGAAGGCGTTCGTCAGCATGGGCTGGAAGCCCCAGTTCAGGGCGAACGCGGGTGCAAGCGACAGGTTCAGGGCCTTCTGATTGTGCACCAGGCCGTCCCTCGTGCTCATGAGCGACTTGATGTCAGGTGCGTTTCCCCCGTAGTCGGCGACCAGCGTGTCCGCGTCCAGTTCCACATAGACAGGCTCCACGGATCCCGAAAGCGTTATCTTTGTGCCGACGGGCAGTCCGAGCAGGAAGGCAAAGGTGTCCAGCTGCTGATTGAGCGTCCGCCTGGCCTCCGCCACCGACGGCTTCATATTCTCGTAGGAGACATAGGCCTGAAGGTAGCTCAGTTCCGGCACCTTGCCGTCGTCCCAGTTGCTCCTCGCCTGCGCGCTCCGACGACGTGCAGTCTCGAGCGACTGCTCCTGGAGCTTGATGTTCTCCTGCTGCAGGAGGAGGCCGTAAAAGAGCTTCTTGACGCTCGTGACGGTTTCCCGCTTGCTCTGTTCCCAGCTTATCTGCCCGCCTTCATAGGCTGACTTGCTTGCCCGTATCTGTTCGATGTAGGCGAGGCTCAGGTTCAGGCTGACCCCCAGGTTCCCGACCGCCGCCCAGTGCATGGACTCCGTCTCCTTCGTGTGGGAGACGTGGGGAATATCGTTGAAGCTCGCGGGGCCCTCCTGCCCCATCATCGTGTAGGGCATATTCTGCATGGCGGCCCCCATCTGTCCCATCGCGTTCGAAAGGTCAATCATCTGGTTGGCCATGTCTATCGAGCTGTTCGCTGCATCTATGTTGGAGCTGATGCTGTTCTGCCGGCTCAATGTTCCGCTCATCTGTACCGTCGGGACAAAGACGTTCCAGGAGTACTTGGCCGCCCGCCTCTTTATCTCAAGGTCTATGTCCGCGCTTTTAAGCGTCCGGCTGTTTTCCAAGGCCCATGCAACAGCTTCGTCCACCGTAAAGACATGAGAGGACTGTGCACAAAGTGGCATCAGGCAAGAGAGAACGATACCAATGGCCAAAGGCCTTTTTTTCAGAAAAAAAATTGTTTCCATCACAAGGCACCTCCTTACGCCGCAAGCGTCTTCCATCCGTTTATTCCGCAGACCAAAAAGTCATACATCTTTCTGACGGCAAGCAACATGTCATCATCTTCCCAGCGGTGTACCCGGCAATGCATGTACAGCATGGCAGGAAGGGAAAAGAACCATGACAGGAGCATCTTCTGGTCAAAGCCCTCTATGCCCACATCCGGCAAGGAAGGCACGAGGGGCACCCCCACCAGCCAATCAAGCTGCTGGCAACCGCCACCGCCCCCAAGGGAAGGATGCTGACCGGAAAGGACAATGCCCTTGAAAATGCTCAGAATCCCCGGCCGCGCAATAAAATAGAGCATGGAAGTCCTCATTATCGCATAGATCCGATCCCCGTGGCTTGACAGCCCACCGACATTCTCCTGTATCACCTCGTAAAAATTTGCCAGCTCCTCCCCAACAAGAGTCCTGAGCATTTCGTCCTTGTTCTTGAACGATGAATAGAGGCTGCTCTTGGCAAGCCCCAGCTCGCTGGCAATTCCTTCCACCGTGACCCCCTGAGCGCCCTTTTTCCGTATCACCGAAACAAGGGCCTCAAAAGCCCGGTTCAAGGGTTTCGCAGCCTTCATGCCAGCCTCGCAGGCTGACTCTACAGCTTCAAAATCCTCAATCCGCTCCAAGTCACAAAGTCCATCCTGTACCAGCGTGTTGAATTTTCCTATAAACGTAGCAGGGAACCCATCGTCGTGTTCCTGCAAAGCACCGGGAGAAGAAAACCACAGCAGCAGGAAATAGAGGAAGGTGGAGCTTGTAAACACCGTCAGATAATACAGGTTTCTGTCTTTTACGGAACCATCGGACTCAAAGATGTTGTTGAACAGGCTGATTCCCCTCGTCCTCAGCCGCATGAAGATAGAATCGATCGTTATACCGGGCAGGGTTGAAAACAAATAGAAGGTTTCCTCACGGTTCAGGGCAAGGTGGCCTATCATGCGGGAAAGGGCCTCGCCAAGCCGCCCCTCCTCCAGAAGCTGTTCCATGTCCTGCAGGACTAAAGTCAGATGGGAAAAGACACGCTCATCCATCGCTTCCATGAGGGAATCTTTGCTGCTGAAGTGCTTGAAGATGGCAGGCTTGCTAATGCCCACCTTGGCGGCAATCCGAGACAAGGAAACCTTCTCGAACACAAATTCCTTGTAAAATGAAAAGGCTGCATCGATTATCCGTTCCTTGGTACCGGACCTTTGGGAATTCCAGACTGGGCTTTCCTGCTCCATAACGCCATCCTTGGCAAAAGTTTTATCCCCGCTCCCGTTTAGTTACCGTCTGTTCGGTAACTAGGCCCACTATAGCGGCAGTCACGCGGGATGTCAAGGGGTAACACACGAAAAGTTATGGAAAGTCCACAGAGACAGGCGCAGGATGCCTCTCCATACAAAAAAAGGGCGGTCCCCACGGACCGCCCTTCGCCAGAAGCCGCCACCACAGAAGCAACGGCACATCTGTATGGTCTATTCCTGCCAGTCTATGCCGCAGCCCCGCTTGAGGGCTTCCTTGTAGACGTCCAGATATTTGTTGGCTGCGATGTCCCAGCCGAAATCCTGCTTCATGCCGCGCAGCTGCATCTTCCTGATGTCGTCTTTCCGGTTGTAGTAGGCCCAAGTCGCCCATCCGACGGTATTGTATATCGCACCGGGATTCAGCTGGTCAAAGACGAATCCCGTTCCCTCTCCGGTCTGCTCGTTGTAATTGGCCACGGTGTCCGCAAGGCCCCCCGTCCGCCTGACGATGGGCAGGGTGCCGTAGAGCATGGAGTAAATCTGGTTCAGACCGCAGGGTTCATATTTGGAAGGCATGAGGAAGAAGTCGCTTCCCGCCTCTATCAGATGGCTCAGGGCCTCGTTATAGCCCACATAGGCACGGAAATTCTTGAGCTGCCACTGGAGCGAGTTTATTTCGTTCTCGCACCAGCCTTCCCCGCTTCCCAACACGACAAACTGGATGTTCATGTCGCGGCACATCGAGTACATCGCTCCGTACGTCGGACCGAACACGTCGCCAATTCCCTTCTGGTCCACCAAGCGAGTCACCATGGCGAACACTGGAATAGACGGATCCACTTCCAGACCGAACTTCTTTTGAAGCTCCGCCTTGCACGTAGCCTTGCCTGACAAATCCTTGACCGAAAAGTTTGCAGGGATCTTCGTATCGCTCTCCGGGTTCCAGTACTTGGTGTCGGCTCCGTTCAAAACACCCTTCACCACATCGCTTCGCACGCGGAGCAGGCCGTCCAGCCCAAATCCACCCTCCGCAGTCTGGATCTCCCAGGCATACGTTGGCGAAACCGTCGTTATCATATCTGCGGAACTGATTCCCGCCTGCAGGAAATTGATTCCTCCCTGATGCTCAAAGCCTGCCCCATAGTACAGGCCCCAGTCAATTCCCAACGAGGGGAACTTGTCCTTGCCATACTGGCCCTGGTAGCCCTGGTTGTGTATCGTCAGGACGCTCGCCGTATGTTCAAAGCCCGAATAGCGGCACACATGCTTGAGGATGACCGGTGCCAGGCAGCTGGACCAGTCATGCGCATGGATGATATCGGGAAACCAGCCCAGTTTACGGCACAACTGGAACGCCCCGTGGGCAAGGACAGCAAATCGGTAAGGATTGTCGTGGAAGTCGGTTTCGCCCGGAACTCCGTAGATTCCGTCACGGCCAAAGCACTGCTCGTGGTCGATGAAGTAGACCTTGAGCTTGTCGCATCCAGGCATGGAGGTCGAATAGACCGCAGTCCACGTCTCCTGCTGGCCCGCCGCAACAGCCATAGGTCCTTCCAGCTGGGTAAGCTTCTTCCTGTCTATCTTGTAGTAGCGGGGGATGACAATCTTAACATCATGCCCCATATTCGTGAGTTGGATTGCAAGCGCGCTCACCATGTCGGCAAGTCCGCCAGTCTTGGCATACGGAACAGCCTCGGAACTGACCATAAGTATCTTCATACATCAAACCCCTTCATAAACGAGAATGTTCCTAATTATACCATACGGGCGGACTTTTTGCCAGAAAAAACTACTTTGTCGTAAAGGCAATCGCCCCGTCCCAATGGTCGGGAGGATTGGCGATGAACTCCTCGCAGCGGGACAGCATCAGCTTTGCAGCCTTGTCTCCCCCCACGGCAGCCAGAGCCTTTTCAAAGTATTCCTTGCCAAGGTTCCAGATGCCCTGCTTGTACAGCTCCATACCCTTGGTATAGGCATCCTTGTAGGCCGGCGGGAATTCGCTCGGACTGCGGTCCACCGCAAATATCGGAACCGCCTTCGCCTTGCCCTTGACGCGCACGTCGTCCAAGTAGCGGAAGGTGAACTCGCCTTCGGGGCAGTCATCCTTGACGCTCTCGCTAACCAGAACCATCGCCCCGTAGACCTTCGTCAGTCCCTCAAGGCGGCTCGCCAGGTTCACCGTGTCGCCGATACAGGTGTAGTCGGTCTTGTCAGCCGATCCAAGCGAACCAACCGTCACGTCCCCGTAGTGGATTCCGATTCCGATGTTGAACTTCATTCCTTCCGGCAGCACCAGATCACCCAGTTCCACCGAAGGCAGCACCTCCCGCATCTCGCAGGCCGCCGCCGCCGCACGACGCGCATTGTCCTCGTAGCTGACCGGTGCCCCGAACAGCGCCATGATTGCATCCCCGATGAACTTGTCAATCGTTCCGCCGTGCTTTTTTATCACGTTGACCATTGCCGTAAAGTAGCGGTTCAGGAACGAAACCATCGTTTCAGGCCGGTTCAGCTCGCTTATGCTCGTGAAGCTCCGGATGTCAGAGAACAGAATTGCAACAGCCCGCTTCTCGCCCACGCTCACCTTCTCGCTCGCATCGGAGTTGGTCACCAGTTCATCGATAATCTGCTCCGGGACGAAGCGGCTGAACGCCTTGCGGATCCTCCGCTCAAAGAATATCTTCTTCTCCACAATCAGCATCTTGTCGAACAGGACCCTGGACTCCTTGATGCAGTAGTTGAACATGTCGGTCTTGTCTTTGGTGAAGTTCCCCCCCGAAACGATGTGCACCGTTCCAAAGCACTCTCTGCCGTCGAACGAACGCAGCTCGCCGTTGGAATAGGACGACAGCTGCACGTCCTTCGAGAAGAAGCCGTCTATGTTCTGGCGGCACTCCAGCCGCTGCGGGACCAGCTTGGACACGTTGTAGTCGCCCATCACCTTCTCGAAGTCCGCGGCGCACACCTTCAGGAAGTCCGTCAACTCCCGCTCGCCCATCCCCGATGCCGCCACATAGTAGCCGTGCGGACCGTCGTTTTCCACGATGAACAGCCCCGCCGCCGGAATCTCGCATATCGTCACGATCAGCGACAGGAAGTCCGTCACGATTTCCTGCACGGACTCCATCGAGTTGGACATCTCGATGACCCTCTCCAGCACCACGTTCTTGAGCGAATCGTCCTTGAGCAGGCCCAGCGCGTTCTGGAACAGCCTGCCGTCGTCCAAGTCCTTCTTGGCCTGCGACAGCTCCAGCTTGTCCAACTTGGAAGAAGGCATCTGCGCCAGCTCCTCTATGTTCAGGGCCATCGTCTTCTGGTCTATGCGGACGTAGTTGTTCGCACCGCACCCCTTTGCCATTGCCTCGTCGAAGGGGAAGGGCCCGGTCGCATACATACCGATGGACAGGTCTTTGAAACAGGGAATCGAGCGCACGACACGCACCAAATCAAAGCTGCGCGGCTCGTCGAACTCCGCGTTCAGCAGGAAGATGTCGGGAACGAACTCGAAGAGCCGGTACAGGGCCTCCTTCCCGTCCCCGATGAACTGCACCGTGTGCTCGTCGCTGAGCGTCGTCGTGAACAGCTTCTGGAGGGTGACGGAGTTCTCTAGCACAAGAATCTTCTTACTCATTTACTAACTCCTTTACCGCGTTGATGAGGTTGCCGCGCTTGAAGTCGCCCTTGGCGATAAACGCGCTCACCCCCGATTTCTTGAACTGGTCCACCACCGCCGGGTTCAGGTCGGCAGACACTGCGATTACCGGCACAGTCGCATACTTCTCCATGTGCCGCAGGTTGTCCAGCAGGACCAGTCCGTTCATGCGCGGCATGTCCTTGTCGGTCACTATGATGTCATACTGCTTGGCCTTCAGCTTCTCCAATCCGTCTATGCCGTCCACCGCCGTATCCACAGAGAAGCCTCCGCCCTCCAGGATCGACTTCTCGATCTGCCGGGTCGTGTCCGAGTCGTCCACGACCAGAACACGGACGGTCCGCGGCTTGGTTGCCGCCTCGTACTTCTTGATGTCGTATCCCCGCAGAGACTTGAACTTCCGCAAGATTTCAGGCACGTGTAGAATCGGCACGATGTCGTAGTGCTCGTCAAAGACGATTCCCTGCAGTATCGTGAAGTTCTTGAACGCCGGCGGCAGGGGCTTGACGACCAGAGACACGTACTGCTGCACCTGCTCCACGACAATTCCAATCCGCTGCTCCATGTATTCCGCAATCAAAATGGAGTCCGCATCCGTCTGCATGCTGCCCTTGTGGTCCTTGAACAGCGTAGACAGGGAGAACACCGGAACCAGCTGCCCCTCGAACTTGATATAGGTCTGGTTCTGCAACGTGACATACTCGCTTTTCTTGCGGTAAATCACGTCCACGATGTGCTGCGACGGTATGAGGAACTTGTCCTGGTTGGACATGACGAACAGCCCCTGCAGAGTCGAAAGCGAGAGGGGGAAGTGCAGGATGAACGACGTTCCCTTACCGAAGGTACTCTCCAGCCGGACCCTGCCCTTTATCTTCTCAACATTGGTCCACACCACGTCCAGTCCAACTCCGCGTCCCGAAAGCTCCGTCACCTTGTCCTTCGTGGAGAAGCCCGACATGAACAGGAACTGGGACAGCTCCTTCTCGCCCATGTCCTTTATCTCGTCCGCCCGCTCCACATACAGCTTGGAGGCCTTCGCACGGATCTTCTCGAAGTCTATTCCCCGTCCATCATCGCTGACGGTCAGTTCGATGTGCTTGGTTTCCCGCTTGCAGGTTATCGATATGACCCCCATCTCATCCTTTCCGGCGGCCTTGCGCTCCTCCGGAGACTCTATACCGTGGTCGAGCGCATTGCGCACCAAGTGCATCAGGATGTCGTTCAGCTGCTCCAGAATTACCTTGTCAATCGCAACCTCGGTCTCAGGGATGTTTGCACGAACAGCCTTGCCCAGCTGCATGGCCTCCAGTGCGATCGTGTTCTCGAACGGACGCAGCACAATCCCAATCGGCAGCATCCGCAGGTCGAACACCTGGCTCTGTACGCTAAAAATCGACGTCTCCAGCGCAAAGATGTCCGACTCGAACTGCTTGCGAATCTTGGAAAGCTCGTGGTTGTCCGTCTCCTCCTCTATGACGCGCAACTGGTCCAGCTGGTGCTTCAGGCGGAACTCCCTCGTTATCATCGTATCGAAGGCGCTGATTATCTCGTTGACCCGGCTCAGCTTGATGCGGATCGACTGGATGTCGGATATCTGCTGGTCCTCCTCGTCCTCCTCGTCCTCAGAGCCTGGCAGCCGGTCCTCATTTTCCCGCCGTATCTGCTCGGCGATGGAGTCTATGTCCACCAGCTCCCCAGCCGCCAACTTGTCGCACGACTGCAGGTACAGGTCCACGTTCATTTCGTCCGTGCCCTTCTTCCGTATGCTCGCCATACACTCGACGATCTTGTCGGCAACGAAGAACACCAAGCGGACCAGGCGGTCGCTGTTCTTGACCTGACCGTCCTTCACACTCTTGTATATGTCCTCCACCGCATGCGCCAGCTTCTCTATCGTCGAGTGCCCCAGCATGCGGGAGTTTCCCTTTATCGTGTGCATGTTGCGCAGAAGCCTCGTCAGCGTGTCTACGCTTTTGGGATCCGCCTTGAGGGCCAGCACGTCCTTCCGCGAGTCCTCAAGCAGCTCCGAAACCTCCGAAAGGAAACTCTCGGTAATGTCTGATGAAACCTTCGCCATCTCCTAACCCTCCGTCCTCTTCTTCTGAAAATAAAATACGCTGCCGTCCGAGACCTTCTCCAGCGATGCGGGCATCACGCTCCCATCTATCTGGGCAATCTCGCTCATCGAGACAAACAGGACACCTTCTTCGGCCATACACCTGTCCGCTATCACTTTGAGGATCCGAGCACGCAACTCCTGGCTGAAGTAGATGAACACATTCCTGATGAACACCACGTCCTGCATCTTCGGCAAAATCCCCTCAGACGCAGGGTTTCCCATCTCCGCCAAGTTTATCTGACGCGTCGTTATATAGCCACGGAGCTCGTCGCTGAACGTAATCTTCGCATTGGGCGTCCGATAGGGGAGCAGCAGGTTCTGGAACGACACCCCGTCCCCTCCCCTCATCGAGGAGGCGTTGAACACACCCGCCGCACAGTGGCTCAGCACAGCCGTATTTATGTCGCTCGCCGTAATATGCGCCCTCGCACCGCAGTCCTTAGCCAACAGCGCCAACGAGTACGCTTCCTCTCCATACGAGCACGCTGCGCTCCACATCTTGATCGGCTGGCTCCCGTGTCGGGCAATCCAGTTCGGCAGAATCTTGTTCCGCACAAACGAGAACTGCTTCTCCTCCCGGAAGAAGTAGGTCTCGTTGACGGTGCTCTCATTTATCAGCTCCATCAGAAGGGACTTATCCTTCTTGAGCTTGTCGGAGTATTCTTTCACGGAGGCGATGCCCAGCTCATCCATCTTGCCGGACAGATAGCTGCGGATTCCTTCTTTATGGCTCGACCGGGGGATGATACCCGTTGTCGTCGTTATGAGGTCGATTATCAGACCGAGGCTCTCGTCGCTTACCGTCATACCGCAGCCCCCTTCGCACCAGCTCCGCCCGCAAGGTCCAGGATCCGTCCGGCTATCTCGCCCCGGGGATGCACCTCGCACGCACCGCCCACCTCTATCGCCGCAGCCGGCATGCCGAACACGGCACAGGTGGATTTGTCCTCCACGATTGTCCAGCCGCCGCCGTCGCGGATGAGCTTGCAGCCTTCCGCACCGTCACGCCCCATCCCCGTCAGAAGCACGGCGAGACAGGACTTGCCGTAAAGCCGGGCAGCGCTCCGGAAGAGCATGTTCACGGCGGGGCGCAGGAAGCGCTCCGGCGGCTCGTCGGAAATCCGCAGCACGGGGTGCGAGTTGCCCTTCACGAAGTCTATGACCAGATGCCGGTCCGCCGGAGCCATGTAGACCGTGCCGGGCAGGGCCTCCTCGCCGTCCCGGGCAAGGCGCACCGTCAGGTTGTCGCAGCTGCCGTTCAGCCAGGCCGCAAGGTTTCCGTCCGCGCCGATTTCGACGTGCTGGGCGTACAGGATAGGCAGGGGGAAGCCCCGCCCCAAGCCCTTCAGGACCTCTGCGACGGCAGTCGGGCCGCCCGTCGAGGCACCGATGCAGAGGACGCGGAAGCCGCGGAAGGGTCTGGCCCTGTCGCCCCGGTCGATATGAGGCGGCTGAGGACTGGAGGACACGATAGCCTCCAGCCGCTCCACAAGCTCGTCAAAGAAGGCCTTGTCGTACTCGTTGACCCGGGGTTTGGACAGGAATTCCGCGGCACCGGCGGTCTTTGCGGCTATCGCCTTGGAGGAATCCTCCGACATCAGGATGACCGGTATGCGCATGGACTTGGACAGGATTTTCGTCGCCTCCAGCCCGTCCATCTCCGGCATGTCTATGTCGCTTATCACCGCGTCGGGCCGCTCGCCCTTGGCCGCGTCTATGGCCCGCCGCCCGTTGGACACCGAGGCAATGATCTCCATTCCGGGTAGTTTCGTAAGGTTCTGGTCCAGTATTGCCCTGACGACCGCAGAGTCATCGGCGATTATGAGCTTCATCAGTGCCTCCCTATTCCGCAACCTTAATCATTCCGGTCGCAAAGAATTTCTTCATCAGCAAATCGGGCGAAATCAAGATGCGCCTGCGTCCCGTGTCGGAGTAGTCAATCGCGCAGATGCCGCACTCCCAGAGCCTCGCCCGGATGCTTCCCGGATACAGCCGGAAGCCGCTCATGTCCAGAAGCTTGCTGCTGATAGCCCCGTCCACGGAGAGGGCGAGGTTCCCGGACGCAGGAAAGGCCGTCTTCGTGTAGTCGACTATCTTGGCGCTCACATCTTTCACGAAGTCCTGCATTTTCATCACGAGGACGACATTGTAGGAGTCTTTCGAGCTACAGCCGAAGCTCTTGGTCAAGAGATCACCGATGTAGATGTGAGGCAAGGTCTCCTGGTTGAACGAGAGGCTCTTCACGCTCCTGTCCACCTGCAGGTATATGCCCGAAACCACATAGCAGCTCTGGATGAGGAAGTCCACCGTATTGTACGCGATGCAGGTAAAGTGACTACGCGCTTCCAAGGTCTTTCCTTATCAAAAGCTCGAAGGAGCCGGGGTTTATGGCGGGAACTTCCTCATGCCCGTAGCTGAGCGTGCCCAAGAAGAAATCCTCGTCCCCCCCGTTGGGGATGAGGTTCAGGTCGGACTCCGCCATCTCCGTGAACTGGAGTATGTCCGAGATGTGGACGGACAGCTGGTCGTCGTCCCGCTTCATGATCAGGAAGAGCGGCTCTTCCGGCGGCTTGGCATCCGTATCCCCGAACACCGCCAGCGGATTGATGACGGTAAAGGGGTCGCCGCGCCGGTTTATCACGCCCTCGATGTAGGCAGGCATGAAGGGCAGCTTGTAGACCGGCACGTCGCGGATTATCTCCAGCACGTCCGCCGACCGCATGGCATACTTCTTGCCCGCGATGGAGAAGATCAGCCATACGGTGGTCTTCTTCTCCACATCCTGGGCCTCGCTCGCCTTCTGGCTCTCGCTTATTACGTTTATCAGGTCCTCGTTCATATCTCCCCGCTACTCCTGTACGCCCTGCTGGGCAGTCTGTTCGTTCAGCTCCACCGCTATCGCCTTCAGGTTCTGCGATGCCGACGATATGCTCTCCGTCGCCGCCGTAAAGTTCTCTACGCCGGCAGCTATCTGCTTGAGCGTTATCAGTATCTGCTCGCTCGCCGCAGCCTGCTGCTGGATGATCGTCGTGATGTCCCCCGCGCTCGCCGCCGTCACCTCCGACGCATTCTTGATGCTCTCGAAGCGCTCCTCAAGGCTCCGCGCCGTGTCGCAGCCTTCCTCTATCTTCACCGTACCGTTCTCACTTGCAAGGATCAGGCTGTCCGACGACTGCTGGATCTCGTTTATCTTCTCCTTGATTTCCTTCGTGCCGTCGATGATGCCGTCGGCCAGGCGGCGGATCTCCGTCGCGACGATGTGGAAGTTCTTTCCAGCCTCGCCCGCGCTCGACGCCTCAAGCTCCGCGTTGAACGCGATGATCTTGGCCTGGTCCGCCACCGAGTTGATCAGCGTGACGATGTCCCAGATGTTGTCTATCTTCTCGCTCAGGTTCTTGATGCCGCTTATCGTGTTCTTGTTGGCCTCCGCTATCTCCTTCAGCTGCGCCACGTTAAGCTCCAGATGCGACACGCCGTCAGCCACGTCGGAGGAGGTCTTGCCCGCCACCGACGACACGTCCTTTATCTTGACCGCGATGTTCTCCGACAGGGCGTTGTTGTCCTCCATCGTCGCGACGATCTCCTTGACCGCAGCACTCTGGTCCTGGCTCGTCGCAGCGTTCTCCTTGGCCGCCACCGCGAGGTTCTGCGTCTCGGTGAACATCTTGTCGCCAAGCTCGCGCTCCTTGCCCCGCATCCGGTTCATGTACCAGGCGGTATAGGCGATGGCCAGCAGGATCAGGAATATCGTGACGATGTTGATGACCAGCATCCAGAACTTGGACGTTCCGGTGAACTCCGAGGTCGGCCCCTCGATGACGACGGACCAGGGGCTCACGCCTATCTTGCGGACGGCATAGTAGCGGCTTCCGTCGATAAAGGACTTGGGCTTGCCGTCGAGGTACTCGGAGACGCGATGCTTCTTTCCTATCGGGGAGACGTCGAAATAGTTCTTGTTCATGATGTAGCTCGCGTCGTCGCATGTCAGGTAGATGCCCTTTGCATCGACGATGTCCATCTTCACCTGCTTCACCGAGAAATCTATCTGGGCCAGTCCGTCCGACAGCTGTTCAAGCGCTATGTCGCAGCCGACGACCCCGACGAGGCTACGGTCCTTGCTGTCATAGACCGCGCGGGAGAAGGAGATGCAGGGCTTGTTGAAGCGGGCGTTGACGTACACGTCGCTGGCATACAGCTCGCCCTTTGCCGCAACAGCTCCCTTAAACCACGGCCTGTCAAGCTGGGACCAGCCGGGGGCTGCCTGCCAGTCGTCGCTCGTGAGCTGCCAGCCCTCGGGGGAAGCGACGTCCGCCGCAGTATCAAAGTAGAATGAAGCGACCTGCGGATACTGTCCGGCCATTCCCCGCACGATGGCACGGATTGAATCATAGTCGCGGCCGGTATCGTTGCCGATGGAGTCCGCAAGCGCATTGGCGGCATAGGCGGGCGGCTCCAGCCGCTGCCTGACCTCGAACTCGACGATCTTCGCAAGGTTCTCCATGTCCCCGTTGACCTGCTTGTTGATCAGGGAGGTCACCAGATAGGCGAACGAGATGGAAACATACAGGGCAATGACCGCATACGGTATGACACTGACCACAAACTGCTTGAAAGAAAGCTGCACTCGTTTCTTCTTCATATATCTCTCAAAACTCCTCTATTCTATTCCTAATCTAATCCTAATTCCTCATTATAACATACGCCGCATAATTAGCATAGCCGTTTCAAGGCGCACAGGAAAGCCGCCCGACAGCCGTCCCGGCCATCCCTGTCCCGGCAGCCCGTCCATAGCATCCCGCTACCCCTGTCCGCCGCCCTGCTGGGCAGTCTGTTCGTTCAGCTCCACCGCTATCGCCTTCAGGTTCTGCGACGCCGTCGAAATGCTCTCCGTCGCCGCCGTAAAGTTCTCTACGCCGGCCGCTATCTGCTTGAGCGTTATCAGTATCTGCTCGCTCGCCGCAGCCTGCTGCTGGATGATCGTCGTGATGTCGCCCGCGCTCGCAGCAGTCACCTCGGATGCGTTCTTGATGCTCTCAAAACGCTCCTCAAGGCTCTTGGCCGTATCGCAGCCCTCCTCTATCTTCACCGTCCCGTTCTCGCTCGCCAGAATCAGGCTGTCAGACGACTGCTGGATCTCGTTTATCTTCTCCTTGATCTCCTTCGTACCGTCGATGATGCCGTCAGCCAGGCGGCGGATCTCCGTCGCGACGATGTGGAAGTTCTTTCCAGCCTCGCCCGCGCTCGACGCCTCAAGCTCCGCGTTGAACGCGATGATCTTCGCCTGGTCCGCCACCGAGTTGATCAGCGTCACGATGTCCCAGATGTTGTCTATCTTCTCGCTCAGGTTCTTGATGCCTCTGATCGTGTTCTTGTTCGCCTCCGCTATCTCGCGCAGCTGCGAGACGTTCAGCTCCAGGTGCGACACGCCGTCCGCCACGTCGGAGGAGGTCTTGCCAGCCACCGACGAAACGTCCTTTATCTTCACCGCGATGTTCTCCGACAGCGCGTTGTTGTCCTCCATCGTTGCGACAATCTCCTTGACCGCCGCAGACTGGTCCTGGCTCGTCGCCGCGTTCTCCTTGGCAGCAACCGCGAGGTTCTGCGTCTCGGTGAACATCTTGTCGCCCAGCTCCCGCTCCTTGCCCCGCACCCGGTTCATGTACCAGGTGGTGTAGGCGATTGCCAGCAGGATCAGGAATATCGTGACCACGTTGATGACGAACATCCAGAACTTGGACGTTCCGGTGAAGATGGAGGTCGGCCCCTCGATGACGACGGACCAGGGGCTCACGCCTATCCTGCGCACGCCATAGTAGCGCCCCCCCTCGTTCAAGACCCGCTCCTTTCCGTCAAGGTACTCAGAGGCCTTATGCTTCTTTCCGATTGCGGAGACTTCAAAGTAGTTCTTGGTCTTCACGTAACTGGAATCGGTATGGGTCAGGAACACGCCCTCCGCATCGACGATATTCATGCTCTCCTTGTCGGAAGTCGTAAGGCTCTTAAGCCCTTCGGCCAGCTGGTCAAGCATGAGGTAGCAGCCTGCCACGCCGACAAGCTGGTGGTTCTCCTTGGCATAGACCGCGCGCGTGAACGAGATGACCGGCTTGCCGGTGTTCAGGTCCTTGGTCTCGCTGGAATACAGCTCCCCCTTGGCAGCGATCGGTGCGGCAAACAGAGCCTCGAGGCTCGCCTTGTTTGAAGGCGTATCCGCCCCGCTGCTCATGATCACCGTGTAGTTCTGGGAACCGAACCCGTCCAGCAGCACAAAATAGAAAGCCGAACACTGGGGATACTGCGAGCCGGAGCTTTTGACCAGCGCCTTGATGGAACTGTAGCTACGGTCAGAATCTTCCTCTACGGCACCGACAAGCGTGTTCAGCGCGATGGACGGAGTCTCAAACCTGAGGCGGATTTCGTATTCCGCGCTCTTCGCCAGGGCCACCGTATCGTTATGCACCTGCTTGTCGATCAGCGCATTCACCAGGTAGGCGAACGAAAAGGACACGTACATGGCAATGATCGCGTACGGTATGACGCTGGTCACAAACTGCTTGAAAGAAAGCTGCACCCGTTTCTTCTTCATATATCTCTCAAACCTCCTCTATTCTATTCCTAATCCAATCCTAATTCCTCATTATAACATACGCCGCATAATTAGCATAGCCGTTTCAGGGCGTACAGAAAAGCCGCCCGAGAGCCTTTTTCAAGGCTCCCTCTTTTTCGAGCCGTTCAGACTCTCTGCTATAGACCTGAGCTTTTCGGATGCGCTCGAAATGCTCTCCGTTGCGGAACTGAAGTTCTCCACGCCCGCCGCAATCTGCTTGAGCGTGGTCAAAATCTGCTCCGTCGCCGCCGCCTGCTGCTGGATGATCGTCGTGATATCCCCGGAGCTCTCCGCCGTCACCTCAGACGCATGCTTGATGCTGTCAAAGCGTTCCTTCAGGGTTTTGGCCGTGTCGCAGCCCTCTTCGCTCTTCACCGTCCCGTTCTCGCTCGCAAGGATCAGGCTGTCCGAAGACTGCTGGATTTCGTTTATCTTCTCCTTGATTTCCTTCGTGCCGTCGATGATGCCGTC
>JAILON010000045.1 GCA_024690865.1 Treponema sp. | reverse complement strand
CGCTTTCAAGTAAGATTTTATAACAATATCGTTTTTTGCGAGGGGCGAAGATGAAGAATGAGCGCTATGCCGAGCTGCATGAGAAGTGGCGCGCGATGATACGGACCCGTGATGACCGGTCGGAAATCGTCAACTACGACGCCCCCTCATTTCCATCCTATTCGTTCGAAGGTCACCTGGACGGGTCCTCCCCCTGGATACGGAAAGCCCACTGGCATGACGACATTGAGCTAAAGACCGTCCTCACCGGCAGGATGGCCTACAACATCAACGGCTCGCTCGTGACGGTGGAAACCGGAGACAGCATCTTCATCAACGCCAAGCAGTTCCATTATCCGACCGACATACGCAGCGGCTACTGCACCTACCTCATCACGGTCATCCACCCGCGAATCCTCATCTCCTCGCCCGAGGTTGAATCCGAGTACGTCCTCCCGGTCATCACGAACCCGGACCTTCCCTACCTGCTGTTTCCTGCCCACTCTGCCGAGGCGGCGGCGGTCGCCCGGCTTTCGCGGGAAATCAACGATTCCGCCGGGAACCAGTTTGAGATAACCCGCTGCTTCTTCAACATCTGGCATTACGTGCTTCAGGCCGCGAAGACGCATATCCCGGAAGCGTCCGCCGTCAACTACGAGCACATCGACAGGCTCAAGAACATGATCGGCTTCATCAAAGGCAACTACATGGACAAGCTGTCGCTTGAGTCCATCGCGGCTGTCGGAAACATGAGCAAGTCAAGCTGCAATACTATTTTTAAGAAGTATACCTCCCACACGCCCAACGAATACCTCATCCGTTACCGGCTCGACAAGGCGATGGAACTGCTGCGGACGACGGACATGCCCATCGGAACGATAAGCATGGAATGCGGATTCGCCTCCGCCAGCTATATGACCGAGCAGTTCGTCAAATGCTACAAGACGACGCCGCGGGACTTCCGGAACAGCAAGCGCTAGAGGCAATTCTTGACAAACAAGCGAAGGTTAATTAAAGTATATTCATGACGGGGTGCTGGACTGATGGGACTATCCTGAAGCAGGAAAACAGCCCGATTTCACACCGGCATACAGAATCCAAAAACTCACCCCTTTCAGAAAGGAAGTGTGCGACATCATGCGCTCCATTCCTTTCGGAGGAACTAGGACCTACGGCGAGATTGCCGCAGAAATCGCACGGCGGCACGGCAGTGCAAAGATGTCCGCGCAAGCCGTCGGCGGTGCGGTCGGCTGGAACCCGCTCTGCATACTCGTTCCCTGCCACCGCGTTATCGGCGCACACAACAAGCTGACGGGCTACGGCGGCGGAATCCAGAACAAGATCGCCCTGCTGAAGCTCGAGGGTCACGATATCAACGGGTTTGCCATGCCGGACGGCAGGAACATATAGCGCAAGGCAGAGAAAAACACTAGAATGATTTTGTTTGTATCGGTTTTATGGAGGAAACAATGAGAAGACAAATTGCTACACTCGTCATGCTGTTGCTGGCGGGTTTGATGATGTCCTGTGCCAGCGTTGGCAAGGGGGCCAAAGCGACTGTCACGGAATGTCCCGAAAGGATGTTCTGGAGGATTGACGGAACTGACCGGAAGGGCAATCCGTCCACCGTGTATGTGCAGGGAAGCTTCCATTTGGGCGACGGCAAAATGTATCCGCTGGCAGATGCCGTGGTAAAGGCGTGGGAGAATGCAGACCGTTTGGTGGCGGAAGTATCTGGAGACGACTTTGTTGCGCTGCAAAGCGATATCATGGAAGAAATGGCGGAAAGCTACAAGAGGGCGGGTGGAAGGAAGATAACCGACGGACTGTCCACGACGCAGCGGAATACCCTCGTTTCATTCCTTGACAAAGACGTGATGGAGCAGCTTGCTCAGTTTGAACCGTGGATAACGACGTATTCCATTTCGGCGGCGCTTTACATGGGCAGCGGTCTTTCCACCGAATATGGTCTGGACAGCGTGCTGTTGGCAGCTGCATCCGAAGCCGGGCGCAAAGTGGAGGGACTTGATACCCTTCAAACTCAGATGGACATACTCACCTATGGTAGCTACGATGATCAGATGGACATGCTGCGTGACCTGCTTGACGAACTTAAGGATCCCAGCGAGGAGATAGCGGATGCCAAGGCGATGTATGATTCCTACCTCAAGGATGACAGGGCCTCATTCGCCAAGCTTTTCCAAGAGGACATGGAGGACGATGAAGACAAGCATCAGTTCTACGAGAACTACTACAAGATGGTCATCACCGACCGGAACAAGGACTGGGCTAAGGACATTGCGGGCTACCTGCGCGAGGGAGGTACGACCTTCATCTTCGCAGGGGCCGGACATTGGGTCGGCAACGACTCCGTGTTTGCCCAGCTCAGGAAGATAGGTGTGATTGAATAGTTTAGGACAACTATTTCGGCATCGCTTGGTGTCTAGGGCATCTCGAAGACAGCAGCTCTTCGAGATGCCCTTTGTTATATCCACTTGGGCAGTTAATATCCGAGCTTCCTGTCTACGAGCCCCCGGAGCGGCTTTCCTTCCATATAGTTGCGCAGGTCTTCCAAGAAGAGGTCCACGTTCCTGTCCTTGGTGTAGGGCAGCATCATGATTCCTGAGACGTGGGGTGTAATCAGCAGCTTCTTGGTCTTCCAGAGGGGGCTGTCGGCAGGAAGGGGTTCCGTCTGGAAAACGTCCAGGGCGGCTCCTCCAAGGTGGCCGCATTCAAGGCTGTCCACGAGGGCTGCCTCGTCAATGGCGGAACCGCGCCCCACGTTTATGACGTAGGCCCCCTCCGGCAGGAGGGAAATTCTTTCACGGGAAAGAATGCCTTTTGTTTCGGCAGTGGAGGGGAGGCTCATTGCGAGAAGGTCCGTCTCCGGCAGGACTTCGTCCAGCCTGTCCACCGGAACCAGCTCGTCGTATGCGGGGTCGCTGTTTTTCCCGCTCCGGCACACGCCGACAATCCTCTGCGGCTCAAAAGCCTTCGCCCGTTTCGCGAATGACGTTCCGATGTCGCCGGTTCCAAGGACGGTGATCCTGCTGTCCTTGAGCGAATGCTGTGGGAGCGGCGGCAGCCAGTTGCACTTCCGGCTGCCTTCAAGGAACACGTCCATGTTCCGCATCATCATGAGGGCGACTGCAATCATGTGTTCCGCGATGGCGACTCCGAATGCACCTGCCGAATTCGTGAGCAGGCAGTCCTCGTTTGCGAAGTATCCCGGACTCATAAGGGAGTCCACTCCCGCCCACGGTACGCAGAGCCATTTGAGCTTACGGCTTGTCCGTGTGATGGACGGTGCGAACCCGTAAATGATGTCCGCATCATAGTCGCTCAGGGGAATGTCCGCCTCGTCCCTATAAAAAGCGGCATCCACACCCAATTCCGATGCAAGCTGCTGTATGCGTTCAATATGCCTCTGGTCAAAAAGCTTGTTCACTACAATCAGTTTCATCCGTATTCCTCCAGAACGGCTTGTGCCGTGTGCACTCATATTCCATAACTATCGGCGCAAAGCAGGGGCTCCTGCATACGTCAACATGGGGAGGCCGTCATACAGCCTTCCCTCATTCCGCCGTGCGAGGAAATACGGCAAGCGGACGGCCGGACACCCCCGCCAGAACCACAGCCCCCGCTACGGGAGACGCATCTCCCCTTGCCCGAGGCCCGTCACGTGAGCGGCAGGGCGGCACTGTCAGCGCGGAGCTTCTCGCCTGGGGCAAAAAATTGTTTTTTCCTGCGTAAACATTACATTCTTGGTTTTCCGCCACAAATGTATATATGGACAGTTTTCTACTGCCCGTAGTATACTCAAGGAGGCCAGAAATGGCAAAACGCAAGGCCCGGCCTGGGGCGGTATTCCCGGGGGAGAAATGGCGGGACAAAGAGAAAGGCGAAGCGGAAGGGGCGTGCCCGGTCCAGAGCCCGGCCCGAGGGCGGGGCGGAACTGCGGAGGCCTCGCACCTCGGGCGGGGTGTGACGGCTATTATTCTCGGGCGTACGGCCCGTGAAGCTGCTGTTTGTCCTTGTCGAAACAGTCTTTTATAATGCCCGAATTTCGAGGGAATTCGAATGTGGTCGCGGAGCTTTCAGAACAGCAAGCGGTGCGCGGGTCCCGGTGGACTCGTGCGCTGCCGGGCGTCGCGTATGCTGGTTCCGGCAGATGGGAGGCGGCGGGTACATAAAACTTCTGTTATTATGGGCCGATATGCCGCGTTTCTCCCGTTTTGCCGGTGCCGCGCGGTTGATTTTCCAGTACATTTAGAGGAGGCTCTTTCGAAGTTGGTGCGGCTTTGTGGCGACGGACTTTTGAGGGGGCTTTGAAACTGGACGGCAATTCCTTGCAGGATGCGGAGGTCAGTATGGTTTACGAGAACATGAGTACGGATCAGGAGCGGGCGTTGTACGGGGTTCGCGATGCAGAGGTGAGGAACTGCCGCTTCGAGGGGGCGGCCGACGGCGAGTCCGCCCTCAAGGAGGCTTCCGGCATTCGGGTGAGCGGCTGCTTCTTTGACCTCCGCTATCCCCTGTGGCACGTCACGGGCGGGGAGGTCAGGAACTGCGTCATGACGGAAAACTGCCGTGCCGCGCTCTGGTACGACCGGAACATCGTGATTGAAGGCTGCCGCCTGGACGGCATCAAGGCACTCCGCGAGTGCGAGAACGTCACGGTCAGGAATACGGAGGTCAGTTCCCCGGAGCTGTTCTGGAAATGCCGCTCCGTGACGGTGCAGGATGTTTCCGTCGTCCAGTCGGAATATCCTTTCTTTGAGCTGGCCGGGGCGGAGATAGACGGCCTGTCGCTCAAGGGGAAGTATTCTTTCCAATATGCCTCGGATGTCGAGATTTCCAATTCAGTGCTGGACACGAAGGACGCCTTTTGGCATGCAAGGAACGTGACGGTCAGGGACAGCACGGTGAAGGGGGAATACCTGGGCTGGTATTCCGAAAAGCTCGTCCTCATCCGATGCAGGATTGTGGGGACCCAGCCGTTCTGCTACTGCAGGAACCTCGTGCTGGAGGACTGCACGATGGAGGGCTGCGACCTTTCGTTTGAACGGAGCAGCGTCGATGCGGTAGTGCGCGGGCGGATAGACAGCGTGAAGAACCCGGAGTGCGGCCGGATAGTCGCGGACGAGATAGGCAGCGTCATCATGGAACCAGCCTATGCCGACGCGGGCCGGACCGTAATCCAGGCGGGCCGCGTGGAGGTCTAGGGCGGTGTGATCGCATATCACGGAAATCAGTTTTCATGGGGGGAATTCTCAAAAAAAACGTATGGAGCGGGGGCCCAACGGGCGTAGGCCCCATAGCGAGCAATTGATTGCCTCATGGACATTGTGGGGCTGTCCGCATGTGCTGAATATGCGTATGATACAAATGCAATCTCGGCGAGCGTATGGGGACACCCAGCGGGAACCGCCTCGCCCGTTGGGCCGTAGCGTCAAGGCAATACGTTTTTATACTGTATACATCCGGTAAAAACTGATTTCCGTGTCCGTGCACGGCCTCCGTTCTGCATTCCGGGCCGAGCCCGTTTTGAAAAAAAAGTATTTTTGTACCTGGCCAAATGGTATTTTTATATCTTTCGCGATGGGAAATCTGATTTATAATGGACCTATGATTTGATATGGCGAGTCGCCATAGAAGCAGGAGGACTATTTATGAAAAGAATCATGCGTTTTGTTCTGTCGGCGGTGCTTGCGTCAGGAATCGTGGCGGGCCTTGCGGGCTGCAGCAAGAAGGAGGGGGCGGCCGCTCCCGCAACGGATCCCAATGCGCCGGTGAAGCTTACGGTGTGGTGCTGGGATCCAGGATTCAACATCTATGCGATGAAGGAAGCCGCCAAGATCTACAACAGGGAGAAGGCGAACGTCACCATAGACATCGTGGAGACTCCGTGGGACGACCTCCAGCAGAAGCTCATCGCGTCCCTTTCCGCAAACGATCCCTCGTCCCTCCCGGACATCATCCTGTGCCAGGACAATGCCATACTCAAGAACGTTTCCAGCTATCCCAACGCGTTCGTGCCGCTGAACGGCAAGGTTGACCTGTCCCAGTTCGCCCAGTTCAAGGTTGCCTTTGGCGAGGTGAACGGCAAGAACTATTCGGTCCCCTTCGACAACGGCGTTACCGCCACCTTCCTCCGCACCGACATCATAGCGGATGCGGGCCTGAGCGTGGACGACTTCAAGGACATCACCTGGGACCGCTTCCACGAGCTGGGAAAGATCGTGAAGCAGAAGACCGGCAAGTACATGATTTCCTACGTGGGCAACGACCCCGACTTCGTCATGGTGGCCCTGCAGGGCGCGGGAACCTGGTTCTTTGACGAGAAGGGAAAGGTCAACATCGCGAAGAACCCCGCCCTCATCGAAGGACTCAAGGTCTATTCCGACATGGTTGCCGACGGAACCTGCCTTGCGGTCCCGGATTGGAACGCCTTCGTCGCGTCTGTGAACAACGGCCAGGTCGCTTCTTCCATAGACGGAAGCTGGATGGTGGGAATCATTTCCGCCCAGTCCGACCAGAGCGGCAAGTGGGCCATCACGAATACCCCCCGCCTTTCCGTTCCCGGTGCCAAGAACAGCTCCAGCCAGGGCGGTTCTTCTTGGATGATCATGTCCAACTCCAAGCACCAGGATGTCGCGGCCGACTTCCTTGCGAAGACCTTCGCCGGCAGCAAGGAGTTGTACGAGACGATCCTGCCTTCTTCGGGAGCGATTTCAACATGGCTTCCCGCGGCCGGTTCCGCCGCGTATGAGAATGGAAACCCCTTCTTCGGCGGGCAGAAGATCTACAAGGACTTCCTTGCCTATTCCAACGACATACCCCGCGTCAAGTACGGCATCTACAACTACGAGGCCCGCTCCGAGGTCGGTGTCGCGGTCGCGGACATCCTCAAGGGTGCAAGTGTTGAGGAGGCCCTCGCCAAGGCCGAAAAGAACGTGAAGTTCATCATGGGCGAGTAAAACGGCCCGTTTCATCTAAGCAGCGGCAGGTCTTCCGTACGATGTACGATGGGGGCCTGCCCTTTTTAAGGGACTGTCGAATGGCAAAAAAACTATCACTGGAATCGAAATACAGCAGGGCCGGCTGGTGCTTTGTCATGCCGGCTGCAGTTCTTATCTTCGTCCTCAACTTTTATCCTATGGTGCGGGCGTTCTTCCTTTCGCTCCAGTCTGGCGTGGCGAACAACCTGCACTTCACGGGGCTGAGGAACTACATGCGGCTTCTGGAGGACGAGCGCTTCCTGTATTCCGTCCGCAACGTGTTCATCTACCTCCTTTTCCAAGTTCCGGCGATGCTGTTCCTGGCGATAGTGCTTGCCAGCATCCTGAACGACACGCGGCTCAAATACCGGGGGCTGTTCAGGACGATGGTGTTCCTTCCCTGCGCGACGGCATTGGTTTCGTCGGCCCTCATATTCAAGTCCATCTTCGGAATGGACGGCATAGTGAACCACTGGTGCCTTTCGATGGGTATCCTTTCGGAGCCGAAGAACTGGCTGACCGACCCGGTGTGGGCCAAGGTGATCATCATCATCTGCATAACCTGGAGGTGGACGGGCTACAACACCGTATTCTTCCTTGCCGGCCTGCAGAACATAGATTCGAGCATCTATGAGGCGGCCCGCGTCGACGGGGCTTCCACGATGCAGCAGTTCTTCAAGCTCACCCTGCCCCTGCTGCGTCCCGTCATCCTGCTCACCTCGATCATGTCCATAAACGGGACCCTGCAGCTGTTTGACGAGGTGCGGAACATCACGGGGGGCGGTCCCGGAAACGAGACGATTACGATCTCCCAGTACATCTACAACCTTTCGTTCTTGAATAATCCGCAGTTCGGCTATGCCGCCGCGATTTCATACACGATACTGCTGATGGTGGCCGTGCTTTCATTCATCCAGTTCAAGGTAGGAGACAAAAATGACTAGCCATGAAAACAGTTCCGGCAGCCGCTTGAACCGCTGCCCGGTATATGAATATGCCTTTATAATCGTGGTGTGCGCCCTTTCCATATTCCCCTTCTACTTCATGATCGTGTCTGCGACCAACAAGAGCACGGACGTGATTGCGGGAAAAATGGTTCCGGGGACCTACCTCATCCAGAACATAAAGGCCCTAGTCGCGCGCGGTGGGCTGGGGACCGCCCTGTGGAATTCCCTGCGGACTACGACGATCCAGACGGTCCTGAGCATCTTCGTGTGTTCCCTTGCCGGATACGGCTTCCAGGTGTACCGCGACAGGCACAAGGATTTCCTGATGAAGATACTGCTGCTTTCCATGATGATTCCCTTCGCGTCGATCATGGTTCCCCTGTTCAAGATGTTCAGCAGTGCGCACCTTTTGAACACGACGCTCGGCTTCGTGCTGCCGTCCGTGTCCACGGCCTTCCTCATTTTCTTTTTCCGCCAGAACTCGCAGTCCTTCCCGCTGGAAACCATACAGGCCGCCCGTATAGATGGATTGAACGAGTTCCAGATATACCTGCGCGTGTACTTCCCGATAATGTCACCCACGTTTGCGGCTGCGGCGATTGTCACGTTCATGAACGGCTGGAACAACTACATGTGGCCCCTTATCGTGATGCAGTCCCAGGGCATGCGGACCATGCCCCTCTTCGTCACCAACCTGACGGCCGGCTATGTTACGGACTACGGCCTGCTGATGCTCAGCGTCACGATAATGACGCTGCCGACGGTCATCCTCTTCTTTACCCAGCAGCGGCGCTTCGTGGAAGGTGTGACCGGTTCCGTAAAATAGAACGGGAAATTGAATGCCCTTCATCTGTGGCCGTGCCGTCTTCCTCCGAGCGGTACGGCCTTTTTTATCGGATTCTGTTCGCAAGCTGGATTATCTCGAAGCGGTCCTTGACTTCCAGCTTGGAGTAGATGGTGCTGACCCGGTTGCGCACCGTCTGCGGTGAGATGCCCAGTTCCTCCGAAATCTGCGCGTTGTCCTTGCCGGTCGCCAGCAGTGCGAAGATTTCGCGCTCCCGTTCCGTAAGGGTGTCGAACCAGGGGAAGGTCTTGTCCATGTCCTTTCCCCCTCCGTCTTTCTTTTCCACGTAGGTGCTCTGGATGAGTTTCTTTGCGATGCTGGGCGAAATTTGGATCATCCCGGAATTGAGGGCGCGGATGGACACGATGAGTTCCGTGGGGGATATGTCCTTCAAAAGGTAGCCGGATGCTCCGCTGATGAGGGCGGAGCGTACTGACTCGTCCTCGTCGTATGTTGAAAGCATGATTATCTTTATGTCGGGATGTCCGGCCTTTATCTTGGCGACCGCCTCCACGCCGTCCATGACGGGCATGTGCACGTCCATGAGTATTATGTCCGGCCGCTGGCTTTCCACGAAGTCGCATGCTTCCTTTCCGTTGGGGCATATCCCCATTATTTCCACTTCTTCCGCGTAGTTCGTCAGGTAGATTTTGAGGCTTTCTGCAAACATACGCTGGTCGTCCACCAAAAGGAGCTTAAGCTTGTTCATGTTCATGTCCTTCCATAAGAATCTGCATGAGCGGAATCTTCACGTCCAGCTGGAAGCCGCCTTCCGCACTGACTCCCGCCTTCAGTTCGCCGCCCACGCTTTTAAGGCGTTCCTCCATTCCGGAAAAGCCGATGCCCTTCACGACCTGTTTGGAACCTATTCCGTTGTCCTTCACCGTCATGTACAGGAACTTCCCGTCGTCGCGGAAATACACGCAGACCAGGCTGGCGTGCCCATGCTTGACGGAATTCGTCAGGCCCTCCTGCATGATGCGGATGAGGATCTTGTTTATGCTCCTTCCGTAGTCGTCCTTTATGTTGCCCCGGTCCAGCACGACTTCCATACCTGTGACCTTCTGGAATATGCCCTTTATCTGGTAGAGGCTGTCGAGGTTGTTTTCCACCGGGTCCTGTATGTCGCGGATGGCCCTGAGCGTCTGCCGCGTCTCCTGCAGGCCCTGGCTGGCAAGGTTCTGTATGGTCGCGAATATTTCCGTTGTCCTGCCCCAGTCCACGGGCGGGCTGCTGATGCATGCCTGCATCAGGCTGATTATGTTTACGAATACATACCCGCAGCTGTCGTGCATGTCGCGCGTGATCCTGAGCCGCTCTTCTTCTGCCGCTTCCCGTCCCTTGTTCTTCGCGTAGTCCTGGAGCTCGTGGTTTATCGCCGTTACCTGCGTCATCGCCATGCCCAGGTGCCGCTTGGTGGCTTCGCTTTCCTGCCATTTGAATATGATCCTCCGGTACATGCAGAAGAATGCCGCCGCCAGGACCAGGTAGGTGAGGACTTGGAACAGTTCCCCCAAGTCTACGCTCTGTGCCGCGGCCGGGCTGATGGCCGAATCGACGATGCCCAACATGGACGGCTGGAAGAGGAGGGTCACGAAACTGAGTATGCCAGCCAGCAGGACGGGGATGGAGTACTTCAGCTCCAGGCGGATGCTTACCGTTATGGTCCAGGTGAAGAAGATGAGCGCCTTGAGGGGAAACAGTTCCTTCAGGGTATAGAGCGACATGTTTGCGGATATGATCGTGACGATTGTCGCAAGCATCACGAACTTGCGGCGCGTGCTCCACAGGAGGACGAACAGGAGGACTGAAAACAGGAAGAAGAATACGTAGAAGTCCAGGAAAAAGATGTCTTCGAACAGTGCGGGAATGCTGGCCGGTCCGCTCCTGCCGTTGCCGATGACATATTCCGCATTGAAATGGATGAATGCCGTGGCCAGCAGCAGGGCATCGATAGCTGAGGCGACATAGGTGCAGAATATTCGCGGCAGGGAGCGGTCTTCCAGCATGATAGCGATAGTATAGCGCAAAAGGCTCCTGTCAACAAGGAGGTGTGTCAACACGGAGGCGCATTGAATCGTGTAAAACCGAACCGAACGGGATGGGAACGGGGCTATGGGCGGAAATGAGGTGGCGGCCGGCTGGGGGCAAAGGTCCCAGCACAAGCTTGGTTGGGGAGAGTGGACAGGCTGGGGCGGCTCCTCCTTGGGGCCTGCGGCTTAGAGCCTGTGTGCGGTTATGATGGTGTAGCTGTGGGCGTTCACCGTTATCCGCATGCCGTCGATTTCACAATACCAGTTCTTTCCCTGCCGGTAGATGGTGCAGCCGGCGGCAAGAATCTTCCCTTTGCAGAAGGCGACGGCATCTTCTGCTCCAAGGCCCAGGTTCTTCCGTATCCTGTCCTGTCCCATTTCCGTCGTATGGAGCCTGCCGATGTTTTCCAGCAGTTCGTTTTTCCTTTCCATCGTGTTGTCCATATTGCCCATATTGCCCATGTTGTGGCCTCCTGTGGGAAGCCACGCGGGCTGGGCGGCTTCCGTCAAAAATAGAACCGTCCGGAAACTTCCGTTTTCCGAACAGGTCGGATGTCTTGAAAAATCAACTGGCGGCGGTCAGTGGCTTTCAGTCCGTCTCCTGCCCCTTCCAGTAGAAGTGCTCCGTTGCAAACTGTATTTTGGTCGCGTTGAAGCCTTCTTCCAGTGGGAAGAGGAAGTAGGTGCAGTCCGGTGTGGACAGGGTGACGCACTGGCCCTCGCCGCGGTAGTCGTACTCCGTGTGTATCGACGGGGATGACTTGGAGTCAAAGAACAGCGTCTTTTCTTCCGTCTCCTGGTAGCCGCGGAAGGTCAGGCTGAAGCCCTTCTCCCCGTGGACAAGGCGCCCCTCGCCGAGCGCGATGAAGTTCTTCGTGCCGGGCAGGGCCTCTACGCGGACTTTCTGGTCAAAGCGGTAGCCGCCCCGCTCGATTTCGGCGATGACCTGCTGCCGCTCCCATTCGTAGTAGTCGGGGATGGAGAGGCTGGCGGGGCCGGCTCCGTCCCGTGCTTCCGTATCGTCCGCCCCGGGGCGTGTCTGTGGCGACTTCGCCATCTGTGGCTTGTCAGCCGTTCGTGGCGGGTTCGCCATCCGTGGCGTTTTCTCTATTTTGTGCAGCGTGCCGTACTCGTCCATCTCCCAGGCGGCCCCGCAGTTCCTGCATCTCAATACCGCCCCTTCGCTTTCCATGCAGAACTCGCCGCCGCACTCCCTGCACAGGTAGAGGGGCAGGTGCAGTCCTTCCGCCCGTTTGGGAAAGCTGATTTTGAGCTTCGTGTCCCGCTGGTACCGGTAGTCGTCGTAGGTCAGTTCCCGCTGCATCACTGCGAGTATCTCCTTTGCGGACATACCCGCCATCTGTTCCGGGGTTAGGATGCACTTCATCGTCGCCCGCAGGCGGACTTCCTTGCGGGGTGTCAGGTTCCAGATGGGCGACTGCAGGTGGTTGCCGTTCATCACGAGGGTGACGACGGGGACCTTGAGCAGGCGGGCAAGCTTTGCGAGCGAGAGGGTCAGGCGGGAGTTCGTGCCGACGTTGGAATAGCGCGCTTCCGGGTAGATGACGATGATATCGCCCCGGTCCACGACTTTCTTGATGTTCTTGACGAGCGTCAGGTCGCTGATGAACTTGCGCGTTCCCAGGCATCCCACCTGCCGGTATATCCACTCGCCGAATGCCTCGAAGCCTTCCAGCTCGGAGATGTAGTTGGCCCGGTGCGGCCACACGGCGAGCGGCGTCACGTAGAAGTCCATGAAGGAGTGGTGCGAGCCCAGGAGGAGGTAGGGTGGTTTTACCCCTGCCATGTTTTCCTTCTTGATTTTCAGCCCGTAGCCGACAGTGTTGAGCCAGCATATCAGGTGGACGAAGGGCAGGAGGAAGAGGTTCTGCCGGGGCGGGGTCATCGCGCTGTCGAACGGCGTGGGGTCTATCCTGCGCCCCTTCCGTGCGGTCAGGCTGCTGCGGTAGTCGCGCCCGTCCGGGCCGATGTCGCCCGGATGTATCCTGCCGCCCGCAGCAGGCTTTGTGCTGCCCGCCTTGCCAGCGGGAGCCGCCGCCTTTGTCTCCCCGCTCATATCGTCACCTGGACATTCGTCCGGGGATTCCGCCCCATCATGTAGTTCCGTACGGGGGGTATACAGGACATCCCCGTGTAGAACAGGAGCGTCGCGATGAACGAAGCTCCCGTCGGCGTGAGGCGGAAGAGGGCGGGGATGTGGACCTGTGCCGTCACCGGGTTGTAGATGGCGAGCGACACCGCCACGCCCAGCACGACCGCCGCAATGCCGACCAGGTTCACGCCGCCCGTGAAGCGGTACACGTCCTCGTGCCCCTTCATGCCGTACGCCGCGCGGAGGTCAATCTTCTGCCTGCGGACAAAGAAGAAGTCCGCGAAGAGGATTGCCGCGAGCGGGGCGTAGATGCAGGCGGTTATCGTGAGGAAGCTTCCGAAGTATTCGATTATCTTGCCCCAGATGCAGAAGAGGATGCCGTAGAGGGCGAGGATCGTGATGTGCGTGTTGTAGCTCACTTTGCGGAAGGCACTGCGGAGCATGACCCCGTAGATATATGCACCGACAGCCTGCGTGCCGATGTTCGCGAATGCGACGAGCAGGAGGGAGCACAGTGCGAGCGCGGGGGTCGCGAGCGTCGCGAGCATTGTCGTGGGGTCGTCAATCATCTTGCCGCAGACATACTGCATCGCGATTGCCATGACTGCACCGACCACGACGAAGAAGGAGCCCGCAAGGCCCTGTCCCAGTACCCCTGCCCAGTAGCCGCCCCGCTCCGTCTTGGCGACGCGCGGGATTTCCGCCATGCCGCCGACGAGCGTGATGACGAATGCGAAGTTCGCCTCCACCGACATGATGTAGGGGATGATGCTGGGTTCGCCCTCGGGACGCTCGGGCCGGAAGTTCATGATGTAGTCGAAGGGAACGGATGTGAAGCCCACGACGATGACGACCGCGCCGACCGCGAAGAGGAGCGGTACGAGGATGCGCGTCGTCCAGGTTATCGCGGAAAGGCCCCGGTAGGCTATGAAGGTGCCGCCCGCGACGCAGAGGATTGAAAGCAGCATGTGGGAGAAGCCCGGCAGCTGCAAGCCCGTAAAGCCGACAAGGTTTATCATCGACGAGGCGAAGAGGTCGCCGCACACCGCATACCAGGGGTAGTTTATGAGGATTATCGTGACCGTCATAATCAGGATGCCGACCGGGCCGAATGCCGCCCTGAGCCACACCCAGATGTCTATACCGAAGCGGACGGACAAAATGACCGGCAGCTGGTAGATGACGAGCATCAGTATTGCGCCCAGGAAAGCCCCGATCAGAAGCTGCTTGAATCCGACGAGCGTGGCCAGATACGAACCCTGTGTATAGCTCCAGGTCGCGATGCAGTAGCCCGACAGGACAAGAAATGCATCCAGAAATCCGTAGAGCTTCTCCTTTGCCATGACGGGCAGGACCCCGAACATCGCCTCGTGTTCTATAACCGCGTTGCCCGCGGCGGCGGTATTTGTGTTTGCGTTGCCTGTGGACGCGTTGCTTGTGCCTGCGGGCGTTTTTTGGGACGTGCCGTTGCTCATAACGCGCTCCCTATGACGATAAGCACAAGGCAGAGCGCCGCGACGACGGCGACGGAAACATAGTCCTTCCTGCCGAAGCGGGCAGGGAACTGGTAGCCCTCTTTCTCCATAGCGGCTATCCGCTCTTCCAACTGCCGCTCGAACTCCTCGTCCGGCGTGGCAGTTTTGATACTGTTCTGTTCTTGCATATAATTGCACCTCGTTCAACTACACTACAGAGAATGTTAAGGACTGTCAAGGGGAACGAATCTAAAAAACTGTAGGGAGGCCCCTGCCCGCAAGCAGCTTACTTGAACAGGCGGGAGAAGGTCTTGATGATGTCCACGTAGAAATTTCCACCCAGCTTGCGGACGGCAAGAACTGCAGAAGGGCTGACATTTCTCCGCCTGCGTTGTATACTGTGTCCATGTTCGGGAAACGCAAGGGACCAACAAAGGCATACGACAGGGAGACCCAGATTCCGGTGCTGCGGTGCAGCATCTGCACGGGCGAACAGGTGGCGGGCTTCAAGGATCAGCGCACGGGAGCCTTTGAGGACGTAGCGCTCATCAGGAGCGATGCCGACCTCAAGGCGTTCATGCGGGACTACGGAATCGAGAAAATCACCAAGGAATACTGAACCGGTACGGCGGGTGCGAAGCACTCTCTCCTGCCCCTGGCATAGCCGCCTGCCATCGGGCGCAGCCCGGGCGTAGCGGCAGGTGCGGGACGCCGTAGCTCCCCCGCTTACTCCACAGTCACCGACTTCGCGAGGTTGCGAGGTTTGTCCGGGTCGATTCCCCTATGTACCGCACAGTAGTATGCGAACAGCTGGGAGGGCACGATTGAAAGGATGGAGGCAAAGGCGCTTTCGCATTCTGGAATGGTGAACACTTCGTCCGCCGCCTCCTTGAAGGCCCCCTTCCTGTCCTGCGTGATGACGAGCGTCGCCGCCCCGCGCGTCTTCACCTCCACGATGTTGCTCGCAAGCTTCTCGTACATCTCCTGCTGGGTCGCGGTTGCGACGACGAGCGTGGCGGGATCCATGAGGGCGATGGGGCCGTGCTTGAGCTCCCCGGCGGCGAATGCCTCCGAGTGCATGTAGGAGACTTCCTTGAGCTTGAGGGCGCACTCAAGGCTCGTCGCGCTGTCAAACTGGCGGCCGATGAAGAAGACCTTGTCCTTGTTGAAGTGGCGGGAGACGAACTTCTGTATGACGGCCTTGTCGTCGAGTATCTTCTGGACCTTGTCGGGAATTCCAGCCAGCTCTTCCAGAAGGCGCCCGTATTCTTCGCCCGTAATGGTTCCCTTGACATGCGCAGCCTTGAGGGCAAGCATGTACAGGCAGGCGAGCTGGGTCGTGTATGCCTTGGTGGAGGCGACCGCGATCTCCGGCCCCGCCCAGGTGTACACGATGTCGTCCGCCTCCCGGCTTACGGTTGAGCCGACGCAGTTGGTTATCGCGATGACGTGCACCCCGGAGGACTTTGCAAGGCGCAGGGCAGCCAGCGTGTCGGCGGTTTCGCCGGACTGGCTTATGACGATGAACACGTCGTCCTTGTTCAGTATCGGATCGCGGTAGCGGAACTCGCTCGCCACGTCCACGACTACGGGAATGCGTGCGAATTTTTCAAAGGCGTATTTGGCGACAACCCCGGCATGGTATGCCGTTCCACATGCCGTGATGACGATGCGGCGGGCGTTCTTCCAGAAGTCCTCGCCTCCTTCCTTTATCTCCTCGAACTTGATGTCGCGTATCTTGCCGTCATCCCCCTTGACGAAGCGGGGCCGCATCGTGTCGGTCAGGGCCTTGGGCTGCTCGTGGATCTCCTTGAGCATGAAGTGCTCCCAGCCGTTCTTTTCGGCGGACGAAAGATCCCAGTCCACGTGGTAGGGCGACTTTATGACCCTGTTGCCGTTTCCGTCAAAGAGGTCCACGTGGTCGGCATACAGGACGGCCAGTTGCTTCTGGTCAAGGAAATAGACCTCCCGTGTATACGGAAGCACGGCGGGCACGTCGCTCGCGATGAAGTTTTCGCCCGTGCCCAGGCCCACGATGAGGGGGCTTTCCTTGCGGGCCGCGATGATGCGGTCGGGGAAGTCCTTGCAGATGACGCCCAGCGCGTAGCTGCCCTCCAGCCTGTCCAGGCTCTTCTGGACGGCCTTGAAGATGTCCCTGTCCTTCTCATAGTAGTAGTTGACCAGGTGGGCGATGACCTCGGTGTCGGTCTGGCTGCGGAAGACGATTCCCTTGCCCTGCAGCCAGGACTTGAGCGCGAGGTAGTTTTCGATGATTCCGTTGTGGACGACGGCGATGCTGCCGCTTTCGTTGACCTGCGGGTGGGCGTTGACGTCGCTCGGCTCCCCGTGGGTGGCCCAGCGGGTGTGGCCGATTCCAAGGCAGCCGCGCACGGTCTCCTTGACAAGCTTCTCCTCCAGGTTCTTTATCGCGCCCTTGACCTTGCGCACGAGTATGTCCTGCCCGTCGTAGACCGCGATGCCCGCGCTGTCATATCCCCGGTACTCAAGCTTCTTGAGCCCGTCTATAAGGACGGGCGTAACGTCCTTGACTCCTATGTATCCTACTATTCCGCACATTGTCGGTCCCCTCCACGTTGGCTCCGCTGGCTTTCCGTCCCGGAGCCAGCTCTATGCCGTCATATCGAACTGTATTGTACTCGAATTTATATCACCTTTTCAAGGATGTTGACGATTCGCTGGTCGTATTTGTCGGTGGACCGCTTCATCTCCTTGATGGCTGCCTTCCTGGAAAGGGGAATCCAGTATTTTTGCGATTTCCGTTCCGTCATTGCCGTAAAGTCCTCCGCCGCCCGGATGATACGGGCGAGCACTGGGATGGCGGCCCCACGGATCCCCTCGGGATAGCCGGAACCGTCCATGTTCTCTTTCCGGCAGAGCCCCGCTTCGCTGAAGAACTTCCGGTAATTGTCCGGGATGAAGTCCATGTGGTAGATGAAGGCTTTGCACTGGTCCCTCAGTTGCTTCCGTTCCTTGGACGAAAGTATTTCCCTGAAGAAGAGCTGGCGGGGTATGTCCAGCAGCCCCGCATCCGCGACCAATGCGCAGCAGAAGCAGATTGCCGCCTGTCCGTTGCTCATCTTGGTCCGCTGTGCAATCCGGTACGCGAGCATGGCGACTATCTTGCTGTTCTTCCACCTGTTGGTATGCTTGTCTATCTCCTCGCCGAGCGACACGCAGCGGTCCACCAGGTCCTGCTTGGGCTGGGCATCCCCTTCTCCTGCCGGCCGGCTTTCCGCCTTTGTCCGCTTGGCGTCCAGTCCCAGGTCTTTCTTAATGAGGGGAAGCAGCTCGTCGAACGTGGCCAGCCGCTCCCTTTCCTGCCGCCGCCAGGTTGCCCAGGAGCGGACCTTGACGGCTATGTAGACGGCTATGACCAGCAGCACCCCCAGGGAGGCGAACAGTATGAGCTGCCGGCGGACGGGTTGGGGGAGGGGGACGTAGCGGGGCTTGATGTTGTCCAGCATTCTGATGATGAGGGGCTTGAGTTCCGGCAGGATTTCTTCTTCCATAAATATGCAGACCCGTTGGGCGGAGGTGTGTCGCAGGACCGGGATGCCCTACCGCCTGTAGTTGAACTCCAGAAGCTCAGGACGGTACTCGAAGTGCATGTTGTCCCAGATTGCCCACTTGCCGCCCCAGATGAAACCCTCCTCTTCAAATGCCTCGATGACGGACTTGGGGGGCATCCAGCGGTTCTTCAGCGGGATGAGCATCCAGTCGTCGGGGTGCCGTTCCTTTGCCCAGCTCCAGAAGATGTGCTTTCCCTCCTGGCTCTTGGGCAGCACGTCCAGGGCTATGCC
Organism: Treponema sp.; assembly: GCA_024690865.1. GTDB lineage: Bacteria > Spirochaetota > Spirochaetia > Treponematales > Treponemataceae > Treponema_D. Next base: position 5,831 of record JAILON010000045.1, on the reverse strand, counting down.
CAGCGAGTGGAACGACTTGCGCTTGGTCCCCGCGATGGTGCGCCAGAGGTACGAGTCGTTGGACTTGAGCCCTTCAAGGAATTTGGAAACCTCCCCGTCCGCATCGGCGAGCGCGAAGATTTTCTTTTCCACCCGTGCCAGCGGAGCCACCATCCTCGTGTGCACGTTTGCCTTGTGCCGCAGGAAGGAAATCCTCGTGATGTTGGCCTCAAGCTGCCCCCTCGTGTCGGACTGGTAGATGAAGTCAAAGATGAACATGGAGCTTCCCGCGCCGTTCCTGCGGTTTTCGGCGGATGAAAAGGCCTTGATGGCCTCCTGCTCCTCTTCCGTCATGTCCGCCGGATCGTCAAGCTCCTTGGGATAGCTGTAGAGGATGGGCCGGTAGAGTTCGGCATGTTCCAGCTCCTCGGCGGGCAGAAGGGAGCCTCCCGCCCAATAGAGGTCCGCCGTCCGCGCCTTTGGCCCCTGGCCGTCCGCAGGAATCGTCATCGTTATTATCCAGTCCTCCTTCTTGGAGTCCCAGCTGCGTGCGAAGTTTATGTCGGGATATGCCCGCTGCAGGTAGGCCAGGCAGCGTATGTCCAGTCCCCCGTCCTCTCGTTCCAGCGGAGCTGGCGGACCGGCGACGATGCTGCCGCCGGGTGCGAGGGTGGCCGGTTCCCGGATGCTGGTGGCCTGCCGGGGGAATTCCGCCGACATGCCCACCACCGTCTCCCCCGGGGCCGCCTGTCCCGCCGAGGGGCGCGCCACATCCCCAGATGCCTGGCCTTCCTGACAGTCGCCGTCTTGGAATTCGACCGTTGCATAGAATTCGTTCCAGCCGAAGCTGAATATTCTCCCGGAAAGCAGGATGGTGAGGAACAGCAGAACAGTCCCCGCAAATATGTCGCCTTTCTTTTTCCGGGACGCCGTTCTCATCTTTTCTTCAGGTATGCCGCCCAGTAGACGCCCGCGACGCACGCGGCTCCGCCGACAAGGTTTCCAATCGTAACCGGAATGAGGTTCCGGAAGATGAAGTTGAACCAGTTCAGCCCTATGCTTCCCAGGGCGTCCGCCACGTCCGGGTAGACGTAGCTTGCGAAGAGGCCGACGGGAATGAAGTACATGTTTGCGACGCAGTGCTCGAAGCCGCAGAGGACGAAGAGGAAGACCGGCAGGTAGGTGGCGGCTATCTTTCCCGCCATCTCGGAGGCCCCGAATGAAATCCACACCGCCAGGCACACCATGAAGTTGCAGCAGATGCCCTTGATCAGGGCCGCATGGATGGGAAGCCTGCACTTGGCCATGGCCGTGTTTATGGCGGCGGCGGAAAGGCCGGGGTACAGGTCCAGCGTTCCGCTCAGGACGACCAGCTCCGCAATGAGTATGCTGCCCACCAGGTTTCCCGTGTAGGCAAGGCCCCAGTTCCTGAACATGTCCATGGGCTTTATGCGCCGTTCAAGCACGGGAATGAGGACAAGGGAGTTCCCCGTGAAGAGTTCTCCTCCCGCGCAGAGCACCAGCACCAGGCCGATGGGGAACACCAGCGAGGAGACGATCCGGGAAAGGCCCGCCGGCTGCAGGCCCACGGAGCCTATGGTGCTGCCGAGCGCCCCGAACGATATGAACGCTCCAGCCATGATGCCGAGCGCTAAGGTCTTGATTAAGCCGTAGCGGGTCTTTCCCACGCCTACGTTTACATAGTTCTGTGCTATTTGAGATGGTCCGTTCATAGCTTCCATTGTAGCACAAGTATGAAAAAACCGCCATAGGCGTTTGGGCCCTGCATCGAAATCATTTTTGCCGGATGTACACATTATAAAAACGTACTGCCTTGACGCTACGGCCCAACGGGCGAGGCGGTTCCCGCTGTGTATCCCCATACGTTTTTATGAAGTATTCCCTCATGGAAACCGATTCCCGCCCCTCCCGGCCGTTCCCTTGACTATCTCCGTGAGGGTGGTATAATCCCCCTTATGATACGAAGAGTCCTGTTCACCGCCCTGCTGGGCCTCTGCTTCCTTCTTGCCCTTCCTTCCTGCGAACGGCGGGCCACTTCCTTCTTCGAAGGGGACGAGGACGAAGACGGCAAGATTCCGTATGAGGCGAAGTACGCCGACATAGTGCTGGGGGAAACCTCCGTTGGCCTGGAAGCTTCGATAACCCTTTTGACGCACCGGACGGACATGGTTTCCCCGGAATACAAGGGCCGTGCGTGGAAGGACTACATCCATGATTTCAACGTCCTGTACCCGGGCATAAAGGTTTCCGTTGAAGCCCTTACCGACTACAACGTCGCCGCCAGCGAGCTGCTTGAAGGCGGCAACTGGGGCGACATAATGATGATTCCCATCTCGGACAGGAAGCAGTATTCCAAATACTTCATCCCATTCGGCATGGAGGAGGAGCTGTCGCGGAGCCTCCGTTTTGCCGACCAGTATGCCTACGACGGACGGGTGTACGGCATTGCGTCCGCCGGAAACGTGCAGGGAATCCTCTATAATAGAAAGGTTTTCTGCGAGGCGGGCATAACCCGCCTGCCGCGGACCCCGGACGAATTCCTTGAGGCCCTCCGGCTGGTGAAGAAGAACACCCGGGCAATCCCCCTGTACACCAACTACGCTTCCGGCTGGCCGCTGAACCAGTGGGACTATTACATCACCAGTTCGGCGACCGGGGATTCCGGCTACCTGAACCATACCCTGCCGAACACGAAGGACCCCTTTTCGGACCCCGGCAATGGGAGCGGGGCCTACAACGTGTACCGCATCCTGTACCAGGCTGTGGCGGAAGGCCTGACGGAAAGCGACTTCGCCACCACGGACTGGGAGGGCTGCAAGGGAATGATGAACCGCGGGGACATAGCGACGATGGCCCTGGGTTCGTGGGTGTTCACCCAGGTGCAGAACGCCGGGCCGAATGCCGAAGACATAGGCTACATGCCCTTCCCCATGCTGGTGGACGGGGTGCAGATAGCGCAGGCCCTGCCCGACAACAACTTCGGTATAAACATCAAGTCGTCCAGTAGGAAGAAGCTTGCGGCCATGCTGTTCGTGAAATGGATGGTCGAAAAATCCGGTTTCCAATACAACGAGGGTGAACTTCCGGTGCTGCTCAGCGAGGAGAGGATTGCCGACGTCTACACGGCGTTCAACGGCATAGAAATAATGGAAGACACCGCCCCTTTTGAAGGCGAGGAGAACCTCCTGATTGACATGAACGTTGCCTCCGGCCTGTTCATAGGCCAGGGGGGGACGGAAAAGTTCCGCCACCTTGTGGAGCACGCCGCGACCGGCGACATGAGCTTTGACGAAATCATGGCGGGCTGGAACCAGGCATGGAGCCGGGCCCAGGCGAACCTCGCCGCGGCAAAGAATTAGGCAGGGCCCGCCCTGATGAAGATGCATACGCAGGCCGCGACAGACATGACGCAGGGGGCAATCCTGCCCCTGATCGTCCGCTTCGCGCTGCCCCTCGTCGCGGGAAACCTCTTCCAGCAGTTCTACAATACCGTGGACTGCATCATCGTGGGGAACTACGTGGGCAAGGAGGCCCTTGCCGCCATCGGCTCCACGGGCTCCCTGATAAACGCGGTGATAGGCTTCTTCATGGGCCTTGCCGCCGGGGGTGCCGTCGTCATTTCGCAATACTTCGGTGCGAAGGACCTGGACCGGGTGCGCAGGACCGTCCACACGATGCTGGCCGGAAGCCTCGTTTCGGGCATCTTCCTCATCGCGTTCGGGCACTTCGCTTCCCCCGTTATCCTCCGCCTCATGTCCACCCCGGACGACGTGTTCGGCATGGCGGACAGCTACCTGAGGATCTACTTCGCCGGTTCCCTCTTCCAGCTGGTATACAACGTGGCGGCTGGAATCCTCCGCGCGGTGGGCGACTCCAGGCGGCCCCTCTACTTCCTGGTCGCCTCCTCGTTCGTGAACGTCGCGCTGGATCTCCTTTTCGTCGTCAAGCTGGGGATGGGCATAGAGGGCGCGGCCTGGGCGACCGTCATATCCCAGGCCCTGTCCATGCTCCTTGTCCTTTCCGTGATGTTCAGGACGAAGGAATGCTACCGCCTGCGGCTAGGTGAACTGAAGTTCGACTGGCAGTGCCTGTCGCGGGTGCTCAGGCAGGGCCTTCCCGGAGGCATCCAGATGTCCATCACCGCCTTTTCCAATGTCTTCGTCACGGGCTACATAAACCGCTTCGGCTCCTCCTTTACGGCCGGATGGTCCTGCTTTGCCAAGATCGACCAGTTTTCCATGCTGTCCCTGCAGAGCGTCTCGCTGGCCGTGACGACCTTTGCCGGGCAGAACCTCGGGGCGGGCAAGTTGGACCGGATAAAGAAAGGCAGCGCCGTTTCCCTGGGCATAGCTTTCTCGTTCAGCATAGTCACGGTGCTGCTGTTTGAATTCATTCCCCACGCCCTTGTCGCCCTGTTCAACAGGGACGGGGAGGTCCTGTTCTACGGGGCCTGCTTCCTGCGCGTGGGGGCTCCGTTCTATATCTTCCGCTGCCTTACCATGGTGTTTGCCGGGGCCTTGCGGGGCCTGGGCAACGCGCTTGCCCCCACGGTCGTCATGCTTTCGTCGTTCGTCGCCTTCCGCCAGCTGTACCTTTTTGCAGTCACCAGGCTGACGCCAAGCTACGTTCCCCTCCTGTTCGCCTATCCCGTGGGCTGGGCCCTGTGCGGCATCCTCATGGCCCTGGCCTACCTGGTCCACACGCGGAGCCGCAGCTTTGCCAGCCACTTCGCGGCCTAGCGGAACCGGGGCGCCTTTCGCCGGCGGTGCTGGGACTGGTACGGCGAATACGGCAGTAGCGCAGTGACGGATCCCGTCGGGCCCGCTTCCTGTGCTGTCCAAGACCTCTTCGGCAGACCGGTCCGCATTATCCGCGGCGGAGCCAACAACTCGGCCTCTGAGGCGGAGTCGGCGGCAGACTGTGCCGTTGCCACCCGGTCTGCTTACGGCACGGGAGAAGGTTGTTGGGTCATGATCGGCTTCCGCGTCGTCCGTACCGCGCAGTAGTTCCCTGCCGGGCGGTCCGTCCTGTCGTGTGTTACCAGAATGGACTATCTGGTGCCACCACGATGGGCTATCTGGTACCGCCACGATGAGCTATCTGGTGCCACCACGATGGACTGTCTGGTGCCGCCACGATGGACTGTCTGGTACCGCCACGATGGGCTATCTGGTACCGCCACGATGGGCTATCTGGTGTCGCCACTTTTTGCCGCGCTGGCAGGACGTTGAAAAAAGCCCGCCCCCGTGCTAGACTGGCCGTATGGTGAACATGCGCAAGATGCCCATCGGCATACAGGACTTTGAGACGCTCCGCACGGAAGGCTACGTCTACGTGGACAAGACGGCCCTCATCTATGACCTCGTACAGAAGGGCAAGCCCTACTTCCTTTCCCGCCCGCGCAGGTTCGGCAAGAGCCTGCTCGTGACGACGCTGGAAGCCTATTTCAAGGGCAGGAAGGAGCTGTTCGAGGGGCTTGCGATAGCGGAGCTTGAGACGGAGTGGGCGGAATACCCGGTGCTTCACTTTGACTTCAACGGGCAGAACTACTCCGACCCGAAGGGCCTGAACATGATGATAGACGCGCACCTCAGGAAGTGGGAGGAGCACTACGGCATAGAAAAGCAGAGCCCTTCCCCGGGATTGCGGCTGGCCGACATCATCGAGGGGGCCTACCGCCAGAGCGGGCGGAATGGAATAGTCAATATTAGTTCAGTGCCTAAACACCCTAAATTTATTTAGGCAGCAGCATTTACAGATGCTGTCTTTTCCCTGTATACAGCAGGAGGCAGTCCGCCTGGATTTACTGTCGTCACGCGCTTCGTGTTGTA
>JAILON010000037.1 GCA_024690865.1 Treponema sp. | reverse complement strand
GCTGCCTTTGCTCGAATTTTTCCATACACTATCCTAGCAGAATTCAGTAGGGAATACAAGAACGGGATGCGTCCCCGCGCTGTAGGTGGGGAGGGGGGTAACCCCTGTTCTCGCTGTTCTTCAAAAAATTCTTTCTTTTTTCAAATTTTCCCAAAACTATTCTCATTTTTGTCCCCTGTTTCACCAATGTCTAAGTGTAAGCCTTCAGTGAAGGCAATATCAAATCAAGCGCGGAGCTTATCCGCAAGGAGAACATCATGGAAAACAAGAACAGAAAGTCATCAGTAAAGCTCGCCGCCATCATTGCTATGGGCCTAGGTCTTACCGCCACCTCAGTCATGCTCTTCAGTCTGGCAGGGAGATACCAGCTCAATAAGTCCTCCCCGCACACCATACAGGAGCTGGAGGCGGCGGTGCAGGAGCACGACTGGTGGCAGTACAGGTACGAGATAGGGCAAGAAATCATGGAAGCCATGAGCAAGGCTAGGGCAGCGGCGGAATCCTACGCGGATGCGGAGCTTGACGGCTGGGTTGACGATGTGATGGAGCGCGTTGACGGGGGCTTCCTTGACGAATACTTCGGATTCTGGAATACCAAGGGGCGAGAGCTGAAGGCCTTAGGTCGCACGGTCGGCCACTTCTTCGACCGCTCCTCTGAGACAGCGGAGGAAAAACTGTCAAGGGAGCTGTCACAGGAAATCAGCGACAGGATAATCAGGCCGGACGATGCCGAGGCCCGTATAAAGGATGTCATGGACGGGAGCGTGGTCACCTATCTTTCTTGTCTGGACAGGGATCTGCTGGACATCAGGGAGAAGTACCGCGTGCCAACCCCCGACTGGAACGACTACATCTGCAGTATCTGTAACATGACGATGGACGTTGACGCGAAGTTAAACCCCATAGCCTTGAAAGCTGCAATGCTCTCCGGCTGCGTGGCCATGTTTGCATCCCCAGTCATAGTTCACGCCATATTCACCAAAGTCGCCGCGAAAGCGGGCGGAGCAGCTCTGAGCCAGCTGGGAGTCCAGTTCGCGGCGGGTGCGGCGGCAGGTACCGGGGCAGCGGCAGGTGTCACGGCATCCCAGGCGGTTCCCTTCGTGGGACTGGCGGTTCTGGCAGCGGTCTGCATTTGGGATGTAGTGGACTATAAGGTCAACGCGGAGAAAGGCAGGACCATGCTGCGGGAAAACATACTGGACTACCTGCTTGAGGTGAAGAGGGCGTTGGTGTGGGGTAGCGAGGAAAGCATCATGAGCAGCATCTACGAATGGGAAAGCGAGGTCAGGCAAAGGATTGATGCGCAGTAGCCGGGTAAGGGGCGGAGGGGCGCTGGCCGGAACATGGAAAGCCACCCTGCGCTACAAAGAAAAGACGATGGCCTGTCAATCTAGGCAGGCCGTCCCACTCTTATAGAAATGTGAGGACAGGCCATCAGGGACCTACCGCACGGTACATGAAACATAAGGCTGAAAACCAGCCAAGGAGAACCACAACTATGGAGAACAACATGGAGGAGAAGAAGATGGAGAGGATGTTGGAGAAGATGGCGGAGATGGAGAAAAAGATGCAGAAGATGGAAGAAGCCAAGAAGGCGGTAAAGGAGAAAAGCAAAAAGATCATCAAGGGGGTATGCATGGTCGGCTGGATTATCCCACTCCTGTTGCTTGCCTTGATCTCCGGCGGACGTGCCTTGCTCAACAGGCTCGGACTGTCTGGCGGTGCACACCATGAGGCAAGGACCGAAGAGACCAGCATAGCCGCGATAAACTACAACCTAGGAGCAGAAATAAACCAGGCTCTGGACGAGGCTCACAAAGAGGCGGAGGCATACGCGGACGGAGAGCTGGACATCTGGATAGGCGAGGTCTTGGCCCGCATGGACAGGGAATTCATGGATGACTATTTTGATGTCCTGAACACATACGGACGGGAAGCCAAGGCCATACTCCTGTGGTTACCGGGCGAGCTGGGGCTGTCGGAAAGCCCGGAGACCGTCATGACACGGGAGCTTGAGGAAATGGTGAGCAAGAAAATAATCAGGCCGGAAGTCTCACAGAGTCACATCAAGAACATCACGGACGCAGCCATCAATGTGTATACGTCCTGCCTGGACGAGGAACTTCAGAAAATACAGCAGGCCCACCGCATACCCACCCCTGACTGGAACAGGTACATCTGCGAAATCACGGGAATGACAATGGACGTGGAGTCAAGGACATATCCAGTATCAACAAAAGCATTCTTGGTCTCAGGCGGGGCGATAGCAATCGCAAGCGCACCTGCCTTGGTAAATGTCGCTAAATCCGTGCTCAGCAAAATCGCAGAAAAGACGGGAATCAAGCTTGTGGAAAAGGCCGGAGCAAAAGCCGCGATCAAGACCGGAGGCAAGACGGTGGCGAAGGCGATACCGATTATAGGCTGGGGCGTGACCGCCGCCATAGTCATCTGGGACATCGCAGACCACAAGGGGAGTGCGGACAAGGCCAAGGCCATGCTGAAGGAGAACATGCGGGACTACATGGCGGAGGTCAAGCGGGAGATGCTGGGCAGCACGGCGAACAGCATCATGGGGGCGCTAACCGACTGGGAGAACAAGGTCAAGAGGAGCATAATGGAGATGAAGTAAAAAAAATCCGATTCCCTCTCGCTTTGAAGGATTTTTTCGGCAAGGAATATATGTAGGTTCGTAAAACCGAAGGCCTGACTGTTTTGCCAGGCCAAAAAAACAACTAGTGAGGTACAATATGCAGAACAAAACTTATTTGAATGAGCTGAAAGAAGATTTTAAAAAAATTTCTGGATTCGGAGAAGGATTCCATGAAGAAAAGTGCAAGGAAACATGGAAGGCTCTGCATGAGAGGATTGAAAGGCGATTCAACGTCTTTGACTCGGAAAAACTTTTTGTTGTTACGACGGGAATGCTTAAAGCCGGCAAATCCACGCTGGTGAACTTGCTCGCACACACAACGGATGCTTCCCCAATCGGCTTTGGTGTGGACACTACGCGGCGTCCGGCTCTCATCATGGCGGCAGAAAAGGAGGAAGAAGTGGGCATCTACCGTTATTTCCCCAGCCACAGGGCAACCGGGACGGAAGACCCGGATCTTGAAATTGATCGAGAAGCAAGTGAGAAACAGGTCCAGTTTGAAAACATCATTGACAGGATAAGCGGAATAAAGGATTGGGATGACGAGTACCGGAAAGCCCAGAAGATTGAGTTGTCTCAAGAAAACCTTCTTAAGGTTCTGTGTAGTGAAGCTACCGGTGGCTTGCTGACAGTAGAACCTTTGCTCGTCGTTGTTGTCGTTCCACGCAATGAAAACAGTCTGCTCGCATCGCAGAATTGTGCCATATTTGACATGCCGGGGCTCGACTCGGCAAATACCGTATTCGATACAAAGAAAGATGACCCGAAAAAAAAGAATCTTAAGTTTCAGACCTACAACAAGATTTTTCAGGAATGCAGCCTCTTGCTTTTTGTTCAGAGCAATGTCTCTCCCCTGAATGATACGGCAAGCGAGCAGTTGAAAAAAATAGGGGAAAAACTGGACAGCAATTCCATTCGCCTTGTACAAAACATGATGGATGCACGAAATTGGGTTAAGGAGGATAAAATCAAGGACGAGTTTGTCAAACAGCTCATCAAGGGAAAAAAAGATTTCACGGACAAATTAGACGTAAGGGGCGTTACAAGCGACACCCTTGCCTGTGACTCTGCGAACTTGGGCATAGCGTATGATGTAACCTTTCATCCGGATTCCATAAAACAAGACATAGACATTGATGATCTTCAGGATAAGTCTGGATATGACATGCTTGAAGAGAATCTTCGCAGTGATATAGAAGCGAACGGAAAAGACAAGCATGACCGTCAGTGCAAAAAACAGCTCGACAATGTGCTTGAGGAAGCAAAAGAAATCCTTAAGAATGAATTCTTAAGGGTGAAGGCAGAAATAGAAGAGGCGAACGTCATGAAAAACAGCATGACGGATTCCATGAACCGTATGCTTGGTTACAATAGGGAATACTCAGAGCTAAGCTTCAGGTTCCCGGAATTATTCTTGTCGAGGAAGCTCGATGATAAAATACGGGAATGTGTGAAAGACAGGTTTGAAAAAACAAAAGGGAACTCTACGGAGTTTGCTTCCATAATGAAGAAACAACAGAACGGAAAGGCCATAAGCATTGACAAATACAACGAATTCTTGAATTCGGTCATCAGTTCTTCACACGATGCAATCATTAACATCTTGAAGGATGCGTATTTTGATGACTTTGAATACAAGGTCCTCAGTGAAGATGGCGAAGAAAGGGAAAGACTTTCGATTATGGACTTGATGAACATCAAGATTAAGGAATTGCGAAGAAAAGGAGGCGAGCTCAATTCCATTTCGCTCTTTCCAAAAGAGTCGGAATCGCTGCGGGATTTCCTGACAGAAGACATTGCGAGCCAACTCAAGCGTGCGTCTACACACCGTGTACTGTCCAAACCCAAATTCTTTATTAACAGTGACAAGGTCAACGATGCGGCAATGGAAGATGACTGCAATGATATCATTGTGCAATACCAGACCAACGTCAAGCTGCTGTTCAAAGGCATTATCAAAGGCATGATGGCAAAAAAACTTAACGACCACAACGAAGAATGCCTGAAAACATTAATCGAAGAAAAGAAACAGGAGTTGGACAAGATTGAGAAGTATTGTGCCAACTTGGAGAAAGACGGAAAAAGGTTGGTGTGTCTGCACCATAATCTTTCAGACCTGAAAAACAAGACAGGAGGAATCATACGATGAAAAAGCTTTTGCAGCAATGCGCACTTGTCCTAGTGCTGGTCGCCTTGTATTTTGCATCAGATTTGTATGCAAAGGGACGGATGCTTAACCAGTTGCTTCCAATTCCCATACTTGGCTATTTATTCTGCGGTCTGCTGTTGTTTGCGGCGTATGACATTGTTCTTAAGCCGATAATCGAGTTCTGGCGCATGGCCCGTGTAAAACGTGATGGCAACATCGACGTTACAAAGGTCGCACGGACGATAATGCGGCAGCTTGACAAGAGTGGCGGGGCTGCGGAGTTGAAGGGGAATTTGAAGGAAGAATTACGCAACGGCCTGCAAACGCAGGACACCCAAAGGCTGCATGAACTCATCGACCGATATTACAGCGACTTGGACGGCAATACGGCAGCAATCATCAGGAATTACAGTTGGAAAACTGCGCTATGTGTTGTATTCAGCCGTAATACCGTGGTGGACGCAGTTATGATGTTCATATCGCAGTACAAGATGGCGTTGGAACTGATGAAGACGTATGGTTTTACCCCGTCGCCCGTATTCAATGTGCTCTGTTTCTTCTGGATTGCTTCCAATTCCATGTTGAACGGAGTTTTCAGCCAGGCGAATGCTGACACGTTCGGTTCGATAATCCGCGAGAACCTTGTCGACATCGGTGTGGAAGGGATTATGTCAAAGGGGCTTTCCAAGCTCGGGGCATTTGCCTTGGAAGCAATGACTGCGGCAACGACAGTCTATGTGACCGGCTGGATTGTGAACAGAAAGCTCAAAGGCGATCGGTGCGCCATTTCTGTAAAGGAACTGTTTGAATTGAGGTCGAAGGCCAGGAAAGCACTTGTTTGCAATCTGCCAGTAGAGATTAAAGATGCACTTGGGAAGCACGAGGCAGAAATATAGTCCCTAAGGGCACAAAATTCGAACCGCTGAAACAGAGGCGGTTCCTCTCGGAAATCGCCCTCTGTTTCAGCAATGGATATGTAGGTACGCAGGAATAACCTGCAAGGAGATTTTATGAAAAAGAGTAATCGAAAGCACTATATCTGTCCGAAGTGCTACAAGCATTTCACGGCAAAGGAGCCGCAGTACCCGGACGTTGCGACCTGCCCCAAGTGCGGGGCAGCCGCATTCGGTGACCCAGGCCCGTGTGGACCTGTTTGGTTTAGGCGCCTAGTTTTCCGGCTGCGAATGAGCAAGCGCTCGTCATAGCTAAAAGTCATTCGTTGATGATACTGGACCGGATGGGTACACAGAAGGTCAGTCAGAAGCACGGTTTCCTGTCTTGACAATCAAATATCGCTTTTGGAGAAAAAGAATATGACAAGTGAAAATCCATCAAAGGTCTGCTCAGCAAGCCGCCCTCGTGGCGGACTTTTTTTGCCCCTGCCAGACAAAAATTCGTAGTTTTTTCATTTTTCTTGTCAAATTTTGTACGGAGTAGCCCTCATTTACAACAAAGGATATGTAGGGCGCGGGAATAACCTGCAAGGAGATTTTATGAAATATTTATCAGATTCCATTAACAAAGCCGTCGCTGAAAAAATGAATCTTGGACAGAAAGAACTGGTTTCTCCCGAATTAGGTTTGGAAGCTTTGACCATAGTTAAACGTCTAAAGATTCGCACACGGGAAGATGTTATGCTGTTTTGTGCTGCAATGAATCTGTTGAATACTTACGTAAAACAGCCGGGAAGTGACATTGGGTATTTTTTTAAGATATATATAAACCGTTTGTTTGCTGCATTGCTGAAAAACGATATTCCAGGAATAAAGGTTGGTATGGATATTGCGGTTTCACGAAAGGGAAGTGCAATTGCATATGTCATTGTCCAAATAGATAATGTCCAGTTTAGCTTTCACCAGATAAAGATGTCCGACATGGCATTTAACTTAGTGAGTGAACATAAGGTGGTCACAAATATGCTTTTTGATGGTATGAGAAAGCAGATGTGCGCCGTGACGGTTTTTGAGATGGTAAAAAACGCAAAGAATGTATCTGCAGAAAACGGCCATGGCTTCTGTTAGGCTACAGGTTGGCAGTTTCTTGCCAGCCCTGCCCTGCAAGCCCCGTTTTTCCTTTCAAAAAACTGTTTTTCAGCTTGAGAAGTAAGTTCATAATCGCATCCTGATTCTCCAGATTATATGTGGGAATCTCACCAAAAACTTCGGCTGTTTGCTCGGAATCGACCCCGGTTTCAACAATAAATATGAAGAGAAGCAGGAGTATACCAATCAGCGTATGCACCAGCTTCTACGATGACGGCTTGTTCCATGTGACGTCACATCATAAGGGACAAGAAAAATATGAATGCAACTAAAATAGGATGCGATAAGAATGATTGCTATAATCCTTCTTATGTGGATACTTTTGCAGGCGTAAGAAGCTTGCAGACAAAAGCAGTTGTCGACTTCAATTACAGCAGTTAGACAGAGAGACAAAAGTCCGGATCGTACGAAGGTGATATCCTTCGCAAGATCCGCAGCAATCAAGCACAGCAATCACAGGAGTCCACAGGTATGGAAGAAAAACTTTTGAACGCGTTCGCATACGCGGCGCAGACGCAGGACATGAAGATGCTCGGCTTCCTCATGGGGGAATTCGGCACGCTCAAGAAGAAGGACAAGAACAGGGTGCTTGCGGCGGTGGCGCAGAAGGCCCCGCACGGCAAGCTCCTCCAGCCCCTCATCGACGCGGGGGCGGACGCGTCCTACACGGACGGGGACGGGAACGGCCTGCTCCACCTCGTGGCGGCGACGGGCCACCGCAAGGTCGCGAGCTTCCTCGTTGGGCTGGGG
>JAILON010000150.1 GCA_024690865.1 Treponema sp. | reverse complement strand
CCTGCTGGCCTTCATGACGCTGACATCCCCCCTCCTGGGAGAGCGGGCCATAAAGCGCGGCGACGAGGTCATAACCGTCGCATGCGGCTTCCCCACGACCGTGACCCCCATACTGAACTACGGGGCCGTCCCCGTGTTCGTTGACGTGACCATACCCCAGTACAACATAGACGTGTCCCGGCTTGAGGCGGCCCTGTCGCCCAAGACCAAGGCCGTGATGATAGCGCACACGCTGGGCAACCCTTTCGACCTCAAGGCCGTCAAGGCCTTCTGCGGCGCACACAGGCTCTGGCTGGTCGAGGACAACTGCGACGCGCTCGGCTCGGAGTACACGATAGACGGCAGGACCAAGCTGACGGGGACCTGGGGCGACATCGGGGCCTCCAGCTTCTACCCGCCCCACCACATGACGATGGGAGAGGGCGGTGCCGTCTACACGGCGGACCCGCTCCTGCACAAGATAGCCCTGTCCATGAGGGACTGGGGCCGGGACTGCGCGTGCCCGTCCGGACGGGACAACACCTGCGGCCACCGCTTCGACGGCCAGTACGGGCAGCTCCCCGCGGGCTACGACCACAAGTACGTCTACAGCCACCTGGGCTACAACCTCAAGGCGACCGACCTGCAGGCGGCCATAGGCTGCGCCCAGCTGGAAAAGTTCCCCTCGTTCGTGGAGAGGCGCAGGCACAACTGGCAGTACCTGCGGGACGCGCTTTCCGGGACGGAGGGCTCGCTCATCCTGCCGGAGGCTGCCCCCAACAGCAATCCCAGCTGGTTCGGCTTCCTGATTACCTGCAAAAAAGAAGGCGGCAAGCTGCGCCTGGTGAAGGCGCTTGAAGACAGCAGGATACAGACGAGGATGCTCTTCGCGGGCAACCTGACCAAGCACCCCTGCTTCGACGGCATACGGGGCAGCGACGCCTACCGGGTGTCGGGCAGCCTGGACTGCACGGACCGGATCATGAGGGACACCTTCTGGGTGGGCGTGTATCCGGGCATGACGGACGCCATGCTGGACAAGATGGCAAGCGTCATAAAGGCAAACTTGTAGGAAGGGACGGGACGTTTTAGATGGGCAAGATGAAGGCCGCCATAATAGGTACGGGCAACATCGGCAGCGACCTTTTGGCCAAGCTGATGAAGTCTCCTGTTTTGGAATGCGGCGTTTTCACAGGACACAAGGCTGACTCAATGGGAATCGCCAGGGCAAAGGCCCTTGGCGTGCCTACGTCCGTGGAATCCATTGCCTACATCGAAAAGCACCCGGACTGCTGCGAGCTGGTCTTTGACGCGACATCGGTGGAAGGCCACCGGCACAATGCCCCGATTTTGAAGAAACTCGGCAAATTCACGATCGACTTGACCCCCGCACACATCGGCTCCTTCTGCATCCCGGCCATAAACCTGGAGGAAGGGCTCAAGCAGGACAACGTGAACTTGATCACCTGCGGCGGACAGGCCGTCATTCCCATCGCCCTCGCCATAAGCAAGGTCCAGCAGAACATAAGCTACCTGGAGCTGGTGGCGACGATTGCATCCGCATCCGCCGGGATGGGGACACGCAACAACATAGACGAATTTACGCAGACGACGAAAGATGCCCTGCGCGACTTTACGGGAATACAGAACACCAAGGCAATGATAAACCTGAATCCCGCCAATCCTCCCATAACGATGCACAACACCCTCTACATCCTGTGCAAAGACCCCGACATGGGAAAGATACGGCGGGCGGCATTCGACATGGAGAAGGTGATACAGGGCTACGTTCCTGGCTTCCACATCGTGCTGGGGCCAGTGCTTGAGAACGGGCGCGTCACGCTGAGCGTGGAGGTGACGGGCAGCGGCGACTACCTGCCCAAGTACGCCGGGAACCTGGACATCATCACCTGCGCCGCAATCAAGATTGCCACTGAATATGCCTTGAAGAAGGGGTACGGAGAGGGTTTGTAGTTTATGGAACGGATTCTACTTTTTGACGCTACCCTCCGCGACGGGAGCCATGCCATAGGCCACCAGTACACGGAGGAAAACATACGGGACTACTGCCGTGCGATGGATGCGGCAGGTATGGATGCCATTGTCGTGGGCCATGGCAACGGGCTGGGGGCTTCTTCCCTGCAAGTCGGCCTTTCCCTGCTTACCGATTCCCAAATGCTCACGGTGGCCCGCGAGAACCTGCACCGGACCAAGCTGGCCACATTCATGATGCCCGGATACGGAACCATACGGGACGACCTGAGTCCCGCCGTGGACGCGGGCGTAGACCTTTTCAAGATAGGCTGCCACTGCACTGAGACGAACATCACCCGTCAGCACATAGAGTTCCTTGTGCATGAGGGCAAGGAAGTTTACGGTGTCATGATGATGTACCATCTGGCGGACAGGGATACCCTCCTGCAGCAGGCCCGGCAGCTGGAATCCTACGGTGCTTCCGGGGTAATCCTGATGGACAGCGCGGGGGCTTCCACGCCGGAGATGGTGCGCGACACCGTGGGCCTCCTTGCGGAAAAGCTCACCTGCCGCATAGGCTTCCATGCCCACAACAACCTGGGCCTTGCCGTGGCAAACAGCTACACGGCGATACAGAACGGAGCGACCATCATAGACGGAACCGTGCGGGGCTTTGGTGCGGGCGCGGGAAACTGCCAGCTTGAGGCAATCGTCGCCCTGCTGAAAAAAGAGGGCATCGAGTGCGATGCCGACTTATACCGGATGATGGACGTCAGCAAGGAATACGTTGCAAAGTGGTGGAAAAACGACAAGGGGCTGGACGATTTGAACATCGTAAACGGGATGGCAGGAGTATTTTCCGGCTTCAAGCGCCACGTGTTGAACGCTGCAGACAGTTTTGGCGTAGATGCCCGCGACATCCTCATGGAATTGGGACGGCGCAAGGCCGTCGCCGGACAGGAAGATATGATTGTAAGCGTGGCGCAGGAGCTGCATGACGCAAAGAAAAAGAGCGGGGGAAGACGGTAATTATGGACAGTGTTCAACTGGGCACCTGGGCGGAAATGCCTTCCGCCTACGTCACGAACGTCATGGCGCGGGCCGGCTTTGACTTTTCAATAATCGACATGGAGCATGGGGTCATAGACTTCAATCTGGCACAGGACATGGTCTTTGCCGCCCATGCAGCCGGGAAGCAGGCGTACGTCAGGGTTCCTGCGATAGAGGAATCCTGGGTGACGAGGACGCTGGACACCGGCTGCGACGGGATAGTATTTCCCCAGGTGAAGGGGCTTGCCGACGCAAAGGAGGCCATTCGCCTCTGCTGTTTTGCTCCGGAGGGGGAGCGGGGATTCAACCCCTTTGTTCCGGCCGGCGGCTACCACAAGGTGAGCGCAGATTATTTTGAAAAGGAAAACAGGCGCATACAGATTGCTTTGATTTTGGAAGGAACGGAGGCTTTTTCCCAGCTGGACGAAATCCTCAAGCTTCCGCAGATTTCCGTGCTGTACGTAGGCCAGTACGACCTTTCCATCGCGCTGGGCATTCCCGGTGACGTGACGAACCAGAAGGTCCTGGACCTGATGGCGCTCACGGCGCGCAAGGCTTCCGCCGCCGGGAAGTCCGCGGGCTGCATGGTCCACAGCGTGAAGGAGGCACAGGACGTTATAGCCCAGGGCTTTTCGTTCGTCGTCTACAAGGTGGACTGCGGCATCCTGTACGACTGCATCCATGGCTTTGTCGAAGGGGTGACCGGGGCAGGCGGTAATGCAGACAGGGCCAAAGGAGAGGCCGAGGCCAACACGGGGATTTGTGGGGCCAACAAGGGGGCGCAGACGAGCGCGGAGGCAGGGAATGATTAAGCTTTCCGACTATCTGGTCAAGTTCTTCGAGGACAGGGGCATTACGGACATCTTCATGCTGACCGGTGGCGGATGTATGCACCTGCAGGATTCCTTCGGCAGGTCCAAAAAGATCAAGTATACCTGTACCGAGCATGAGCAAGCCGCGGCCATGGCTGCCGAAGCCTACGCCAAGATGAAGAACTCTCCGGGACTTGTACTCACGACGAGCGGTCCAGGCGCGGCGAATACCGTCACGGGGATTCTGGACTGCTGGCAGGATTCCACTCCGGTCGTGTTCCTCTTTGGACAGGCGAAAAGCAGCCAGACTACGAGAAGTGCGGGTATTCCCGGCCTCCGGCAGTTTGGGGTGCAGGAAGCGGACATCATCTCCGTTGTTTCCCCGATTACGAAATTTGCCGTCGAACTGGATGATGCAACCAAGATACGCTATTGCCTGGAAAAGGCCATTCATGAGGCGACATCCGGCAGGCCCGGTCCCGTCGCCCTGAGCATTCCGCTTGACATTCAGGGGGCAATGATAGACGAGGCCGGGCTGGAAGGCTTTGCCCCGACTTCTGGAGACAGCGCGGTGGGCAAAACCGCTCCGACTGCAACCGACATCTCCTACGTCGTGGATGCTCTGTCCACGGCAGAACGGCCCGTCATCGTCGCGGGGCACGGGGTCAGGCTGTCCGGTGCCTGCCAGAAGCTCAAGGAATTCGTGGACGCGCACGACATCCCCGTGGTCATGTCATTCCTCGGGGTAGACGTGCTGGACGAGGCGGATCCCTGCTGCATCGGCAGAATCGGCTCCAAGGGAGCCAGGGCGGGCAACTTGGCCATGCAGAATGCCGACCTGCTCATTTCGATAGGTTGCCGCCTTTCAGTTTCGGACACGGGACACGAGTATGACAAGTTTGCACGCGAGGCAAAGGTCATCGCCGTGGACGTAGACGCCGGTGAGCATACGAAAAAGACTGTCCGCATCGACCGTGTTGTCGTAAGCGATGCGGGGGAATTCCTGAACGCGCTGGCGGCGGCCTTGGACGGCAAGCTGGCTGCCCCGGGCAGAACGGCGGACCAATATGGAACGGCGAACGGCGGCAGGACACCTTCCGTCAAGACGTATACCCCCTGGAGGGAATGCTGCACGGAATGGAAGAAACGTTACCCGGTCATACAGGACAGCTACAAGAGCGACCCCAAGGGGCTCAACTATTATGAATTCATCGGCCTCTTGAACAAATACAGCACAGGAGCCACCCCCTTCGTTTCCGACGCGGGTTCGGCCTTCTACGTGACCGCACAGGCCATGGAAGTCAAGGAGGGCCAGCGGCACATAACGACAGGCGGGACTGCCACGATGGGCTTTACCCTGCCCGCCACAATCGGCGTGGCCGCCGCTGCCCCCGAGCAAACCGTGATAGGCATAACAGGCGAAGGTTCCTTCATGCAGAACATGCAGGAGCTGGAGACTGTCGTTTTCCACAACTACAACATCAAGCTGTTCGTCGTGGAAAACGGAGGATATTTTTCGATCCACCAGACGCAGAAGCGATACTTTGACGGCAACTACGTGGGAGAAAGCGTTGCAAGCGGCGTCTCCTTTACCCGGCTGGACAAGCTGGCCGACGCCTTTGGCATACGCTACTTTGACCTGTCCACCACAGAGGCGGGCAGGAAGCTCATCCCGGAAGTCTTGGGCTATAAGGGCCCCGCACTTGTCCGCGTCCGCGTCACGCCCGACATGGAGATAGTACCGACTGTCTCGTCCAAGATGTCCGCCGACGGCAAGATGGTCTCCATGCCCCTGGAGGATATGTACCCCTTCCTGCCCAGGGAGGAATTCAAATCGCTGATGAAGATTTCCCCACTGCCGGAAAGCCTGGCCGGAGGCGATGCATAATGGCATGCATCATGCTCACTGGCGCAACCAGCATGATAGGTTGCGCGCTAATAAAGGAATGCATCAAGCACGGCGTACACGTCATAGCCCTTGCCCGCACAGGTTCGTCCAAGCGTTCCCGCCTTCCCGACTCGCCCTTGCTGCATCTGGTCGAATGCGACCTGGACCAGATGAAGGATGTGGACGCAACTCTCGTACGGGCCGCCATCGGGGCTGGTGCCGTTTCTTCTAAGGCCGCCGTTGGGGCAGGTGCCGCCTCTTCCATGGCCACCACACAGACAAAGCCCGTCAGCAATGCACAGGCCACCGCCTCTTCCATGGTCGCCGCCGCCGTCGGAACGGACACAGACCCCGCCATTTCTTCCATTGACTGCTTCTACCACTTTGGATGGACCTTCACCGACCATGAGGGACGGAACGATCCGGAAAAGCAGGAGATGAACATCCGCTACACGCTCGATGCAATTTCACTGGCGAAACGCTGCGGCTGCAGGAAATTCGTCGGGGCAGGAAGCCAGGCCGAATACGGAAGGGCCTCCGTCCCCCTCACTGCCGAAGTCCCCTGCCGCCCGGAAGTCGCATACGGGGTATCCAAGTATGCGGCAGGACTCCTTGCGGCTATGAAATGCCGAGAACTGGGAATGCAGTTCAACTGGGTCAGGATCCTGAGCGTCTATGGCACGAACGACAGCCCCGCGACGTTGATAAAGACATTCATAGGGAAATGCAAATCTGGAGAGCCGATGGACTTGGGTCCCTGTACCCACCAGTGGGACTATCTGTTCGAAGATGATGCGGGAGCCGCCTTTTTCCTATTGGGAAGCCGCGGTGTAGACGGCAGGACCTACTGCCTGGGAAGCGGAACATCCAGACCCCTAAAGGAGTATCTGGAAGAAATCAGGGAACTCGTAAACCCAAGCTATACAGGTGCGAACTACGGGGCAATCCCCTACGACGAGAAGTCGGTCACCTACCTCAAGGCGGACATATCCGGGCTGACCGCCGACACGGGGTGGCAGCCCTCCATCTCGTTCCGGGACGGAATAGGAAGGATGCTATGAAACTTATCTCCGATTTATTGGAACGCTACCCGTGGGCCGTCCAGTTCGTCAAGTTTGGCCTGGTGGGCGTGAGCAACCTGCTGGTTTATTACGTCGTATACAGTGTCCTGCTGTATTTTGGCTGCCACTACACGATTGCAAACGGAATTGGTTTTGTCGTCAGCGTGCTGAATTCATTCCTGTGGAACAGCCTCTTTGTCTTCAAGAAAGCCGAAGGCGAGAAGCGGAACAACGCGGCGACACTGGTCAAGACGTTCATCTCCTATGCCCTGACCGGCCTCGTCCTGCAAACATTCCTGCTGCACCTGCTGATTGACCGGATGCACTTGTCCGCCTATATTGCGCCCATCCTGACCGTCTGCGTCACGACCCCGCTGAATTTCCTGATGAACAAATTTTGGTCCTACCGGGAGCAGCCCAAGAATTAGACGCCCCGCGCGGAGCGGGGATAAGGAAGCAGCCAGCGGCCCGCCACAGAAAAAGCCGCGCCGTGCCCAAACGGCTCGCGCAGGACGACCAACCTTCGCCAAAACGGCCCGCGACATGCTATTCCGCCGGTAGCCACAGCAGCCTGTTGTCCTTCATCTCGTAGCGCAGCCTGCCCTCGTTGTAGAGGCGGGAAACATACGATCGGATTGTGGAACCTATCAGGACATACTGGCTCAACTTCATGTTCAAACCCGCATAGTCGGCAACGGCCTTCAGTATTTCCTCGCAGGTCGCAGGCCCCCGGCGCACAATCTTCATCACCAGGCTTTCCGCCTCAAGCGTCATGATTTTGTTCAGCTCCGCCAAGGCAGGAAGCTTCTGCCTGTCCAGCGGAGTTCCGTGGGAGGGTATGAAGAAATCAGCGTCCTCTCCTTCAATCCTACAGATGGATTCGCGGAAAAGCCGTGGATCCTGCATGAAGGGAATCCAGTAGCGCTTTATCATCTCTACCCCAAAGAATGAGTCGCCCATGAAATAGATTTTTTTCCCGCTGCATGAGTCTTTCACGACGATGCCCAGCTGGTCATAAAAATGGCCGGGCAGGGCAACCATCTTGAACGTGACATCCCCCTCGTCCAGCTGTTCCTCGTCAAGGGGCCTGTCAACCGGGCAGGGGGAAATGCCTCTAAACACGGGAACATTGCCCGCAGTGAAGTGCCGTCCCCCCCAGTAGATGTCCAATGGAAGCCCAGGATTTTCTATAAAAATGCTTTCGACCCTGGGCGCCCAGATTTCGCAGCCGAAGGCCTCCTTGAGGGCGGAATTTCCTCCGCAGTGGTCGGAATGTCCATGGGTATTTATGACGGCCTTCAGGTCCTTGCCGGGGAAAAGCTGGCGGATGGCCTTGGCCAATGCCTCCCCGTCCTCCCGGCAGTCCCCGGAATCAATAAGGAAGAGCGTCGGACCGGACACGGCCAGCCCGACGTTCGTAGTTCCCTTGAAATAACCGATATGCTCGGCCAGCCATTGAAAGGAATCCTTCTCGATCATCGGCAGCAGCCTATGACAGGTTTGCGACCTCGATGGACTTTATCGTGTAGTCGTAGGCCTTGCCGTTGATCGTAAACTCAAGCTTTTCATCAACCTTGCTGTCCAT
Source organism: Treponema sp. (assembly GCA_024690865.1). Lineage (GTDB taxonomy): Bacteria > Spirochaetota > Spirochaetia > Treponematales > Treponemataceae > Treponema_D. The sequence continues at coordinate 29,275 of JAILON010000150.1, read as the reverse complement.
GAGCTTGTCGCCCAGCGGAGAAATGTAGGAGATGATTCCCTTGTCCGGCGCCGACTCGAACGGCCCAAGTATCGTATAGCAGCTGTCCTGGCCGGAAAGGTTGTCGTGTACAGTAACCTTCGTTCCGAACGAAACAATCGCCGTCGTAATCGTGGACGGATCAAAGATCACCGCACGGTCAATCTGCTTCTGGAGGTCTGCAAGCTTCTTGCTGTTGATGTGCTGAGCCTCTTTCGCAGCTTTGTATTCGGCGTTCTCCTTAAGGTCTCCCTGGTCCCTGGCCTCGGAAATTTCTTCGACAATCTTGGGCAGGATGACCTTCTCAATGTTCTCAGCTTCGGCCCTCTTGTCCTCAAGAGCCTTGGCCGTGACCCAAATTCCATTCTGGGTACTGGCCTGCTTGACCGCCGTCACGGGGAACTTGAAGTCCTTCCACTTGTCAAGTATTCCATTGCGCAGGGCATCCTTGAACGTATGGTCCAGGCCCGTGATGTCGTTGACCAAGGTGAAGAAGCGGAGCGCGTTGTCCTCGTCACCATCAATTATGTACGCCAGCACGAGGTTCTTGTCGTCCTTCTTCTTTCCAAAAAGGATATTGCGCGCAGCGTTTATGGTCTTCTTGTTTTCCGTCGTATCCTTGTGGTTGGAGATTTCCCAGAAGCAGTAGTCCATAATCTTCAGGAGGGTCTGGAGCTGGACGTCATAGGGAATTTTCGCAGCCTTGAACCACTCGTCGTTGCTGTGCTCCTGGAAGAGGAAGATCGCCGCATTGCGGTTGCTCCTGTAGTCCTCAAAGCAGTCCTTCACCAACTGGGTAAGCTTGTCTTCCTTGTTCGCATCGGCAAGCTCCTTGGTTATGTCGATGTAGGAGGCCTCTCCCGCCCTGTCGGAAGACTGGTTGCTGTCCAATACGACCGGGAACAGCTTCACGTACTCGTCGTCCCAGTTCCTCAGAAGCTTGACGTTCCTCAGGAAGTAGTCGCGCAGGTTGGTATTCTTCTTTCCCTGCAGCTCCTGGTATGCATCCCTGGGGGAAAGCATCGTGTAGAGCTTTTCGAAGGAGGAATCCTCTGGAATATGGAAGCTGGGGAACTCCTTGGAAATGCACTGGACCAGGAGGAAAGACGCGAGCTTACGCACCTTCTCTTCATCGTCATCCTCGTTCGCACTGCTTTTGAGGTAGTTGGCAAAGTAGCTGAACATGTCAGTCAAGGGTTCAAGGTACTTGTCCTTGTCCTCGTCCTTTGCCCTGCGGTACTGGTCCACAAGCCTCATCAGGATGTCGCTCTTGGAGAAGAAGTCCTTCTCCGCCTTGAACTCTATATTCAAGCGCTCCTGTACCTCAAGCTTGTTCTCGCGCACGGTATACATGTTGATGTCATCCTGGGCCACCCCAAAGTTCGGAGATTTCGGATCGCTCGTTGAACCGGCGGAGAGTATCTCGTTCGCAATGGCATGCCAGTTGTTCCACTTGGTCTCATCGATGATCGCAGGAACGAGCTCGGCCTTTATGCGCTTCATGTCGCAGCGGTTGTCAAAGCTTTCGATGATGATCTTCAACGTCTCGGCAACGGCATTCCGCTTCGCATTGTCCTTTTCGGTCTTGCTCAGATCCTTGGAAACTTCACCCAGTCCCACCATTTTCAACAGGGCATCCCTGCTCTTCGTCGCCTTAAGAACCCAGATGTGCTTCTTGGAAAGCGGCTGCAGGGCCTTTATGGCCATATCCAGCTTCATGGACTTGTTGCCCACCTTGCTGCCGAAGTTGATCGTCAGGTCATCCCCCTGCGCGACCTTTATGATGTAGCCGACCCCCCATGACCGGTGGAACACGAAGTTCCCCTTGTCAAACGAGATATGCTTCTCAAAGTCGTTTATCGCCTCGAACACATCGCGGGTGTTCTTGTCCAAACCGGACTTCTTTATATAATCCTTGACATTGCGGTTGGACGAATACTTTTTCTCGTAGCAGTCCACGATTTTGGACCGGTACGACGACTCCTTCCCGTCTATGGCCAACACAAGCTTGAGTATGGAGATGGCGACGTCCCAGTTGGAGGTGTCCGCGTAATAGTCATAGAGTTCCATCATGAGGGTAGCGGACTTGCCCTCGCTCACGTTCTGGGCTATCTTCTTCTGGAGCATCAGGAAATAGTCCATTTCCTTTGGAATGAGCTTCACGAGCTTTGACCAGACGGTCTTGATCTTCTCCTCGTTTTTGGTCGCGCTTTCGGAAGCCGTGGAGATGTAGCGGAGGATAGCCCTCTTGTAATAGGTTATCTCGTCCTTCTCGTTCCCATCCTCCCGGTATTTTTCGGCAAGCTGCAGGGCCAGGTCGGCCTCGCCAAAGTCAAGCTGGACGATTTTTTTGTACTCGTCCCAGAAGCGGTCGTCGTTGTTTTCCTTATAGCATTCGGCCCGTTTGCGGAGGGCAAAGATGTTTTCGGGCATCTCCTCGAGGATCTTGTTGCAGATGACGACTATTATCTGGTCTTTATGGTTCTTTTCAAATATATCGATGAGGCTGACAATTTCCTTGCTTTCATAGTTCTGCTCGCGGAGGCTCAGCATTCCCTTGATAAAGAGGGCAGACACGCAGTCCTTGGTCTTCTGCAGCTGCTCGTCGCAGATGCCCATTATGACATCTTCCGCCGCCTCCTTGTGCGTCTTGTCAAGGATGCCCGAAAGTTCATTCAAGTTGTCTACCGTGAAATTACCAATCCCGGACCTCGTCCACGTCTCCGCCTTCAACATCTCGCGCACTGAATTCTCAAGTTCTTCCGACATACTGTACTCCTCGTTTCGTTTACAATAAAAAGCAAAACATTATATATTGCCCGTATAGAGCATATAAATATTCCTATCCAAAATCTTAATCTTCAGCAAAGCCTCTTGGATCTTCGCATTGTTTTCCTGCGCAAGCTCACAATAGTCAACCAGCCAAAAATACATGTTGAGCAGCCTCGGCTTTATGAGAGAAAGGTCGTTGTTCGGATCCTTCATCTCGTTTTCCTTCGCGTAGATGTCCTGCTTGAGCCGGCCTATCTCCTGCGCCTTCAACTTCCTCTTCACGTTGAAGACCCCGAAAAGCGTGCCGTACACGGGCATCCATTCCAAAAGTTCCGCACCCGTCAGCCCCTTTTCCGTAACCAAGGCTATCAGTTTCCCTATCAGCGGCGATTCCAGAAATGCCAGGTCCACCTTCTGCGGATCCAGGAAGAACGCCTCCCTGAACAGGACCTTGGCAGACTTGTCCTCTCCGCACAGGTCATAGCAGTCCGCCATCTCCGCAATAATGTCGGCCCGTCCCTCGACGGTGGAATAGGCCTCCTGCAGGTATCCCAACGCCGTCTCGAAATTTCCCAGCTGCTTGTAGCAGAAGCCTATCTTCCTGCATATTTCCGCATGGATCAGGTTGTCGGCCTTGTCCAGATCCTTTCCATACTGCTCAAGCGCGGTGGAAAAGACTTTCCTCCTAAAGGCATACACCGTCTGTTCAAGCGGCTCTTCCTCGCGTTCAACCCTCAGGCGGAAGCGCTTCCAATGGTTCACCAGGCTCTCGCCCTGCTCAAAGGGGTCCAAGTTGGGAAGGCCTTCGATCGTATCCCGCCAGAAGGAACAACAGCTCGCCGCGAACACGAGGTCGTGGTTCTCCAAGTCGTTCGTGAGGGCGTCTTCTAGCATTGCCTGGGCTTCTCGCAAATTTCCTTCCCCGATAAGGGCGTATGCGGACATAAGGGTGGACGCGGACCGAGTCTCCATGAATTTCATTATAACGATAGGAGTTATTTAGTCAATTAGTTTTAAGCGCAAAAAGGAGATATATTTTTAATGATTTTTATATCCGTTGTCAATAGCTTTGACGCTTTTTTCAATAAAAACATATTCCATCCAGGGCTTCTTGAAACAAAGTCCTTCTATACTATAAAATATCCCCGCTATGGTCGCAAAAAGCAGGCGGAGCAAAGGACGCGCCAAAAAGGCCGTCCTGAGAATCCCCGGCGGAACGCTCTTCCTTTTCGCAGGAACAGTCGTCATACTCTGCATTATCCTCCTCTTCATAAACGTCCTGTACGGCAACGATCCTGCCCGCTACGGACCTGAAAGCCCCGGCCCCGGAACAGCAACGGCACTCCCGGACGTACATCCACTTCCCAGTCCAGACAGGACCGCAGGCGAATCCCTATTCAAGACCGCAGAAGGCACATCCGACTCCACAGGCGGCCTCCAGAACGGCAGCGGCCCCGCGGCCGCAGATGCCGGAGAGCCCCCCATACGGATCCAACCCGTCGAACGCCTCCCCAGCTTCGACATTCCGCCGGCCTCAGGAGGGGCCAGGCTTTCGTTCGTAATCGACGACGCCGGCTATGACCTCGATGCCCTGCGCCTGTACCTTGCAGTTCCCCTGCCCCTCGCCATCGCCGTCCTGCCCCAGCTGGAAAACAGCCGGGAGGCAGCCGCACTGGTCGTTTCGGCCGGCAAGGAGCTGATGCTGCACCAGCCCATGCAGGCGGAAAACGAAAAGCTGTGGCCGGGACCGGGAGCGGTCGAACCCGGCATGACGCCGGAAGCAATACGGTCCCTCGTCCAGGCAAACCTTGAGGGGTTGGGAATCGGCGTCAGGGGAATGAACAACCATGAAGGTTCGCTCATAACGGCCGACGAAACCCTCATCGGGGCGGTCCTGGACGCGGCCCTGGACTACGGGGTCTTCTTCATGGACTCCCGCACCACTGCAAAAAGCAAGGTTTCCCAGGCCGCCGGGGAACGCGGCATGAAGGTCCTGACCCGCGACATCTTCATAGACAACGTGCTGGACCGGGAGGCAATGCTTGCGCAGATTTACGAGGGAATTGCGCTTGCAAATAAAAATGGAAAGGCTATAATGATAGGCCATGTTGAAAAGTCAGCCGGAATACTTCCCGCGCTTCTGACGGAACTGGCTCCGGCGCTTCTGGACAGGGACTACGAACTCGTCTGTCCCTCCCAGCTTATGAGAGAGTAGAGAGGATATGTTATGAAGGTCTTGGGAATAGAAAGCTCCTGTGACGAAACCGCCTGTGCCGTGGTCGAAGACGGCAAGAGGATTCTGAGCAACGTGGTCGCGACGCAGATTCCGTTCCACCAGATATACAAGGGCGTCGTTCCTGAAATAGCCAGCCGCAAGCATGCGGAATGGATCCTCCCCGTCGTCAGACAGGCCCTTTCCGAAGCCGGACTGACGATGGACGGCATCGATGCCGTGGCGGCAACCAACCGCCCCGGCCTCATGGGGGCGCTGCTGGTGGGCCTTTCATTCGGCAAGACGCTGGCGTGGGCCACCGGCAAGCCCTTCTTCGCAGTGAACCACATCCTGGGCCACATCTATGCCGCCCATCTTGAAAACGACATCGCCTATCCCTATTTGGGCCTGCTGGTCAGCGGAGGCCACAGCATCATCGCAGTGGTGAAGGGCGTGGGCGAGCTGGACATCCTGGGAACTACGATTGACGACAGCGTCGGGGAAGCCTTTGACAAAGTCGCAAAGTTCTACGACCTGGGATATCCCGGGGGAGTGATAATAGACCGGCTTTCCAAGGATGGCGATTCCGCCGCATTCTCCTTCCCGCTGCCCAAGATAGACAAGCGGGGGCTGCGGGGACAGTCCGGGGCTGACGCCGGCGGAGACGGGAATTCCCCCCACCGCTACGACATGTCGTTTTCAGGACTCAAGACCGCGGTGATCCACCAGTCGGACCTCTTTCTGAATCCCGGACATGAAAAGAACGTCGCCAACATAGCGGCATCCTTTCAGGAGGCCGCCTGCAAAATTTTGATTTCCCGCCTGATGAAGGCCGTGGAGGACACGGGACTCACCACCGTAGTCGCCGGGGGCGGAGTGGCCGCAAATTCACGGCTGAGGGCCATGCTGTCTGACTGTCGCAGCGGGGGAAAGGAATTGAACTGCATATTCCCATCGCTCAAGCTCTGCGGAGACAACGGGGCAATGATAGCGGGCGTGGCCTACCACTTCCTCAAGGAAGGACAGACCTCGCCCTTGGACACCACGGCCCGCGCCCGCGTCCCCCAGTTCAAACGGGGACTGGCAAACTTGGAAGCCTTTGGCCGCAGGTAGCTTGGGTTTGTTACAGCCGGACTTGCTTCAAAGGTCCACAGCGGCGAAGCCGCGGAGGCTTCTTGAAACTGGCCCAACCGATTTTTGCAACCGGCTCGGGCTCGTTCCTAATCGTCAACGAACAGGACCAAATTGAGCCCGTCCTTTTTCAACTTCACGTTGTATTCGGATCCGTCCTTAAACTCTTCGGGAGAAAGCGGAACGGCCTTCTTTATCTTCTTCTTGTCCATCCAGTCGTCGAATTTAATTATTCCGTAGTAGACGAGGATTTTCTTCGTCCTGCTGTAGACATAGAGGTTTACGGGCAGGTCCTGGATCCTGTTTTTCGACGTAAGGAAGAGGCTGTCGTTTTCACTCTCCTTTATGACGTCTCCACTCACGATGTAGGTCTGCGCCGAAGCCTCATAGACCGAGACGGTACCCGTATCCGCAGACATGTTCATACCCGCGTCATATATATAGAAGTTCAGGTTCTGGTCCTTCTGGTCGCTGACAATCTTGTACTTGTTGTCCTTCGGCTTGATTATCTTAATCGCGAAGTAGCGGTAGTGGGTATAGTCGATTCCCCTATAGAAGGAGTGGTACAGCTTGGGAGTGGGGTTCCAGCGGTCCATCCGGATCGGGTTCACCAGGTGCCACTCCTCCTTGAAGCGGCCTCCCCATCCATACACTTCCGCACTTATGTTCTTGTCATACGTGCGGTTGAAAACCTGTATTCCAATCGAAAACCGGCCTTCCTCTTCGTCGGGACCGCTGTCCACCACGAGGAAGGTCGCACCTTCGCTATCATAATAGGGAAGGTTAATCTGAGGCACAATATAGGCCGTGGACTTGGGCTCCTCTTCCTCCACTTCCTCGGTAGTCTCCGAACCGTCAGCAGTTTCTTGACTCTTCGCCGCCTTACTCTGGGCAACAAGCGAAAGGGAACATGAGAACGCAACAAGAGCTGAAAGTATGACAAACCTTTTCATATAATTCATTTGTCGGAAATCGTAGCAGGAACTTTACACTTTGAACAGTATATTGCAGAATATTGAGCAACTAATTTTTTGCTATTTAACAGTCCGGCTGGACTTTTGAAACTGCCTCCGCTATAATTCCGTCCTATGTTCCCTCCATTTGACGAAGAAAAGGCCCTTGAAAAATGCCGCTGGCTTGCCGAAAAGCTCGATTCGGGCGAGGCCGTCCTGCGCCAGCTGTCTGCCGTCAGCGGGGAACGTGCGGGACAGGGGCTCATGCTGGCCGCGATGGTCGCCCGCGACGAGGACGGAAAGGAAGGGACCTACTTCGCCTGTTCGGGACTCTCCCGCCAGCTGCAGGCCGCAGCCCCGGAACTTGCCGGCTCCCTGCGCATAGCCCCGCCCATAGTTCCGCCGGAAGCGGTGGCGTCCGCCCTCGCGAAAAACGACCGGGAAATACACGAGCTGACGGACAGGCTTGCGGAAGGGGACGGGGATGCCCTGCCGCCGGACAGGAAGGAGGAACTGAAGCGCCGGCGGCGCGCGCTGACCGACGAGTCCCTGGACGCCGTGTTTTCCCTCTACCGCTTCCACTGCGCAGACGGAAGGCTCAAGGGCCTGAAGGAAGCCTGCTCTGAATATGCGAGGCACACGGGGAAAGGAGGAAGCCTCCTGCCCCCTACGGGAACGGGGGAATGCGCGGAGCAGAAGCTTTTGGACCTGGCCTTTTCCCAGGGGCTTACCCCCGTCAGCCTGGCGGAGGTCTTTTATTGCGCCCCCGATTCGCCCGACGCCGCAAAAAGGGGACTTGCATTCCCGCCCTGCGATTCCAGGTGCGGCATAGTCCTGCCCGCCATGCTGGGACTTGAGATACTCTGGAGGGACACGGACATCATCGTCGTCAACAAGCAGTCGGGACTTTTGAGCGTGCCCGGCCGGGGACCCGACAAGCAGGACTGCATCGTCAACCGGGTCAAACGGCTCTTTCCCGACTGCATGGAACAGCCAGCGGCGCACCGTCTGGACATGGAGACCAGCGGCCTCATGGTGCTCACGTTCAACCCCACCGCCCACCGGGAGCTTTCCCGGCAGTTCCAGGAGGGGGAAGTTTCAAAGGAATACACGGCCCTGCTCGACGGCGTGCTGGCATGCAAGGGGATAGCGGCCACCGGAGTCATGGAACTGACCTTCCGGCTGGATGTGGACAACCGGCCGCATCAGATTTGGGACAGTATATATGGAAAGAAATCAATCACCGAATGGACCGTCGAGCGGGTGCAGGACTACCATGCCCCGGACGGAAGCAGCAGGCCCGCGACACGCGTCCTCTTCCGCCCCCGCACCGGCCGTACCCACCAGCTGCGCCTTGCTTCGGCGGATCCGCACGGCTTTGGAGTCCCGATAATCGGCGACACCCTCTACGGGACCTGCGCCGAAGGCGAACGGCTGATGCTGCACGCCAGCAGGATCGTCTTCACCCACCCCGGGAACGGGCGGAAGATGGAATTCACCTGCCCCGCCCCTTTCTAGCCGGGCCGCCTGCACGCTGACGACGCCGGGCAATGGCGGAAACCGCCACGGCAACGCTAGGAACCGCCGGAGGCAACCGCCACCGCGATGGCGGAAATCGCCAGGATCAGTCTCCCTCGAAGGCCCCGATCGTGCCCGCCGAATAGAGTGCGTCGCAGTAGATGCAGCGATACTGGGCCTTCTCTCGGTTCACGAGGTGGAACTCCTGCGGAACATAGTGTTCGGTTTCGGTGATGCAGCGGGGGTTCTTGCAACGGATGACCCCCTGTATCTTGTCCGGCAGCTCCATCTTTATCTTTTTTGTTATCTTGGAATCCTGTATGACGTTGACCGTGATGCTGGGATCTATATAGCCCAGGACGCTGTAGTCTATGTTCAGGATGTTGTCTATCTTGATGATGTCCTTCTTGCCGCTTTTGACCGACTGGGCGTTCACGATGAGGGCCGTGGTGAACTTCGCGCTGTCCAGCCCCAGGTAGCGGAACACTTTCCATCCGCTGCCCGCCTTTATATGGTCTATGACCAAACCGTTCTTTATCTCCGCAATGTTCAGCATGGGATTCTCCTTAGCTAGAAAGTATAATGCAACAGAAAGTCGATGTCCAGAGTTGGAGTCCAGTTGGAATCCAGTTGGAAAGCTGCGATGCCGGACAAGCGGAAGGGCCCCCGGCACATTGCCATCGGGCCTTCGCCAATGTGGCAGCGTGGCTCTGGCAAGTGGCAGAGGGACTCTGGCAATAAGGCAGAGCGTCTCCGGCAATAAAGCAGAGCGACTCTGGCAATGTGCCAGCGTGCCTCTGGCAAGTGGCAGAGAGGCTCCGGCAATAAGGCAAAGCGTCTCCGGCAATGTGGCAGAACGACTCCGGCAATAAGGCAGAGCGACTCCGGCAATGTAGCAGAGGAGCTCCGGCCATGTGGCAGCGTGACTCCACCCGGGGCTCTTGCTAAAACAAGAATTCCCATACTATAATGAGCTATGCTGCAGAAGACATTCGCCCTTCATGACGAACAGGAAATTCCCGAAGCCTTGAACTCCGTGCGCCCCCTCGTGGAAACAGAGGGGAAGGAACACGTGCTCCTGCTGCTGTTTGACGACGACGGAAGGGAAGCGCACTTCGGGAAGCTTCGCAGCCTGATAAAGGAAGGGCTTCCCGGAATAGCCGTCGTAGGCGCGTCCCTCGCCATGGGGAACGGCGACTACCATTTTTCCGAAAAAAAGATTTTCCTGACATTCCTCTTCTTTCAAAAGGCGGCGTTCAAAGTCCTTTCATTTGGGAACGACCGCTTTTCCGAAGCGGATGCGGGACAGGAGGTCCGCAGGGAACTCCATGCGACGGCCTTCCCCCGGGCGGTCTTCATTCTGCCCGTCGGAATAGGGATCGACGTCCAGCAGTTCCTCAACGGCGCCTATGACGAGCAGCTGAAGGTTCCCATCTTCGGAACGCAGGCAGGGGTCAGCCGCTGGGACGACCCCGATGCCCCCCAGAAGATGACCGTCTTCACCGACGGCAGTCCGTTCATCCACCGGGGCTTTGCCGCCGTCATCTTCTCTGGGGAAGCGCTGGACGTCAGGATACAGTTCAACTTGGGCTGGCATCCGATAGGGAAGACGATGACGGTGACCGGGGTGGACGGCTTTGTCCTCAGGACGATTGACGGCGAGAATGCCGTCGACGTCTACCGCAAGTATCTGGGCAGTTCCCTTATAGACGGAAACATGGCGAGGAACCTGAGCGAGTTCCCGCTCATCATCCGCAGGGGGCAGCGGAACCTGTCCCGCATTTCAATCGGGGAAAGCGGAGACGGCGGCCTGCTGTTTCCCGGAGACATTGCACGAGGGGACCAGGTCAAAATCGCCTACGGAAGCATAGACGAAATCCTTTCGGAAAGCTACGAGGATTCCCTCGCGGTCAGGGACTTCGCACCCCAGGCGCTCCTGCTCATCGTGTGCGGCAGCCGCAAGATGTTCATGCACCTGGATGCGGAAAAGGAGATTTCCCTCTACGAGGAGGACTTTCCCCAGCTGCTGGCAGTCCAGGGCTTTTCAGAAATCCTCTATGACGAGCAGGGGGGCGGGACATCCTACAGCGCCCTCGTTTCGATTTCGATGAAGGAGGCGGACGCACAGTCCCGTCCCCGTCCGGCGCAGCGAAGCTCTTCAAAAGCTTCCCCCCACGAGGAGCTTTCCAGCCGCTTCATCGGCAGCGAAGACGAAACCATTCCCCTCTACCGCAGGCTGTCGAATTTCCTCACCGCGATTTCGCGTGAACTGGAAGAGAAGGTCCAGGAGGCGGATTCCGCAAGCAGGGCAAAGGGCCTGTTCCTTTCCCGGATGAGCCACGAAATCCGCACCCCCATCAACGCCATCCTGGGGATGGACGAGATGATCCTCAGGGAAAGCAGGGAGGAAGCGATACGGGGCTATGCGCAGGACATCAAGTCGAGCGGAAGGACGCTCCTTTCCATCATAAACGACATACTTGACTTTTCAAAGATAGAGGCAGGGATGATGGAAATCATACCCGCCCCCTACGACCTGCGGCAGACGATATTGGACATCACGAACATGACCGAAGGACGGGCCACGGCAAAAGGCCTCTCCTTCCTCGTCGAAGTGGACGAGTCCATGCCCCACCTCCTCGTCGGAGACGAGGTGCGGATCAAGCAGTGCGCCCTGAACATCCTGACGAACGCAATCAAATACACGGAGCGGGGCTATGCCAAGATTTCCGTCTCCGCCGAACGGCATGGCGAAAAGAGCATCGGCCTCCGCTTTCGGATTACCGACAGCGGCATAGGCATAAAGCCGGAAGATTTGGAACGGCTCTGCAGGCCCTTCGAGCGGATAGATGAAAAACGCAACAGGAACATCGAAGGGACAGGGCTGGGAATGAGCATCGTGAACGAGCTGCTCCTGAAGATGGGCTCGCGACTGGAACTGAAGAGCGAGTACGGGAAGGGTTCAGACTTTTCCTTCTGCGTCATGCAGGAGGTCCGGGACTGGGAAGCGATTGGCAACAGGGAGGAGGCGGTCGGTGCCCTCCGTTCCCAGACGGAAGCATACAAGGAAAGCTTCCAGGCTCCCGGCGCGAGGATCCTCGTCGTTGACGATACCCCCATGAACCTTACCGTCATGAAGGGGCTGCTCAAGCGGACCCGAATCCAGCTGGACACCGCCAGCGATGCCTTTGCCGGCCTGGCGCTGGCGAAGGAGACCCCCTACGATTTGATTTTCATGGACCACCTGATGCCGGGCATGGACGGCATGGAGATGCTTTCCCAACTGCGGCAGGATGCCGCTTCCGCAAACAGGGACACCTGCTGCGTCATCCTTACGGCGAACGCCGTAGGCGGGGCACGGGAGATGTATCTGGAGGCAGGCTTCAGCGACTACCTGTCGAAGCCCGTCGATCCTGACGCCCTTGAATCCATGCTCTGCCGCCTCCTGCCGCCGGAGCTGCTGCTGTACGAGGGAGACGGCGGCTATGTAGCGCAGGATGAACCGTTCCCAGATTCGGACCGGCAGGCCACCGGCGTGAACGGGGCAGGCGACGAGCTGTTCCACGACATCTTTGGACTGGATATTGCCGAAGCACTGAGGAACTGCGGTGGCAAGGAGTATTTCCTTACGATACTGGTCACCTTCCGCGAGTCCATTCCAAAATCTGCCGATGCCATAGAAGCATGTGCCCAATCGGAAGATTGGAAGAACTATACGATATTCGTCCACTCGCTCAAAAGCTCCGCACGGCTGGTCGGCGCAATCGAAATTTCGCAGGACGCGAAAGAACTTGAACAGTTTGGAAAGCTGGCCCAGGACGGAGATGAGGAAGCCGTCGCCCAGATCAGGCGGCGGACGCCCGGACTTCTTGAGGCATACCGCAGCTGTGCAGTCCGGCTCGCCCCCATCTGCGCCGCCAGCCCCTCCGAACATACGCCCCAGTCCTTCAAATAGACAAGACGGCGGCTTTTGTGCTATAGTTTTCCCCACGGAATCTTCGCGATTCCACATATTTACAAAACCAGGAGAAAACTATATGAAAAAGGCAAAGATACTGCTGGCCGCATGCGCGCTGGCGTTTGCTTTCGTTTCTTGCAAGGGAAAAGACGCTTCCCAGGCACAGAACGCCGAATCAGGAACGGCTGCCGGAGCCACGGCATCCAGTTCATCAGACTTCCACATCGGAGTCGTCACCGGTACGGTCTCCCAGTCAGAGGACGACCTGCGCGGCGCGGAGGAGCTCATCCGCCGCTACGGCGCGGTCAGCTCCGGCGGTATGATCCAGCACATCACCTACCCCGACGACTTCATGTCCCAGCAGGAGACCACGATTTCCCAGATCGTCGCCCTCGCCGACGACCCCAAGATGAAGGCCATCGTCGTGAACCAGGGCGTCCCCGGCACCGCCGAGGCCTTCCGCCGCATCAAGGAGAGCCACCCCGACATTCTCTGCTTCACCGGCGAACCGCACGAGGATCCCCTCGTAATCCAGAAGTCCGCCGACCTCGCCGTGAGCGCGGACTTCATGTCACGCGGCTACACGATCATCTGGGCCGCAAAGCAGCTGGGCGCAAAGACCTTCGTGCACATCTCCTTCCCCCGCCACATGTCCTACGAGACCCTGGGTCTGCGCCGCAACATCATGGAGCAGGCCTGCGAGGACCTGGGAATCAAGTTCGTGTTCGAGACCGCTCCCGATCCCACGAGCGACGTCGGCGTCGCCGGAGCCCAGCAGTTCATCCTTGAGAAGGTCCCCCAGTGGGTGGAGAAATACGGCAAGGACACCGCCTTCTTCTGTACGAACGACGCGCACACCGAGCCGCTCCTCAAGCAGCTGGCCCAGTACGGCGGCATGTTCGTCGAAGCTGACCTGCCTTCTCCGCTGATGGGCTATCCGGGAGCCTTCGGAATAGACCTGACCGCCGAGGCCGGAGACTTCCCCAAGATCCTCAAGAAGGTCGAGCAGGTCGTCGTGGACAACGGCGGCAAGGGACGCTTCGGCACCTGGGCATTCTCCTACGGCTTCTGCGTCAGCGCGGGCCTCGGCGAGTTCGCCAAGCGCGTCATCGAGGGAACGGCCAGCAAGGAATCCAGCGCGGACCTCTTCAAGGCCCTCGGCGAGTTCACTCCGTCCGCCAACTGGAACGGAGGATACTACATTGACCAGAGCACGGGAGTCCGCGCCAAGAACCAGATCCTCATCTACATGGACACCTACATACTCGGCCAGGGCTTCCTGAAGACGACCGAGCTTGAGGTTCCCGAGAAGTATTTCAAGATCAAGTTCACCAAGTAACAGGCGAAAAAATACGTCTTGCAATCCTGCCCCGGGGGGTATTGCTTCCGGAGCAGGGCTTGCGGCAGACGGTTCGTTACAAATTCAGATACAGATTCAATAGCAGTTTACGATGGAAGAAGACATACCGCTGTTGCGCCTGAAGGGCGTGACAAAAGATTTCGCGGGCACGGTCGTCCTGGAGGACGTTTCGTTTGACCTGCACAAGGGAGAAATTTTAGGCCTCGTCGGAGAGAACGGCGCAGGCAAGACCACCCTGATGAGCATCCTCTTTGGCATGCCGGTAATCGCCGCGACAGGCGGCTACGGCGGCAGCATCCAGATTGACGGCCAGGAGGTGCATTTTTCAAGTCCCTTTGACGCGCTCGATGCCGGAATCGGCATGGTGCACCAGGAGTTCTCGCTCATACCCGGCTTTACGACCACGGAAAACATCATGCTCAACCGGGAGCTTGCCAAGGAAGGCCCGATGGTCTACCTCTTTGGCGACCGCATGAGCATACTGGACAGGATTGCGATGAAAAAAAGGGCCGAGGACGCGATACAGCGGCTCGGTGTTGACATAGATCCAAACATGAAGGTGTCCGAGATGCCCGTGGGCCACAAGCAGTTCACGGAGATAGCCCGCGAGATTGACCGCGACAACGTGCGCCTGCTCGTCTTTGACGAGCCGACCGCCGTCCTCACGGAATCGGAGGCGGACATCCTGCTCAAGGCAATCAAGGAGCTTGCCGCGTCCGGCATAGCGATTATATTCATATCCCACCGCCTGAACGAGGTGATGAACATTTGCGACCGCGTGGTGACGCTCCGCGACGGCAAGACGATACGCGACGTGCCCGTCTCCCAGACGAACGTCTCCGACATAGCGGCCTCCATGGTCGGACGGACGGTGACGGCAGAGCACCTGAAGAAACAGGCCGAACTGAATGCGGCGGAGACGGAGACCCTGCCCGACGACTATATACTGGACGTCAAGAACCTCTGGGTCGATATGCCCGGCGAGACGGTCCGCGACGTGAGCTTCAAGGTGCGGCGCGGCGAGATATTCGGCATCGGAGGCCTTGCGGGACAGGGCAAGCTGGGCGTTCCCAACGGCATCATGGGCCTGTACCCCGCCGGTGGCGAGGCGAGCTTTGACGGCCACCCGCTTGAAATGGGGAACGCCGCCTCCGTATTGAAGGAAGGCCTTGCCTTCGTCTCCGAGGACAGGCGCGGCGTGGGCCTCCTCTTGGACGAGAGCCTTGACTGGAACATCTGCTTTTCCGCCATGCAGGTCAAGGGCGAATATCTCAAGCCTTTCCTGGGCGGCCTGTTCAAGCTGCGCGACGAGAAGGCCATGCGGGCCAACGCGGACAAATACATCGACATGCTCGCCATCAAGTGCACCGGCTCCAAGCAGAAGGCCAAGGAGCTTTCCGGCGGCAACCAGCAGAAAGTCTGTCTTGCCAAGGCATTCAGCCTGAAGCCCAAGTTGCTGTTCGTAAGCGAGCCTACGCGTGGCATAGATGTGGGTGCAAAGGCAATCGTCCTGGATACCCTGCGCAAGTACAACAGGGAGAACGGAACGACGATAGTCATGGTATCGAGCGAGTTGGAAGAACTGCGTTCGGTGTGCGACCGCGTTGCCATCGTCGCGGGCGGAACAGTGGCGGGCATACTGCCCCCGCGTGAGGCGCCCGAGAAATTCGCCATGCTGATGTCCGGCCTGAGTGCGGAAGGAGCTGCAAAATGACGCTTTCCAAAGAGAAAATACAGGAGGTCCTGCGCGAGTTCGGGCTTCCCCGTTTGATTATAGCGGGATTCCTCGTCGTCCTGTTCATCGCCGCGCCCTTCGTGGGCGTGTCCATGCCCGCGACGATGAAGGACATCTGCAACCGCTTCGGCCAGAACGAGCTTCTGACCCTGGCGATGGTCCCGATGATTCTTTCCGGCGCGGGGCTGAACTTCGGCCTCTCGCTCGGGGTCATAAGTGGCCTGCTCGGTTCGACCATCGCGATGCAGCTGGGGCTGACGGGCTGGGCAGGCATGTTCGGCGCGATAGCGATTTCAATTCCCTTCGGCATCTTCTTCGGCTGGCTCTACAGCCTGCTTTTGAACCGCGTCCGCGGCGAGGAGATGACGATAGCCTTGTACGTCGGGTTTGCCGCCGTCATGTTCATGTCCATCATGTGGCTCATCCTGCCCTACACGAGCGTCAACATGGTCTGGGGCTATGAAGGCAAGGGGCTCCGCACGACGATAACGCTCGACGGATACTGGGTCAAGCAGTTCAGCAATTTCCTGATGATAAAGATCGGGGACTTCGAGTTCCCCACGGGGATGATCCTCTTCTGCGCCCTGTGCAGCTTCCTCATGTGGCTCTTCATGCGCAGCAAGACGGGAACGGCGATTACGGCGGTCGGTTCAAACCCCGACTACGCCCGGTCGAGCGGCATCAACATCAACCGAATGAGGATGATAAGCATCATCGTCTCAACGGTGACAGGAGCGATAGGCATACTGATGTACCAGCAGAGCTACGGCTTCATACAGCTCTACCAGGCCCCGCTCTACATGGCATTCCCCGCCGTCGCCGCAGTCCTCATCGGAGGCGCGTCAATCAACAAGGTCTCCATCGCGAACGTCGTGATCGGGACGATACTCTTCCAGGGCATACTGACCCTCACGCCCTCGGTCATCAACAGCGTCCTGCAGACCGATATGTCAGAGGTCATCAGAATCGTCCTCAGCAACGGCATGATACTGTACGCGCTGACCAGAAAAACAGGAGCGACCAGATGAAATCAATACCGTCAATAAAGTCCGCAAAGTCATTCCTGGCGGATTACCTTGTCGCGGAGGTATTCCTCGCGCTGACAATCGTTTCCATACCCCTGTCGCAGTATTCGGGCATGTTCATCATGCAGGAAATCTTGAACAGGATTGCGAGGAACGCATTCTTGGTATTTTCGCTCGTGCTGCCGATCATGGCGGGCATGGGCATCAACTTCGGCATGGTGCTCGGCGCGATGGCGGGGCAGATAGGCCTCATCTTCGCGATGGACTGGGGCATCTCCGGCATGCAGGGGCTCATATTCGCAGCCCTCGTGGGACTGCCCCTTTCGGTACTGCTGGGCTGGATTGCAGGAAACATCCTGAACAAGGCACGGGGACGCGAGATGGTCACGAGCTACATCATCGGCTTCTTCTTCAACGGAGTCTACCAGTTCGTCGTGCTCTACCTGTTCGGCTCGCTGATACCGCTCCACAACAAGGCGATTGCCCTGTCGCGCGGCTACGGGGTGCGCAACACGCTGAACCTGGATCCCGTTCGCCAGGCGCTCGACAAGCTTCTCATGGTCAGGATCGCAGGCTTAAGCATCCCCCTATCCAGCTACCTGGTCATCATCGCCCTCTGCTTCATCATCGTCTGGTTCCGCAAGACCAAGCTGGGACAGGACATGCGGGCCGTCGGCCAGAACCAGGCCGTATCCAATTCCGCCGGCATACCCGTGGAGGGAACGCGCATAATCTCCATCGTCATCTCCACTGCCTTCGCCTGCATCGGGCAGATAATCTTTTTGCAGAACATGGGCAACATGCAGACCTACAACGCCCACGACCAGACGGGCTTCTTCGCGGCGGCGGCAATCCTCGTCGGCGGTGCGTCCGCGTCCAAGGCGAGCATCACCAACTGCTTCGCGGGCGTCGTCCTCCTGCACCTGATGTACATCGTCGTCCCCCGCGCGGGCCAGAACCTCTTTGGCAACGCGAACATCGGCGAGTACTTCAGGCAGTTCATCGGCTACGGGGCCATCGCGTTCGCGCTGGTCATACACGCCTGGCGTACCAACCGCAACGCGGAGAAAGCCCGCGAGGCGCTCAGGCAGAACCGGGCAAGCCAGGCAGGTCAGGCAAAGGAGGCAGAGTAATGGCACTGGAAAAAAAGAAAATCAGGATTATCGTCCGCTCTGCCGTGGCGGTCGTGTACCTGCTGCTTGCCGTCTGCATGTTCGTCACGGGAAGGTCGCACACCGTCCTCATCGACAACCATGCGGCGGAGGACGGCTCATACAAGGCGATAAAGAGCATGACCGTGACGGTGAACCACAATCCGCCCTCGGAATTCATGAAGGGGGACCGCGACAAGTTCACGGTGAAGGGACAGAAGCTGGTCATAAAGGTCCAGTCCTTCGACGGCTCCATTGATGCCGTGTACACGCTCAAAATTCCCCTCGCCGAGGACAGCGTCATCGTCTCCGTGCCCCGCCTCGCCGCCGGGCTTGACGGTGCGATGGAACATTTTGACATGAATTGATGCGGTAAGCCGCAGGGAGCAGCCGTACAGTGAATTTCGTTTTCTTTTTAAATTCCGCCCTGCTGGGTGTAGGACTCGCTATGGATGCGTTCTCCGTTTCCATAGTCAATGCCATCACGGGACCCGACATGAGGCTGGGCAGGAAATGCGGCATAGCAGGGGTATACGCATTCTTTCAGTTTGCCATGCCCCTGCTCGGCTGGCTCTGCGTCCATACCATAGCCACAATCTTCACACCATTCCAGAAATTCATTCCCTGGATTGCCCTTGGCCTCCTGCTGTACATCGGGGGCAAGATGGTCCTTGAGGCACTGCGGGGCGAGGACGGGAGAGAGTGCGCCGCATGCGGGAAGAGCGGGGCGGACTGCAATGGCTGTAAAAAGAAGAATGGCGGGAAGCAGCTTTCGTTTTCCGTCCTGCTCATGCAGGGAATCGCGACTTCGATAGACGCGCTTTCCGTCGG
Source organism: Treponema sp. (assembly GCA_024690865.1). GTDB lineage: Bacteria > Spirochaetota > Spirochaetia > Treponematales > Treponemataceae > Treponema_D. The sequence goes on along the minus strand of JAILON010000150.1, from coordinate 10,611 downwards.
CTTTACCATAGCGGACTACGGGGTTGTCATGGCGGTCATAGCGTCGCTCGTCATTGCCGCCGTGACCTTCGTAATTTGCATGGCCGGGCTTTTTATCGGGACTGCCGCAGGCAGCACGAGGCTTCTTACGGGCCGGGCGCAGCTTGCCGGCGGCATTATATTGATTTTGATAGGCATGGAAATTTTTGTAAAGGGAGTGGTGTTGTAGTATGGCTGGTATGACGAAGGGCTTGTTCGCCGACAGTGAGTTCAACTCGAAGCTCTGCAGGACGATGACCCCCATCGCCTTGCAGAACTTGATGCTCGCTTCGGTCGCGGCGGCGGATGCGGTCATGCTGGGCCGGATGGAGCAGAACGCGATGGCGGCTGTCTCGCTTGCAACCCAGGTGCAGTTCGTACAGAACATCATCGTCAGTTCCGTCACCAGCACCGCTGGAATCCTCGGAGCACAATACTGGGGCAGGAAGTCCGGCAGGGCAATCAACGACATCTTCTGCATGGCGCTCCGCCTCGTTACCCTCATTTCGCTCGCGTTCAGCCTGGCCTGCCTTTTTTGCCCGGGCATCCTGATGGCTTTCTTTACGAATGATGCGGTGCTGGCGGAGATAGGCTGCCGCTACCTGAAGATTGCGGGCATCTCCTACCTGTTCACCGGGCTTTCCCAGTGCTACCAGACGACGATGAAAGTCACCGACCACGTGAGCCGCGTCGCCTGGATAAGCAGCAGTACCGTCGTCATAAACATCCTGCTCAATGCCGTGTTCATCTTCGGCCTCTTCGGACTGCCCGCGATGGGCGTGAGGGGGGCCGCGCTCGCAACGCTCCTTGCCCGCCTGATTGAATTCGTCTGGTCGCTCGTCTCTTCCTGTCAGCGGGGCTTTTTGCGGCCCGACTACCGGCGGCTCTTTTTCCATGACGTTGACCTTTCCCGCGACTTTGCCAAGATTGCCTTTCCCATGCTGGGAGCATTCCTCCTGTGGGGAATCGGCTTTACGTCATACACTGCCATACTGGGGCACCTGGGACAGGATGCCGCCGCCGCGAATTCCGTCGCGGCAGTTATCCGCGACCTGACCTGCTGCGTCGCAAACGGAGTCTCCGCCGCCGCAGGTATCATGGTCGGCAACGAGCTGGGGGCAGGGAACCTGGAAAAAGGAAAGCTGTGGGGAATCAAGCTGATGAAGATTTCCTACATCATCGGCCTTTCCGTCACCGTACTGATACTGCTTTTGACTTGGCCGGTCGCCTCCTTCATGTCGCTGACGGATGCGGCCAGGACGGACCTTGTCGCGATGATGGTGATCCTTGCCTTCTATATGATAGGGCGCTGCGTCAACACGATAATAATCAACGGAATCTTTGACGGCGGGGGCGACACCTTGTTCGATATGTACAGCCTTGCCGTATGCATGTGGGGAATTGCGATACCTACCGCGCTCTTGGGGGCCTTCGTCTTCCACTGGAACGCGCCGGCGGTATTTGCATGCACCTGCCTGGACGAGGTGGGCAAGATCCCCTGGGTCATGGCACACTTCTATAGGTTCAAATGGGTCAAGGACCTGACCCGCGACAGGGAGGAGAACAAAGGGCTATGAACGGTGACGGGCCACACAGCAAGGACACTGAAAAAAGCAAGACCGTCCTGAACAAGAAGCGGGTCTTCGACATAATCCAGATAGGGCAAATCAGCGACCTGCCTTCGCGGGCGTTCGACTTCTTCATCATCACGATGATATTGATGAACATCGCGGCCCTGCTGCTGAAGACATTCGGCAGCCTGTCGCGCTACGTCCCCCTGTTCAACGCGATGGAGGTATGTACCACGGCGGTCTTTATCGTGGAATACGCCCTCAGGCTCTGGACGGCGGACCTCCTGTACCCGGACGACGGGCCGGTTGCATCCCGATTCCACTTCATCGGAAGCTTCAACGGAATCGTGGACCTGCTGACGATCCTCCCCATCTACTTCCTGGAAGGCTTCATCGCGTTCAGGATGCTGCGGGTGGTCAGGATACTCCGCCTGTTCAGGATAAACGCCTACTACGATTCCTTCTACGTCATCCGCGACGTCATCTACAAGAAAAAGAACCAGCTTACCTTTTCATTCTTCATCCTGTTCATCCTCATGCTCGCCTCCTCGCTGTGCATCTACAGCGCGGAAAAGGATGCGCAGCCGGACGTATTCAACAACGCCTTTTCCGGCATCTGGTGGAGCATCGCCACCCTGCTGACAATCGGCTACGGCGACATCTACCCCGTGACGACGACGGGCCGCATCATGGGAATCATCATCGGCATGCTGGGCGTGCTGACGGTCGCCATCCCCACGGGCATCCTGTCGGCGGGATTCGTGGAGGAGTACACGAATGTTTCCAACCCGCTCAACGACCGCTCGCTCAGGCTGGAGGAAATCATCGTAAACCTGGACAGCGCATGGATCGGCAGGAAGGTGTCGGCCATAGAGCGCGACAGCGACATCCGCATCCTGCTCGTGTACCGGGACGGCAAGAGGCGGTATGCAAAGGCAGGCGACGTCATTCGTCTGGACGACGTGCTGGTGTACGAGCGGTCGGACGACCGGAACGAGGAGCAGGAAGGCCGGAGCTAGGGGTATCGCCACGGCGGTTTGCTCCGTCGGTACGGTCCAACGCCTCGGGACGCCACGGCGGTTTGCTCCGTCGGTACGGTCCAACGCCTCGGGACGCCCCAGCGGTTTGCTCCAGCGGTACAGTCCCAACGCAGGGGCCGCTATTCAGTCCGCTGGAACAGGAACACATCCCCCGCTACAGGGGGTATCGCCCCGACGCTGCGGCCCAACGCAGGGGCCGCTATTCAGTCCGCTGGAACAGCTTCATCGTGGCGTTCTCGTGGACGCAGGTGAACTCGTGGCCGCCGAAGCTGAACGAGCCTGCCCGCGCCTGTTCGTCCGCAAGCAGCTGGCCGTAGCCGTGGTCAAAGGTATGCAGGTAGTAGTCGAACTCCACATCCACAGGATGCCCAGGAGGACAATAGACCGCGGCATTTCCCGTCGTCATGTGCAGCAGCCGGGGCTTGAAGAAGTAAATCCTCTTTTCATCCGCTACAGTGTCATCCATATACTGATACATCTCCACGGCATCCTTTGAGAAGCTGTTGATGTCCGTTTTCCTGCCGGACACCAGGTTGCGGACGTCGGCGACGAGGCAGACGGACAGGGAACTTGCGCAAAGCAGGGCGGCGAGGAGCGCGTAGGACTGCCAGTTGAACACGAACAGGGGATGCCGTGACTGCGGGCTGCCGCCACTGCCTCCCCCGGGCCCGCACAGCAGTTCAACCGCCCGGCCTCCAAAAAACACGATGACCGGGAGTACGGAAACGACATAGCGGATGCCCTGGCCCCCGCCGGGCCAGATGATGTACATGGCCATTATGCCAAGGAAGTAGATGACAAAGGGCATGTTCCGCCAGAAGGTGCGCAACATGGCCCAGGCGACTGCAGTGAAAACGGCGAACCAGATGAACTTGGGATAGAAGAAAAATGAAAGGCGGTCAAAATAATACCAGCTGTTTACAAGCAGGCCCGTCAAGTTCATTTCGTTCAATATCCCCATGTCATTCCTGCCGGCCAACGGGAAAAGCAGCCTGTTGAAGGTGCAGCCGAGCAGCAGGAAAACGACGTATGGAAGCAGGTTGACCGCGACCGACGCCAGGCCCGCCTTCAGCTTTCCGCTTTTGAGCAGACGTACCAGCCGTACAAGCTGGACGAAAGCCAACGTGCACGGCAGGATGATTCCGCTGTCGCGGAAGACGTAGGCAAGGCCGGAAAAGAACCCCGCCGCCACGGAATACAGGAGCCTCCGGGACCCCTGTTCCTCTTCAAAGAAGAGAGATATGAAGGCCAGGCCAAAAAACGCAAGCACCATGCTTACGGTGTCCGACAGGATGCAGTCCAGCAGTTTGTACAGGCAGGGGCTGAAGGCAAACAGGAAGCTTGCGGTTATGGCGGTCAGCCGTTTGAGCCTGGCATCGCAGTATAGGAAGAACATAGCCACGAAGGCCGCGTAGAAGACGACGTTTATCATCTTGAAGGCCAGGAGATTGAAGCCGAACAGCCTGTATACGGCCGCAATCAGCAGGGGAAAACCATGGGGGTATCCGGTGAAAAGCGCGTTCCCGGCGTATTCCGTCCCGTACGTTCCTTCCGCAATGCAGATGCCCTGCTGGATGTACTCGGAAAAGTCGTCGCCCCAGTCATGCCCGGCCGTTATGTACGCACCGGCAGCGAGAAGCGTCAAAAGGAAGAAGGCCACGGCGATGTACCGGCCTTTTACCCGGCTGCCGTTCACAGCGGCGGCCAGCCCTGCAATACCTGAAAACTTCACCGCAGCGGAAAAGAGCGCACCGGCTATCGCCGAAAAAAGGATGACGCACAGCGACAGCGACGACAGGGCAGTGCGCCAGTGCCCGCCGTTCAGTTCCCGCCCCTTAAGCCGCTCCCCTGCCGAAATGAACAGCCCCTGCACGGGCGGCAGCAGCAGAAGCAGGGAAAAGGCAACCGTCAAAACAAGAAGGATGGAAAGGACGCGGACGCTTTTGCGGCTTGTAAAGGACATGGCATACAGTATACGGCATCTCCAAAAACTGGACAAGTCCCGTTTTTGGAGCGTACCGTCGAGCAGGCGCCCACGGAAAGCACAGTCCAGCAGGACCCCATGGAAATCAGTTTTCATGGGGGAATCATCCATAAAAACGTATGGAGCAGGGAAATGCCAGAGCAGCGTCAAGGTGGCCCCCCCAGAAGCAGGGCAACAGCATGTACCACAGGCGCCGCCCCCTCCAGTTAGGCGCCCACCCCACCTTGCCACGGACTGCGTTTTTACTATATAATGCACTATCGCTTTACAAAAACTGATTTTTTGTCAGAAAGAGGTGGGGCAGCGGCCCCCAAAATCTACAGCGCAGGGGTCAGCCAGCATGAAGTTTGAATGTACAGTTCCCAAAATACTGAGGTCCATAGCGGCAAAGTACCCGGAGGTCACAGCCCAGCTTTCCCATGACAAGGACGGATCCTACAAGGAGACGAACTTCCACGACATGTACCAGTCCGCGCTCGACTTCGGAGGCGCCCTGCTGGAGCTGGGCGTAAAGCGGGAATACAAAATCGGACTCATCGCCGACAACCGCGCGGAATGGGAGCATGCGGACATAGGGCTTCTGGCCATCGGAGCTATCGACGTACCCCGCGGCTGCGATGCGACGGAAAGGGACCTGACGCTCATCTTGAGCTTCGCCGGATGCGAGATGGTCATCACTGAAAATACCGCCCAGGTAAAGAAAATCCTGAACATACAGTCCCAGCTCCCCCAGCTCAAGACCGTGATAGCCTTCGACGAAGTGGATGCCGAACAGAAGGACCGCGCAAAGGAGCTGGGCGTACAGCTGTACCAGTTCCAGGAACTGAAAAAGAGCGGCCACGAGTGGCGCAAACGGCACATAGACGCAGTGGAGGATGAGCTTGAAAAGGGCCAGTGGGATGACCTGGCGACGATAATCTTCACTTCCGGGACGACCGGCACGCCAAAAGGGGTCATGCTGACCCACGGCAACTTCATCACCCAGCTGGACGAGGTTACGGAGCGGATCTTCTTGAACCCCGGAGAAAGGGGCCTGTGCTGCCTGCCGGTCTGGCACGCCTTCCAGAGGGAGGTCGAATACGTCATCCTGTCCCAGGCCGCGACGATATGTTATTCCAAGCCCCTCGGCTCCATCCTGCTGGCGGACATGAAGAACCTGAACCCCACCCTGCTGCCCGCCGTTCCCCGCGTGTTCGAGGCAATCTATGACGGCATCTGGCGCAAGATGCGCAAGGTGGGCGGACTGACGCTCGCCCTGTTCCGCTTCTTCGTCAAAGCCGCGGAAATCTGGTGCGCAATGGACCGGAAGATGTTCCGCAAGCAGGCCAGGTTTGGCGCAGACCACGTAGTCTTCTGGTGGTTCGTCTTCCTGATTCCCTGGGCCCTGCTGTGGCCAATCAAGCTACTGGGCAAATTGCTCGTGTTCCGCAAGATCACCGCCCTGGTGGGTACGAACTTCCGCGCGGGAATCGTCGGAGGCGGAGCCTATCCCGAAGAGATAGACAATTTCTTCTGGGCCGTAGGAATCAACGTCGTCGAAGGCTACGGGCTGACCGAAACCGCCCCCATCGTGGGCGTCCGCCCCATCGCCTGCCCCGTCATGCGGACGGTCGGAACGCCGCTCAGGGGCGTACAGGCCCGCGTCGTGGATTCCGACGGGCTCATCCTGCCGCCGGGGCAGAAGGGCGTGCTGCAGGTGAAGGGCGGCACGGTGATGAAGGGATACTACAAGCAGCCGGAGCTGACGGCAAAGGTGATGACCAGCGACGGCTGGCTCGACACGGGAGACCTCGCCGTGCTGACGGTTGACGGGGAAATACAGCTGCGCGGCAGGAAGAAGGACACGATAGTCCTCATGGGCGGCGAGAACATAGAGCCGCTTCCTATAGAAGAGAAAATCAACCTGTCCCAGTACATCGCCTCAAGCGTCGTCTTGGGGACAAACGAAAAGGGACAGGACCAGCGCTATCTGGTCGCCCTCGTCCTGCCGAACCAAGACGAGCTGGAGGCATGGGCAAAGGCCAACAGCATCAGCTACGCCAGCTACGAGGAGCTTGCCACGGGAGAAGCCGCCCACAAGCTGCTGGAAGGCGAGATAGCCGCGGCGGTCAACGTCAAAAACGGATTCAAGAGCTTTGAAAAGATAAACAAGTTCGACGTCATCACCAAGCCCTTCGAGGTGGGCGTGGAGCTTTCTGCCAAGCAGGAAATGATGCGCTACCGCATCGCAGAAATCTACGGCGAAAAGATAGCGAAGCTGTACAGGGAAAAATAGGGTCGCCGGGAAGGGAGGCCAGCCGGGATCTGCCTGTCCCGCTGCAACAGCAGGCCCGGAGGTTTTCCGGCAGATCCGCAACAGCGGGCGGGTACCAGCATCCGCCGGAAGCTTCCCCGCCTTCGGGTGGACAGCCAGCGGTCAACCGGGAGCCCCGGGCGGCTGTACTAGCAGCTTCCCCGCCTTCGGGCGGACAGCCGGACGGCTGCGCTACCAGCGGGAGAAGCTTGCGTTGGTGTAGGGGAAGCGGGAAGAATAGACAAGCCCGTCGGAATCCGTCCAGTTCCTCGTTTCCGTGGTGTATACCACCATGGACGACCCGCTGACGTCTGCCCAAGCGTTCACCTCGTCATCAACCGTATACTTGAAATGATAGGTGTGGCCATGCTCCCCCTCATAGTTTTCCCACGTCCCCGTATATGTACTCGCATAGTCCTGATTGGCCGTCACCGTGGTCACGAACCGATACGCAAGCCTGTTGTTGCTGTACAGGTAGTAGTAGTATCTGTCCGTGCACGCGATGCCATTGTTCGTGTATTCAATCGAATATTCCCAAGTGGTCTGGGTGACGTTTTCCCCGCCACCGCCGGCAACGCCACCGCCTCCACCGCTTTTTGAACTGGAACCGCCCGAATCGGAACAGGAAAGGCAGAAGGCAAAGGCAAAAAAGGACACGATGCAGGTAAACAAGACTTTTAGAATACGGTTCATGCTTCATATTCTATATGCACGATATACTTTAGTCAATCGAACGCATTGAATCTGCACGCATTGAATTACGTAAAACCCAGCCGAAAGAAAAGGCACCGTAAAGTTTTGCAACTGGCGTTCGCAATCGGCCCGGTCCTTGAGGCGGCCCCGACAGATTTTCGCCGCAAGTTTTGCAACTGGCCCAGTTAATTTCACCCTTGTTAATTCCGATGATATATAATATACTAGAGGTGGGAAATTTATGGCTGAATCAGAAGTTACGTCAAACATCTTTACATTACTGAAGGGCTTTTCATCAAAACAGCGCAGCGCGGTCATCGACTTCAGCGAGTTCGCCGACTACGTGCGCTCCTACGCCCAGCACCACATAAACGAAAACGCCGGACTCCAGGCATACCTGGGAAGCACCGATGAGGCCCTTGAGGGCGAATTGAAAAAGCTGTCCAACTCCCGTCAGGTCGTCCTGACCAGCAAAACGCAGGGAACACAGACAATTTTCGTCATACAGTCCTTCATCGAGCAGTATGCAGACAGGTACAAGGATATAGACGTAAACATCTCCATCCCCTTCCCCAACATGAACGATATCCCCAAGAACGTGCCCACGAACATCGTCACCAAGATGCAGGGCGGGGAACAGATCATGAACTTCCTCGACGGCAAAGACACTTCGGAACGCAAGCTCTTTGCCCTGGACTTTGGCAAGGGGACGCCGGACCTGCTCTTCCCCTCCTCCGTTTCCGTAAACATGCTGATCAAGCTTGCGCTGAAGAAGCTGCAGGACCTGCTCCGCAAGGAGGAGTCGCACGACTACTTCCTCAAGAAGCTGACCAATGCGAACCCCGGCAAAGAGCTTACCATAAAGAACTTCTTCCAGCTCTTCGTAGCCCGTCCGGAAGAAGCGCTCGACGCCCTGAAGCTCAACGGCGACAACTTCTATTCCTGGAGCCAGATGTGCTACTTCATCCGCCAGGACTACAACAAGCTCAAAGACCTGACGACGGAAGACATAAACATACTCCAGTCCATCTTCATAATCGAAACGACGACGGCCTATTTCAAGGCCAAGGCCGCGGAGAAGATTGCAAAGGAGTCCGCATTCAAGGAGTTTGACCAGAAGCTCGCCTCACCGCCCTACTACTTCAGCAAGGACGACATAGACGGCATGAAGGACTCGCACGGCAAGCTGCTTTTGGGCCAGTACAACAAGGAAGAGCTGAACGAGCACATCCGGGAGATGCATACGCCCGGCAGCGGCGACAGCCTGCCGCCGCTCCTCCTGTTCAAGCTCTACGACGGTTCTGGATTCTTCATCCTCAAGGAGAAGGTCATGGCCGTCGTCCTGCGCCTGTGCAACGACGCCCGTTCCGTCATACGCGAGGGATTGAGCAAGGAATGGTACCTTGCGCTCAAACGGTTCGAAACCTTACCGGAGATGAAGGACCAGCTGGCCTTCGAAGGCTGTCTGGAACGTGAACTGGCCGCTGCCGATCCCATCTTGTACGCTATCCTGCACGCGCACTTCCTTCCCGTCGTGGCATTCGAGGACAGCACCCCCGGCCGCATAACCCTGTTCAGGAACGGCGATCTGGTTTCCTACAGCGAACTGCTCCTGATAAGCCGGCCGGAAATCTACGCAAACGCCAAGATGAAACTGCCCTTCTACTATACCATACCGGGACTCTCCTGGCTCATCTCTTTCTTCAAGAAGGCAAGGGCAGACAAAAAGAACAAGAAGAAGGGATACGAAACCGTTGCTGAAAAGATCCTCACCGAAGACAAGGAGAAGTCGGAGGCGAAGCTGCACAACCTGAACGCCAACGACAAGGGAGGAGTCCTTTCCCGTGCCAAGGCAATACGGACCGAAGCATCGGAAGTGGAATCCCAGATTGTTCCCGCGACCAGCACGCTGGACAGGGAACTGGAAGGCTACCTGTCGGAGTGGAACGACCGTCTGGACAAGAATGCCTATGAAAACCTGAGGGAAGACATAAACAGCCTTATCCGCGACTATGTGCGCAAGACACTCAGGACCTTCAAGAACGACAATGTGTCTCTTGAGAGGATTCAAAGCCTTGCAAAATCGCTCGAGGAGACCCCTGCCCTTATGAAGATAAAGAACCACCCGGCACTGCGGCGCTACATAGAGCTGTACATCGTAAAGCTGCTTAAGAACCTCCCGTCCAACTAGGGCAGTCGAGACAGTTTCAGTCTACGACGAGAAGGCCACCGTATAACGGTGGCCTTCTTTTTTCCCTGCTGGACAAGCGATGGCCTCTATGAGAACCGCCACCGCGTCCGCCGATGCAGTCGCTGACACGGACGATACGATTACGCCTCGCACGGGTCACTGGCCGCGAGACTGCCATCGCCGGCGGCCAGACTCTTCACCTCCTCCAGCGGGAGGCCGGTCGCCTGGGCTATCTGCTCGGGAGTCAACAAACCCATGCCAAGCAGGTTCCGCGCAGTCTCCTCACGGCCCTCTTTCCTCAGTTCCAGCTCATAGAGGTATTCCCTCATGGCACTGTAGCTCCAGCCCTCCAGAATCTTCTTCTTTGCGACCATATCCTCTATCCTCCTCGTCAGATCCGACTCCGCCTTGTTCTTCATCACGTACTTCAGGAACGCCCTCAGCCCGGGGGTCTTCACCTTGGCATACGCCCGGCAGTTGAACACATGCACCACCGCGTCGTCTTCTATCAGAAGCTCCGCGTCCTGCCGTCCTCGGGAAATTTATGTCGGTCTGGTTTTATAGAAAAAAATGCGGCCGCCGCCAGCGGGCCCCAATGCCCCCGATGGCCACGTGGACAAAAAAAGGCGGCCAGCCCCAAGGGGCCGGCCGCCTCCGTCATTCCAATCTCAAGCCGTAAGGCCTAGACTAGAAGCTCCACTTCCAAGACACAGGGAACTTGATCTGGTAAGATCCATCGTCGTCGAAGAAGTTGATCAGATCCACGTGCGCCTGGAACTGGTTCTTTCCAGTCGTGTAGGTGAATCCCGGCCTGATGCGCA
>JAILON010000147.1 GCA_024690865.1 Treponema sp. | reverse complement strand
AACGCCGTCAAGTACACGGAGACGGGCAGCGTCACCCTCTCCGTGTCGTTCGCAAAAACCGCTGGGGAACGCGGCAATCTCCGCGTGTCCATCGCCGACACGGGAATCGGCATAAAAGAAGAAGACCTCAAGAAACTCTTTTCCGCATTCGAAAGAATCGAAGAAAAACGCAACCGCTCCATCGAGGGCACCGGCCTCGGTATGAACATCACCCAGCAGCTGCTTGCCATGATGGGCAGCAGGCTCGACGTGCAGAGCGTGTACGGCACCGGCTCCACCTTTTCGTTCGATGTGGAGCAGGGTGTCGTTTCCTGGCAGGCTGTCGGCGATTTTGCCGAGGCGCTGCGGAAAGCAAAGGCATCCCGCACGCGCTACCACGAGCAGTTCACCGCACCGGGGGCGACCATACTCGTCGTGGACGACACGCCCCTGAACCTCAAGGTCATACGGGGGCTGCTCAAGCAGACGCAGATATCCGTCGTCACGGCAGAAAGCGGTGCGGAAGCCCTCCGTGCCGTGGCCGCGCAGGACTTTGACGTGATTTTCCTTGACCACCTTATGCCCGACATGGACGGAATCGAGACCGTCGCCCGGCTGCGGAACGAAACGCGGGCTGGCACGCTCCATACTCCGGTCGTCTGCCTGACGGCAAACGCGGTTTCCGGTGCGAAGGAAGCTTACATCGAGGCGGGCTTTACTGATTACCTGACAAAACCGATTGAGTCCGCAAAGCTGGAGGCCATGCTGCTTGCCTACCTGCCGGAAGAAAAAGTCCGCATGTCCGACGGTAATGCCGGGACAGAGGGGACTGCGGGGCAGAATGAAAAGGCAAGCAGGCAAGACGAGATGGCTGCCGGGCATGCCGAGGAAACTGCCGGGCAGGAAACGCAGGCAATGCCCGATTCTTTCGCGGAGATGTTCGCGCAGCCGGAGGAACTTCCCCAGTGGCTTTCCGCGCTGCCCGGTGTAGACGCAGCGGCGGGAGTGCAAGCCTGCGGATTCCTTGACACTTATCTTGATGTCCTGAAGACCTGCAAGGAGACCCTGCCCGACACGATGGCAACTATTAAATCCGCAATGGAGGGCGGTGACTGGCGCGCGTACACGATAAAAGTCCACGCCATAAAAAGCTCCCTGCGTATCATCGGCGATGCGGAAGGCTCCGCAATGGCCGCCGGGCTTGAGGCTGCGGGCAATGCGCAGGACGAGGAGCAAATCCTGAAAGGCACACCGGAACTGCTTGCCAGGCTGGGCACGCTTTCCGACGCGCTCAATGCCGCCATGCCGGATTCAGGCGGACAGTAAAACAGGAGCCTGAGATGCCATCCGCTTGTAAACCGCCGCTTATTGCTATATAGTTATATCATGGCTAGAGTTTTGCGGTTTATGTTCCTGCTGTGCCTTTTGTGCCAGGCAGTTTTTTCCGAAGAGGTGTCGGGGCTTCCCTATTGGAATCCCAAAATCTCCTCGACGGAATTCATTTATGAGACGAAGGGCAACGAGTATGAGACGACCCGAATGAGGGTGAGTTGCATCGCCCAGTCGAAGATATGTGATCCTTACCTGCCGAATGTGTTCGCTGGCCAAAAGATAAAGCTCCGCGACAAGGAAGCAGATGTCATCGCCAAGCTGGATTCCCTCAATCACCTTGAGAGGGCTGCTGACCCGGTGCGCTGGACCCAGGATTTTGTAAGCCCTGACGAAGTGAAAATCAAATGCCGTCATTATTCGCTCCACAGCTATATCCTCAAGAACAATCCCACCAGCTGCATCTTCCTGTATTTCTCGAACGACGAAAACGGCCTTGAGCGCTTCTGCCTGGTAAGGCGGGAAATCCCCTTTACGGCAGGGGAAGAATTCTTCCTTTATCCCAATTTATATCCGGGGGACATGGGCTTAAATCATCTCTGGTACGTGAATGACTGGAAGAAAGAAATCTCGGCTTGGAATTCCCTGACGGAATACGAGCAGTATTTCTGCATGCTGTCCCTGCCGCTGATTTCTGGCAATTTACTGGAAGCGTTCTCCGTGAACCCTGAGCCGGATCAAAATCCCTTCGACGATACGTGCAACTCACGGGACCGGCTTGAGGGTGGCTGGGGCTGCCACTCAAAGGAAGATTTCATTGAGTTGCTTGAAAGATTTCACGAGCATGGCGGCTGGCACGGGCCCTGGTACAAAAGGCTCCGCCAGTATTTTGACACATATCCGGGCAAAAGTCCTGAAGAAATTTCTGCCATAGAATGCCTTGGTGTGGGGAACACGACATGCCTGTATTTTGTCATGCAGATGAAGGAAAAGCTTGGGGAGCACGGACTGCTTGCCTGGGACTACGGAAGGTTCCTGACCGTGCTGCGCTGGGGCATTGCGGCAGGCTGGATAAGCGAGCAGTCAGCCATGCAGGAAGCCCGCCCGATAATAGACGAGCTTCTGGCCTGTTACGATTCCTGGGAGGACTATCTTGCCCATTACGTGATCGGGCGGGGCCTGTTCGCGCTTGATGATTACTACAGCGTGCGTTCCTACGAATACCAGGCCTTGCTTGACACATACAAGTATGCCCGCAATTACGAAAACGTTGACAAGACGCACAGCTGACCTTTCATGGCTTCAAGTTCCCTGCCCAAAAGCGGGGCGGGAATGCCGTCCTTGCATACAATGACGTCTGGTATTCCTGGGCCGGGAATGCGTCGCAATGGAATACGGCCCACTACATATACGATAAGGATTATGATGACCTTGGAAAAGATCATATCAAATTCCTGGAATCCTTTTGCGCCAAGAACGGCAAGGTTCCATGCCTGGCGATCATGCTGGCAGATGTGTATGCTCAGAACGGCTATCCTGTCAAAAAGACTATGGCAGCCTATGAGAACGCGGCAAAATCATTCAGGAACGCCTTGCCGGAGAAGAAGGGAATCAATTCTGATTCCGACTTGTACAGGAATTTTTATGGCAGGTACATAAGCTATGCGTTCGCGGCAAAAGACTATGAGCGTGTGTACTCGGCCCTGTCGGACCTTGACGATGAGCATACGACAAGCAATCAGGTGATGCAATTCCTTTACTCCCTGTATTACCGCGGGAAAATGGAAGGGGAGAAAAAGCAGAAGAATATCGACCAGTACAAGCAGCGGATAATAGATATATACAACGGCCAGAGGGAAGTGCCCCTCAGCGTTGAGGATGAGGAAGCCCAGCAGATTTTTGACAGCCTGGGAAAGATTCTGCAAGAGAATATAGTTGTTACAATTGAGCCGCAATAAGGTGGAGTATATGAATATATTCGCGAGATTGCCGCGACGGCTTTGCCTTCTGTGCCTGACGTGCCTTTTGTGCCAGGCTGTTTTTGCCAAGGATTTGTCGAAGTTCCCTGACTGGAATCCTGAAATTTATCAGACGGAATTTTTCCTTGAGACGAAGGGCAGCCGGAACGAGGCGATGCGGATGTGGATAAGCCGTGTTGAAAAGGATAATAAAGGCGACCCGTCTTTGCCGGACGTGTTCGGAGGAAAGCAAATAAAGCTTCGCGACAAGGAATCTGATGTCATCGCCAAGCTGGATTCGCTCGACCATCTTGAAAGGGCTGCCGCTCCCGTGCGCTGGACAAAACCCGTCGGTTACTGCGAGAGAAGAAGCATAACTTGCTACCACTATTCCCTGCACAGTTATATCCTCAAGAACGACCCGAGGAGCTGCATCTTCCTGTATTTCTCGGATGACGAGTACAATCTTGAGCGCTTCACTCTCGTGATGAGGAACGTTCCTTTTGTGGCAGGGGAAGAATTCTTCCTTTATCCGGATGTATATCCGGCGGACGGCAAGCTTGTGGGTGACAAGAGCGTGAGCAACTGGAAAAAAGACATCGCAGCCTGGAATGCCCTGTCGGAATACGAGCAGTATTTTTGCATGCTGTCTCTTCCCCTTATCACGCGCAATTGCCAAGAAGTGTTCTCCGTGAACCCGGAGCCCGTGCAGGATCTCTTCGCGGATATGAGTGAGTCGCAGCGCATCCTTGAGAGGGACTGGGACTGCCATTCGAGGGAAGATTTTATCAAGATGATTGATGACTTCAACAGCCGCAAGGGTTTTACTGCTCCATTGTACGAATCTCTGAGCTGGGTTGTGGACTACTATCCTGGGAAAACTGCGGAAGAAATTTCTGCGCTGGAATGTCTGAGCATGAAGAACACAGCAAGTCTTTTCTTTGTTGCCCAGATGAAAAAAAAGCTTGGGGAATACGGTTTGCTTGCATGGGAAAACGGCAGGGTGCTTGCAGGCTTGAGATGGAGCATCGGTGCAGGCTGGCTGAGCGAGCAGGAGGCCATGCAGTATGCCCGCCCTTTGATTGACGAGATTTTGGACTGCTACGCCTCCTGGGATGACTACCTTGCCCATTATGCAATCGGGAGGGGGTTTGATATGCTTTTGAAGTGCTATGACATATTCGCAAACCAATACTATGTGTTTGTTGACAGTCTCAAGTATGCACGCGAATACGATAACGATGACAAGGTGCACCAGCTGTCCTTTCATGGAATCAAGTTCCCCGCCAAAAAGCAGAACGGGAATCCTGTCCTTTCCTGCAATGACGCTTGGTATGACCCCTCGGAGCTTGCGGCAAAATGGGAGAGGGCCTATGCCCTTTCCCAAAAGGATTATTACGATCTCCAAACTGGCGATATCATGGAGTTGGAATACTTTTGTAGCATGAAGAGTAAAGTTCCCTGTGCGGCGCTCAAGCGGATTGAGATATGCGAAGCAAAAGGAATGTCTGATAGGGATATGTTGCTGTATTACGGCTGGGCCCTGGATTCAATGCGGAAAATCGTCCGTTGGAAACGGGGACTTGATTCTGAATACAAGATATATACGGATTTTTACTGTGATTATCTTACGAAGATCATAAATCAAAAAGATTATGACAGGCTGTACGTGGCTCTTTATGATCTTGGCGACGAGTATTCAACGCGCAACAAGTGGCTGTACCATCTTTACTCCTTGTATTACCGCCTGAGAATGGAAGAAACGAAGAGCGAGAGGAAAATCAAGAAGTTCAAGAAGCGGATAGTCGAGCTTGAGAACCAGACGCGAGACGGTAACTACATTACGGTCGAAGACGAGGAAGCCCAGCAGCTTGTTGACCGCTTGGGAGAAATCCTTCGGAACGGCGTGACGGTCTCTTTCAACAAGCTTGAGGGGGAGTGAGCTGCTTCCCAAGAAGCAGGCCCGAAAAAATGTGCCGTCTGCAATTTCTGAGCGGCAGCGGGGCAGATTACGTACATGAAATGCCCCGTTCTCTCATTCGGATTCCCTCCCGATGACGTACATCCGTCCACTTGCTACCAGCGCATCCCCCGTCCGAGTGACGCTTCTCACCTGCCCGAGTGACGATTCTCACCCGTCCGAGTGACGATTCTCACCCGCCCGAGTGACGGCTCTCACCCGACCGAGTGACGCCTGGCTACCGTCCATGTTGGGAAAAAGTCTTCCATACTCTCCGGCATGGAGGACGGCATTAATCCTGCCTTACTTTTCGTTCACCAGTTTTCCGGTCATGTGCTCGATCGTCATCTCAAGGCAGAGGACGCGGTTCCTTGCATGTTCCCACTCAATCTGAACCGATTCTGCCGTCGGATGATATTTTGCCCCGAGCTTGCAGACCTTCTCCTTTGTCGTTTCAAAATCCACGACCTTTTTTATCCGGCCGAAGCAGACTACGCTCGTGATGTTCAGCGCCCAGTCGCCTTCTTTCTTAAAGCCCTGGTCCATCACGCAGAAGGAAGCCTTGTCACATTTTTCGATCGCGTCAATCTTGTGGCCTTCCTTCGCGCAGTGGAAATATATTTTGCCGTCGTCCTCGTCATAGAAAAAATCCATGGGAACGGTATAGGGGTAGCCGTCATCGCCGAGCAGGGCAAGCACCCCCCGCCACTCGTTTTTCAGAATCTCAACGCACTTTTCGCTGGCGACCTGCTGTCTGAACCTTCGCATTTGCCTAAACATGCTGCACCTCCATCATCTCCCAGTCAAAGCATCTTATGTAATTCTTATTGGGGAACTCGCATTCACGGTTCCAGGGGCGGTCAAAAACCATGACCTTCAGGTCAGGAAGGTGCTCAAAGAACTTGAATGCGCAGGGAGAATCCTCCACGGCATAATCAAAATGCATTTTGTAGTAATCCTCAAGCTCAAGGTTGAAGCTGCTGCCCTTCATGAAGTTGTCGCGTCCGTATTTGTTCAGGCAGAACAAGGGTATCCGCTCCAGTCCATGCCAGTCAAGCCATTCCCGCGAAGCCTCGTACGCGCTGACGGGGCGGCCCGTTATTATCTTTACGTCATGCCTTTCATCAAGCCAGCGGCTGACCGCCTTTACCGCGCCCGGCGTCTCCTCGTATGACAAAAGCTCCTCCGGCCTGTGGGCATGGGCCATCATCTTGTCGTACTGTCCGTCAGTCAAGGAAAATGATTTCTGCAGGTTGAAATACCTTATTTCCTCGTATGGTATGTCCAGCCCGAACATCTCCGCCACAAGACCGGAAAAATAACGCGCGGTCTCACAAAGTCAATCATCAAAATCCACGTAAATATTCATGTTCTCCCCTTGCTCTCGTCATTACGCATGATAGCACAAACCGGGGAATCACCCCTCTTCCTCTCCGCCGGTCCCGTACAGCCGTGCCATACGCGCAATCTCCGCCTTAATCTCATCCCTCAGGCTGTCTGGCCTGACCACCCGGACGGCAGAGGCGAATCCCAGCACCCAGCTGAACACCATCTGCTTCTGGTTGCTCCTGAACTTGAGCGTGACGCTGCCGTCCTCGTTCCGTTCTACGCTCTGATCCCTGTGCCATTCGCGCTCGGTGATGTAATTGGCAAGCCTGGGACTGAAAACAAGCTCATATTCTGCTGGTGGCTCGGGGTTGTTCCAGACACCAAACGACAAGTCCACATGCCGGTTCAAGTCAAATCCCTCCGGGACAGAGAAGCGGCCCCCCGGAAACTGAACGTCACGGATCCTGGAAAGCGCATACACCCGGATGGCACCGGGCTTGCTGGACGCGTCGTCCGCCGCATCGTGGTCAAATCCTATGACGTACCAGCTGCCCTTCTTGCAAAGCACCCGGTAGCAGTCGAACGTCCTCTGCTTGAATTCCGTCCCGCCGGAACTCCTGTACCCGAACGTAACTGTCTCAAAGCCCTTTACCGCCCTGAAGATTGCGAAGAACACGGACTCATCGATTTTGGGAAGAGGCTCGGTAATAAAGGCGATGTCCTTGTTCAGGAAAGACGTGTCCACGCTTACCGTGTCCGGCATAAGCTCGGACACCTTGCTCATTATGCTGCGGAAAGAGCCTTCGAGCGGGGTGTTGCGGTACTGCTCAAGCAGGGGCATGACGGTGGATATCGTGAAAAGATCCCCCTCCGTCAGCAGGACGCTCTGTATCACGAACGTGGGGTCGCTGTAGTAGTAGCCCTTCCGCTCCTTGTCGTATTCCAGCGGCGCACCGTAGCGGTCCCTCAGGAACTCCATGTCACGCAGGATTGTCCTCCGTGAGACACCGTACTCATGCATCATCTTTTCCAGCGACGGATAGGCTCCGCTGCGGATCCATTTGTCCAGCTGGATCAGGCGGTGGGTCTTGAACTTGTCCTCTCTCTCCTGTGCCATACGGACAGTATAACACAGTTCTGCCTTGCGTGCCAGATCCCTCGAGCCTGGCGGTCAGATGATGTCCAGTTCTATGCCTTGTCTGTTAATAAGTGACGTTTCGTTATTAAAATTATATTTTAGTATTGACAAGTTGGTAAAAATAGCGTAAGCTTCAGATAAGCAACGGATTGTTGCTTAATAAACGGAGCAACCTTATGAAGAAACTTATCTCTGCACTTTTGCTTGGAGGACTTGTTATGACAGGAACTTTGACCGCACAGACCGGCAAGGCAAGGACGGCGGTCGTCTATTTCAGCGCAACGGGGACGACCGAGCGCATGGCAAAGGGCGCGGCGGACGCGATGGGAGCGGACATCTTTGAGATTGAGCCCGTCCACAAGTACACGAGCGCGGACCTGAACTGGCACGACAGGAAGTCACTCTCTTCTATTGAATGCAACGGTCCAAAGAGCCGCCCCGCCCTTTCCCGCCCGGTAGCTTACGCCCGATCTGGATTTTGCCTTTGAGGAAGACACTGTAGACGGCAAAAGAATCGTTCTGCTTACGATTCCCGCAGCGAAGACCGTTCCCGTTTCGTTCGCGAACGAGCGGTACATACGGATTGGCTCAAGCAAGGAGAACCTTCGGAAATACCCGGAGAAGGGGTCGTATCTCTTTGAGGTGCTTCGGCACGGGCTTCCGACGATAGAAAACACGCCGTCACAGTATCAGAACTTGACGTTTGAGAAGCTGCTCATCTATTACGGTGCGAAGGGCATCCGCCTGAACGAGGACACGTTCAGAAAGAACCTCGGCTTTTACACCTATGACGGGAAGTATACAAAGCAAAAAATAATATACTTTGTAAAACAAAATCCCAATATTACACGGGAAGAATTGGCCCAAAAATGTGGAATTTCAATTGACGGTATAAAATGGCAGTTAAAACAGTTAAAAGGGAAAATAAAGCATATTGGTTCTGATAAAACTGGATGCTGGATAATAGAGAATACCGAGGAGGAGATATAGATGGCACTGAGAGCATGGCGTGAGATTGCGATTCCACATGATGATGTTCTGAACGGACGTCAACCCAGTCGGAGTTTGCTGCGGACTTGAATTCGGTTGCGTCCGGCAAGGCGAATTCTTGCAAATGAGCATAATTCCGGTCCGAAGTCTCCGGCTTGGCTGACAAACGGGGCTGGATGTGCTATGATAGTGATATATCCATAGCAGGGGGAAGCCGGTATGGCCGTGGCTGCACAAAGATTCGTACTCAAACTCGCCTCTTCGTTTCTGCTCTGCTGTATGCTGATGGGGAGTCCCTTGGCTGCGCAGGCTGTTCAAACTGCAAAAACAAAGCTCGACCCCGGTTTCCTGTCCGATTTCGTCCGGCGGAACTATACCACTGCGGACGGACTTCCGGGGATGACTATCCCCAAAATTCTTCAGGATAGGAAGGGCTACATCTATCTGGGGACTTACGATGGGCTGGTTCGCTTTGACGGCGTGGAATTTACCGTATTCAGCCGCAATACCGACTCAAAATATGACTTCGCCTCCGCGCGCTCCATCTTCCAGGACTCCAGGGACAACCTGTGGGTGGGGCACAACGATGAGGGCATAACGTGCTTTGGGGCGGACGGCTCGCTTGCCAAATGGACGGTGGACGATGGGCTTCCCAACAACAAGGTGAACGACATCTGCGAGGATGCCAAGGGAAACATCTGGATAGGAACAGCGTCCGGCCTGTGCTATCTTACTCTGGACGGGACGCTGGTTGTTCCGGAGGGCTTGGCCGAGCTGGGCGAGGAGAACATATTGGTCGTCCACCTGTTCATGGATTCATCCTCCCGGATATGGGTCACGACGGGATCGGCGGATTCCCTGTTCGTCTGGGAGAATGGACGGCTGGAACGCTTTGCGGGCATACATTCCGTGGAGCATCCCGCCATACGGGTTGTGGCAGAGGCCCGGGACGGTACGCTGTGCTTCGGAATTGACCCCAACATCGTGGTTGCGCTCAAGGATGGCGAGGAGAAGGTTCTATACACCGGGCATCCCACGAAGAGCGAGACTGCCATATCTTCCATATTGGAGGACTCCCAGGGGCACTTCTGGATTGGCACTGACGCGGGAATTGCAATCATGTCCTCAGATTCCGTCGTCTACTACGGCAAGGAGAACGGCTTGCCGGACGATGTGGTGAACGAGATTGTGGAGGACCGGGAGGGAAACATCTGGATTTGCTTCAACAGGGGCGGTGTGCAGAAGCTTTCGGGCGGAAGATTCCGCACCGTGCCGACCGGTTCCAGCGTCAACGCCATCTGCGAGGACAGTGGCCGGGGGCTTGCCTGGTTGGCCAGCGACAAGGGGCTTTTGGCCTACAGGAACGGTACGTTCGTGGAGAACGACATAACCAGGCTGTGCAAGGGAATGAGGGTGCGGCACGTTGCCCTTTCTGCCGATGGGGAGCTGCTCGTCTCTTCGTATTCCGATATGCCCCAGATATGCATGGACAGGGACGGAAGAATTCGCGTGTGGTCGGTGGATGACGGTATTGCCGGAAACAAGTGCCGCGTCGCCATCAAGACTTCCTCCGGCGACTACTACATTGGAACCCAAGTGGGGCTGAGCATAATACATCACGAGGATGGGCACATCTCCACAATGACGAAGGACGATGGTTTTTCAAACCACTACGTCATGTGGATCTACGAGGATGAAAGCCGTCGGGTCTGGGTCGGAACCAACGGAGGGGGTGTATACATACTCGAGGACGAGAAGATCGTCAGGAGCTTTTCGACTGCCGACGGGTTGGCCGGAAACGTCATATTCAAAATTTCCCGCATGGACGGAGCCATCTGGATCTGTACGGGGACCGGTGCATCGCGTTACGTTGAGGAGACGGACAGCTTCGTGAACTTCAACTCGCAGAATGGGCTTGGAACCGACAGCGTTTTCCAGATTGTCGTAGACCATACGGGCGTTGCGTGGATGACGACAAACAAGGGGGTCCTGTCCGTTCCTTTTTCGGAGATACAGGAAATCTTGGATGGAAGCAGGGACACGTTGTCCGTTACCTACTACGGTGCGTCGGACGGAATGGTCACGAACGGAGTCACTTCCGTTTCGCTGGCCTGTGCGGACTCAAGCGGCGACCTGTGGTTTCCCTTTGTCGATGGCTTTGCAATCTATGACCCCGAAAAATCGGAAAAGAACACCGTTGCTCCCCGGATAGAGATACAAAGCTATACGATAGACGGCGAGACCAGCGACTACATGGGGGGGAGCATAACTGTCCCGGCGGGTGCAAATAGGCTTTCCATAAAATACACGGGGATGAGCTTCATATCCCCTGAGAGCATCCGCTTTACGTCGATGCTTGGCGGTTTTGAGAAGGATTTCGAGTCTTGGTCGCCGTCACGATCCGCTACGTATACAAACCTGCCGCATGGTACATACCGGTTCATGGTAAAGGCGCGGAACAGCGACGGCCTGGCGGGAGAGCCTGTGTACGTGACGGTCGTCAAGAAGCCGTTCCTGTGGGAACTTGTCTGGTTTCGGATTGTCGTCGCGCTGTCGGTCTTGGGGGTGCTTGCAATGGTCCTGTGGATACGGTTCAGGAACATGAAAAGCCAGCAGCTCAAGCTGGAAAAGATGGTTGAGGACCGCACGCGCGAGCAGACGATTGCGAACGAGAAGGCGGAGAGCCTCCTGCTCAATATCCTCCCTGCAAAAGTGGCAAGGGAACTGAGCGACGACCCGGGGCGCACCATCGCGCGTACATACAGCAATGCGACTGTACTCTTCACGGATATAGTGGGCTTTACGGAGATGAGCGGCAATATGGACGCGGAGATGGTCGTCACCATACTCAACAGGCTTGTCACCAAGTTTGACGAACGGGCTCGATACGAGGGTATAGAGAAGATCAAGACGATTGGCGATGCATACATGGCGGCCACGGGACTGGGCGAATATGGTGGAGGAGGGGATGCTGCAAAGATGCTCCGCTTTGCCCAAGGGCTTCTGCAGGATGTGCGGGACTTCAACAAAATCTGGAAGACGAACCTGCAGATTCGGGTAGGAATCAATACCGGCAGGTTGGTCGCCGGTATAATCGGAAAGAGCAAGTTTACGTACGACATCTGGGGCGATACGGTGAATGTGGCCAGCCGTATGGAGAGCACCGGGGAGCCAATGCGCATCCATGTGAGCGACGCGACCTACGAGCAGACGAAAGATTTGTTTCCCTATGGCGAGGCGTCCATCGTCAGCGTCAAGGGCAAAGGCGAGATGAAGACCTATTTCTTGTAGCCGGATATCTGTAGTGCGCCGTACCTCCCGATTGCGGCAGCTGCTTCCGACTCGGCGGGATGACCACGCTGGGGGTGCACTGGCAGCCCTATTTCCCGCTAAGCTGTCCTGTAACCCACTGGCAGGTTCTTCATTTAAATAAGGTACAGTTGGAGGCTTGATTTATGGCTTTTTCGAGGGTTACGAAGATGGCGGCAGTTGCGTTTCTTTCAGCAGTGGCACAGATGGCGGCGGTATTGCCGGCAGGGGCGCAAAGCCCGGGAGGGCAGCAGGACGGGGCGGGGGAAGGCTTCCGCGTCATTTCCATGACCCCTTCGGGAGAGCTCCCCTCACAGGTGAAGTATCCTTCCATACAGGTGCTGTTCTCCGAGCCGGTCGTCGCGCTCAAGGCCCTGGGCACGCAGTCATCGTCCTCGGAGTACCTGACGATTGAACCCAAGCTGAACGGCGTGTTCCGCTGGAAGGGAACGAGCATCCTCAGCTTTGACAGCACGGACGAAGTGCTGCCCCAGAAAGAGTACAAGATAAAGGTCAATCCAAAGTCGAAGTCTGCCAGGGGCAACACGATAACGGGCCAGCTGGAATACGGCTTCCACACCGAGGAGCTCAAGCTGAACGCCGTCCGCCCCGCGTACGCGGAGGTCAAGGAGGGCCGGTACGTCAACAATTCCAGCGTCCCCCTCGAAGCTGCCCGCGACATCGGCGTGTTCTTCAACTTCCCCGTCAACTGCGCGGTCGTCAAGGACTACATAACGGTGACGGATTCCAATGGAAAGAGCCTGCCGTTCACCGCCGCGCAGAATCAGAAGGCAAAGGATGAAAAAAACTTCATCAGGCTGACCCTGGACGCGCAGCCCCCGGAGGACACGGACATCATCGTGACGCTCAGGAAGGGGGCCGTGGCAGACAGGGACTGCTACCCCACGTCCGCGGACCGGCAGAAGAAGTTCCATACCCTCGTCAAGTTCCGCATCGCGAGCGTCGACTGGAGCCGGAGCAGCAGGAACGCGAATGATGACTTCCCGGTCTACGTTTCCTTTTCCGCCCCGCTCAAGGAGGGCAGCGAGGAGGATTTTGCAAGGAGCATCTCCTCGTCGCTCGGCAAGGCTGTCACGAAGGACAATCTTGCCATATCGGGCAGCTGCCTGACGCTCTCCAAGCTGGGCGTGAAGCACGGCGACAAATACAAGATTCTTGTCGCGAAGACGCTGACCGACATCTACGGCAGGCAGCTTGACAAGGACTACAGCTACGACATCAC
The DNA here is from genome assembly GCA_024690865.1 of Treponema sp. Classification (GTDB taxonomy): domain Bacteria; phylum Spirochaetota; class Spirochaetia; order Treponematales; family Treponemataceae; genus Treponema_D. Next base: position 16,009 of record JAILON010000147.1, on the reverse strand, counting down.
GGTCCCGCAGCCGGAAAGCTACGCCCTCTTCCAGAACTCGGGCTTCAAGGCGCTGGAGGCGAACGCGAGCCCGTCCATCACCTTCTACCACCAGAACATCAAGGCGGGCTCGTATTATACGGTAGAGACGCTGACGGGCAACGCCGCTGGCAACGCCGGGGGAAGCAGTGCGTCCGCCAAGACATTCGCGCTCGACCCCGCGCGCATAGAACAAAACAAGAAGATTACGGAAGTCGTAGACCTGCGTCCCTTCCTGGAGGAGTCCGGCGGCATATACCACGGGGCGGTCAAGTTCACCGCCCACATCGTCTACGAGTACATACAGACCTGGGGGGCGGACAAGGGCAAGCCCCGCACGGAGACGATGGAGAACGAGCAGATTCTGCAGGTGACGAACCTGGGCGTTACCGCCCGCTACGCCTACGACAAGGCGGTCCTCCTCGTCACGAGCCTGAAGGACGGAAAGCCCGTCGCCGGGGCGGATGTCAGCGCGTATTTCATCCCGCACCCGGACTACGACAAGCAGGAGACGATTCTCACCGGCAGTTACAAGACTGTCGCGACGGCGGTGACGAACAAGGACGGCATCGCAGAGTTTGACTTCTCGGCGGGCGGGGACAAGAGCCTGCTCGACCGGAACGACAACGCGGGCCTCTACTTTGAGGCTCGGACGAAGGACGACCGCGTACTATACTCCCCCGGCTCATATTACGGCATCGTCCGCTACCGGAGCGAGCCTGTCTACACGAAGGCTTTGATTGAGAATTCTGCTAGCCCTGACGAGCCGGAAGAAGCCGGGGACATTCACAAGCGGATGGTCGCCTACGGATTCAGCGACCGGAAGCTCTACAAGCCGGGCGAGACCGTCTCCTTCACCCTGATTGACCGCAACCTTCTCCGCGACGGGAGCTACGAGACCCCGGCGGGGAATGAGGCAAAGTACACGATACAGCTGACCGACGGCGGCTGGCGGAACGCAAAGGTCTTCTACTCAGGCGAGGGCACGCTGGACAGCGAGGGCATGATGAGCGCGGTGATGAAGCTTCCCGACGACATCGCCCCCGGAAGCTATACGATAAGCTACAAACGGAAGTGCGGCACGGGCGCGTCCGCAAGCGAGCAGATATACAACGAAAGCATAGACGTGCAGTTCTTCGAGAAGCTGCGCTTCGAGGCTTCCACGAGCATCGCCGACCTGACCTACTTCAAGGGCGACACGCTTTCCGCAGAAGTACAGGCAAGCTACCTGGGCGGCGGCAGCATGGGCGGGGCGGGCTCCCGCTCCTTCTGGTCGAGCGACTCAGGCTATTTCTCACCGAAGGGCGACGACTACAAGGGAATGAGCTTTACCCCGCTGGAGCATACGGTCTGGCACAACTGGCACGGCGACGAGAACGGAAGCCTTGACGGGGACGGCAAGCTTTCATCCAGCCACAGCACGAAGGATGACGGCTTTGACGGATTCCCCCGCACCTACACGGTGGAGACACAGATAAGCGACAGCGGGAACCAGGCGGTCAGGACGACCGCGAGCACGACCGTACACCCCGCCCGCTATTACCTCGGAATCGGCAACGCGAAGAAGGGCGGGCGCGGCTCGGCGGGCTTCCCCAAGAAGGGCGAGCAGGTCAGCTTCCTGTACACGGCGATAACCCCGCTGGAAAAGCTCCCGTCCGCACGTGACCGGGGCAAGAACACGAAGATAAAAATGGAGCTCGTGCACGAGAGCTGGAAGTCCGTGCAGGAGATGAACGTGCGCGGCGTGGTGACGACCCGCTGGATACGCGAGCTTGTCACCGAGGAGGAGAAGGAGCTTTCCTTCCCGTCATCCGCCAAGCCCGCGAATTTCTCCGTCAAGCCTAAGGACGGAGGGGTATACAAAATCCGCCTGTCCGCGACGGACGGCGACGGGAACAGCGTCGTCAGCGAGCGGAGTTTCTACGTCATCTCAAGTGACTGGTACTACCGAGGAAACAACGGCGATTCGATAACGCTCAAGGCCGACAAGGAAGAATACAATGTCGGCGACACGGCGAGCATCCTGCTTGAGTCCCCGCTTGAGAAGGGAAAGTACCTTGTCTGCGTGGAGCGCGAGAAGTTGATTTCCCACAAGGTCATCGACATTGACTCCCCTGTCTCGGAGATTAAGATTCCGATAGAAGAAAGCTACGTCCCCGTCGTATACGTCTCCCTCTCCTCCTTCAGCGAGAGCGGCGGCAAGACCGGGGCCGGGGAGCTGACCCGCAGCGTCTTCGGCGTGACGAGCCTGAACGTCAGCACGAAGAGCCGTACGATTGACATAGAAATCCGCCCCGACCAGAAGAGCTACGAGCCGGGAAGCACAGTGACCCTGACCCTCCGCGCGACCAAGGACGGAAAACCCGTCCCGAATGCCCGCATCGCGGTGCAGGCCGTGGACCGGGGCGTGCTAGACCTCATCGATTACCACGTGGAAAGCCCCGTGGACCGCTTCTATGCCCGCTGGCTCTTCAATGACGGGGCCTCCGGCGGCGACTCCCGCTCGCTCCTCGTCGCACAGGAAGAAGAGACGGAAGCTGCAGAAGAAGATGCCATGCTCATGGGCGCGACGAACGGCACGAGGATGCTGTACAAGACCGCGGCGACGGCGGACATGGCGGTAGCCGAATCTGCGATGGAAGCCGATGCGGGCGGGGAAGCGGGCGGCATGAAAGTCCGCAAGAACTTTGCCTCGACCGCCTACTACAACCCGTCCATCGTGACCGGCAAAGACGGTAAGGCGACCGTCACGTTCACCCTGCCCGACAGCATCACCGCCTACCGGCTGACGGCGGTGGTGGTCAAGGCGGACTTGTTCGGCCTCGGCGAGGAGGAGATGAGCGTCGCGGAGCCTGTTTCCGCCCGCCCCGTCCTGCCGAGGGTACTGCGCCTGGACGACAAGGGGGAGGTCGGCCTGACAATCTCCAACCTCAAATCCTCTTCTTCCGAGGTCAGCGTCAGGCTGGAAATCTTTGAGGGAACCGAGGCTGCGGGAGAGAAGCAGGAAGCTTCTTCCGTGCAGAAACTGCCCGGCAGGGCTTCGGTCAAGGGAAAGGACATGAAGAAGCTCAAGGTCGCGGCGAATACGACCAAGGCTTTGATGTTCGACATAACGGCGGAGAAACAGGGCTGGATTACGCTCTCATTCACGCTGACCGGTAAGGACATCAACGAGAAGATGCTGCTTTCGCTTGAGATAGAGAAGCCCTACATTTTTGAGACCGTGACAACGGTCGGCTCGGTCGAAGGCCCGGACGGCGCGAAGGAGTTGCTTGTCATTCCCGGAGATGCGGAGGACGGGCGCGGCAGCCTCTACGTGCAGCTTGACCCGACACGGCTCGGCGTGCTGCGCGAGGCGATCAGCTACGTGTTCCATTATCCCTACGGATGCCTGGAGCAGCGTTCGTCCGCGACCTTGCCGCTCGTTGCGTTCGGCGACTACATCAAGCTCTTCGGCCTTGAGAGCGAGGTTGTCTATCCTAAGGGCATCGCGGAAAGCGAGATACGGAGCTGGGCGGGCAGCCAGCGCAGTGACGGTGGCTTCCCCTACTGGCCGGGCGGGAGCGAGAGCAGCAACTATGTCTCCATGCGGATTGCCGAGATTCTTGCGCTTGCCAAGGAGAACGGCATATCGGCCGGGGACATAAAGCAGCCGCGCCTTGCGAGCTACCTCATAAACAACGCGGACGAAACCCTGCGGAAGTACCCGGGTCAGGCATGGTCGCTCTACACGGCGGCATACGCTTACTACGCGGCGGACAGAATCGGTGGCAAGGTCGATGATGTAAACTTGGATAAGATTCTCGTCTCGGACGAGGCGGACGTGGAGACCCTTGCGCTGGTCGGCCTGACCTACCTGAACAAGGGGGATGCCGAGAAGGCGCGGACGGTCGCCACGAAGCTCCGCTCCTTCACGCGGCTGACCGCACGGGGTATTGACATCACGGGCAAGCACGAGGGACACCGCTGGTGCTTCCTCAACGACACGTCCGAAAAATACGCCCTCTGCCTCCAGTTCTTTACCAAGCTGGACCGCAGGGACGAGGTAAACCAGCACCTCGTATACGAGCTTTTGAAGATGCAGCGGGCGGGGAACGGCTACTGGAAGTCCACCGCCGCGACAAGCCGAGTCCTCATCGCGCTGAACAGCTACATCAAGGAGAACAGGCTTGAGAACCTGGACTTCACGGCACAAGTGCTCCTGGGTGGCAAGGAGCTGCTTTCCGGCAGCTTCAAGGGAGTCACCGCTGAGGCTGTGGAAAGCGAAGTGCAGTTCAACAAGGAGCTCAAGAAGCTTGCCCGCGACAAGGAGCTGGAGCTGGACTTTACCAAGAGCGGGACGGGAACCCTCTATTATACCGCCTCCATGCGCTATGCTATTCCTGCGGGCAAGCAGGCCGCGCGGGACGAGGGCATCTGCGTCTATACCGAGATATACGATGCGGAGACCGGCAAGAAGGTCTCGGGCGACAAGCTCGTGTCCGGCCGCCTGTACCGGGAGACAATCTGCCTCTCGTCCACGATGGACCTGGAGTTCGTCGCCCTCCGCGCACCGGTTCCGGCTGGTGCGGAAATACTGAACTCCGCGTTCGTCACGACGATTTCCGCGCCGGAGAGCCAGCAGGAGAAGGCCGAGAAGGCATACCCCTGGTGGGGAGTCAGGAACTACGGTCTTTCCTACAAGAAGATTTATGACGACGAGGTGCAGTACTTCTGGAACTACATGCGGCGGGGCAGCCAGAACATCGAGTTCGTCTTCCGTGCGACACGCAAGGGCAGCTACGGCACTCCCGCCGCGACCGCCGAGTGCATGTACGAGGAGGAAATCTTCGGGCGGTCCGACGGCAAAGTCTGGAAGATCGAATAGATGCGGATAGTCGTCTACAGCACGAACTCGAACCGCTTCGAGGCCGCCGACTACGAGATAACGAGCTTCCCCACTCGCGCTCGCGAGTGGGAGGCGGTCGCTTCGGCATACCCGGAGCACCGGTTCGTGCTTGCGACGCAGCTTCCCGGCTCCTTTCTCCTGGATTTGTCCGGGGGCGGACTCGGGGAGAAAGCTGCGTCCGTGGAATACGTCATGCTGCGGGGGACTTCTCCTGCATCGCTTGCAGACGAGATAGCGTCCTTTTCCCCCGACCTTGCGGTAGCATACTCCTTCTGGGAACCGCCCTTTGACTGGATGGCCCTGCAGGATTCGATGATCGGCGAGCGGCTCCGGGAGAAAGGTATCTGCGTGCTCTGCAATCCTTCCGCCAGCCAGCTTCTCTGCTTTGACAAGGCGGAATCCTCCCGCTTCCTTGCGGCACGGGGCTTCCACTGCGCACGCTGCGTCCACGTCAAGCGTGAGCTTTACTGGTGCGAGCGGGGAAGCAGCGCGATAGAAAGCAACGTTTACAAAGAGTATATTTTCCGCGAGCTCGAGACTCTGCGGTACCCCGTCATCGTAAAGCCCGCATACGGGCTCAGTTCCTATTCTATGCTCAAGGCGGTTTCGCCCCGGCAGGTCATCGCCTGCCTGAACTCCGGCAAGACAAAGACGGACAGCCTGGTGGAAGAATACATTGACGGCATACAGGCGGGGGCGGAAATCTACGGGAGGAAAGGGGCGTATACGGTCCTGCCGCCCTTCCTTTTTTCTACGGATAAGTGGGGCATTACCAGTCCCAAGCAGGGGATAAAGCTCGGTCCGGTGACGGGACTTCCTGCGGACGGTGCAGCAGGAGGTAACGGCGCGGGAGCCGGCCCGGCGAATGTGGCTTCCCCGGACGCTTCGGATTCTGTCGATGCGGGAAACGTGCCTGACTCACCGGGCCTGCAGCTCCGCCGGTCGGTTGCCGGGCTTTCGGAGACCCTTACCCGCCTTGCGACGGAGCTGGAACTGGACGGCGTGGCGCAGGTTGACTTGGTTTTTTCGGGCGGGAACTGGTATATAATAGAAGTAAACCCCCGCCTTTCCGGCCTGAGCGACACTGACGCGGTTGCATTCGGGAAGTCCCCGATAGAGCGCATGCTTGAGGCGGCACTGGGAGGGGGCGACAGGGGGAACGGCGATAAGGCGGTCTGCAGCGATAAGGCGGATTGCGGGCGGCCCCCCGCCTGTCAGCCCCTTTGTGGGTGGCAAGAGATACCCCGCCCGGTCTGCAACTTCAAGATACCGATTATGCCGCCGGAAGATTTGCGGAAAATTGCTGCGCTTCCGTACATCTGCGCGGTCAGGCAGCTGGAGAACAAGGCTGCCAGGCAGAAGCGCGAGGTCGGCTATTCGGAAATCATCATAGAAGGGGAGGAGGTCTTTGCGAGCATCGCCCGGCACCTGGAGGAGCTTGAACGCCTTTTCCCTGGTTCCATCGACGGAACCTTCTTCGCCAAGTTCACCGAGATGGCTGGACTGCTGGAGTGAATGCCAAGCTACTCCAATAACTTTATGAACATATTCTCTTTCAATTCTTCGCGTGGAAGGAAGGGGGCAAGGTCTTCGAGCGGAGCGCTGACGAGGCTGCCGTCTTCGCACTTTCGAGCGGTATTTTTTGGCTCAAAGAATTGCGCGGGCGACACGAAAATCTCCAGCAAGGCATAGCCGTCCGTTTTCATCATTTCATTGAACTGTGCCTTGACCTCGTCGTTTGAATGCGCTTCGGCGTAGGGAATATTGAATGCCTCGGCGATTTTCTTGTATTCGGGGAATGATAGATCTCCGCTCTCCGGTCCTATTCCCACCTTGCAGTGGGAGGAGAACAGGTTCGTCTGTGTCTGCCGGATTGAATGGTAGCCCTGGTTGTTTATAAGGATTATCTTTATCGGGAGCCGGTTCGTAACGATTGTCTGGAGTTCCTGCAGGTTCATCATGATGGAACCGTCGCCTTCAAGGCATATCGTCGTCCGCCGTTTATTTGCCACGCATGCTCCGATTGCGGCTGGGAGCCCGTAGCCCATACTGGCAACGGCGTTGTTGTTGAAGAAACGGGACCCTGTCTTGATGAACCACGTCTGGTGCCCGGCTACACAGCAGGTTCCATTGCTCGTAACTGTGACCGTGTCCTCTGGGAGCGTGCGACTTATGATGTCGAATGCCGCGTATGCATTTGCGAATCCGTCGCTTTCATTTTTATGCCGCTCAAGCACGACCGGGTACTTCTTCTTCCAATTCTGGCAGGCGGCGATCCAGTCCGTGCCGCTGAAAACAGGAGCGGTTCCGTTTTTCAGACCTTCGCTTTTCAGGTAGCTGTTGAGGCATGCGAAGAAATCCTTTGCATCGGCGTGTATGGGCATCTCCACGTGGATTGTCTTTTTTTTCAGTTCCGCAGGGTCTATGTCAACCATGATGACTTCGGCTTCCCGGGCCCAAGTCTTGTAGTCATACCCTGTCACGCGGATAGGAAGGCGGTTGCCGACGGCAAGAATGAGGTCCGCATTCTGGACGGCAAAGTTTCCCGGCCTGTCGCCCATGTTACCGCCCCTCCCGACGTAGAGCGGATGCTCCGTTTCGATGAGATCGATGGAATCCCAGTAGGTGCAGACGGGGATTCCCAATTTTTCTACGGCTGTCCTGAAGTCGCAATAGCCTCCTGACAGCCGTATTCCGTTGCCTGCATAAAGAACCGGACGTTTCGCGTTCTTTACCTTATCCAAGACTGCTTTGATTGTTTCCTGAGAAACGTTTGCGGGCAGAAGCGAGTCATCCTGCTTTTGCTCGTCACTCCCGAAATAAGCTTTCAGGCCGTCCGTTTCTATTTCTGCTCCTTGAAAATTCACGGGAACGTCAATCCAGACCGGGCCCGGCCTGCCTGTCGTGGCAAGGTGAAAGGCCCTCTCCAGGACAAAGCGGATATCCTGCGGGGCTTCCAGCATGACTGCGTACTTGCACATGCAGGAGACGGATTTCGTTATGTCGAACTCTTGATCGCCAACTGCACGGAGGCTGTGACCTCCCGTGAACTGCTCGTTGTACCGTGCCGTCGTATCATAGCGGACCTGTCCAGAAAGTACGAACATGGGGATGGAATCCAGCCAGCCACCGACTACGCCGGTGATTGCGTTGGTTCCGCCTGGCCCTGTGGTGACGCAGAGTGCGGCCATCCTGTTGTTGAGCCTTGCATAGCCTTCCGCCGCCATTGCGCTTGCCTGTTCGTGGTGGTTGTAGGTGCTGTGCAGTCCCTCTTTGTGGCCCAGCGCGTCGTTCAGGTGCATTGCACCGCCGCCGACCACGGTAAAGCAGTCTGTTATCCCGTGCGACACGAGGAAGTCCGCTATGTAATCTGCAAGTCTTTGTTTCATATACTGGTCAACCTTGTTTAATTCTGTCTTTCCGGCTTTTTTTGTACGCTGTCCGTGTCCCTAAGAATCCTGAGAAAAAGCTCCATGCAGACGCGGGCATCGTCTTCTGCCCGGTGGGCATTGAGGACTTCTATGCCGAAGCGTCTGGCAAGTGACTGGAGTTTGTACTGTCCTTTTTCTGCTTCGTTAGCCAGCAGGGGATATGCCCAGCGCGAGAAGGTAAGCGTATCGACTGTGAGGTTTTTTAACTGGGGCAAGCCTGCCCGAATGAGGGTCGCATTGACGAATTTGACGTCGAACCGCGCATTATGGGCGACCAGAACTGATTTCTTCCCCACGTAGTCGGCAAAACTTTTGACTACTTCGGCGGCAGGAGGCGCGTCTTTTACCATCTCATCGTCGATGTGGTTGATTGCCGTGATGAACGAAGGAATCGGCTTCACCGGTTTGATAAGTCGGTTGAAGCTTTCCCCGATGAGTCCGTCCTTGTTGAATTTGACGGCCCCTATCTCAAGGACCTCGTCATTTTCCGCCTTGAGGCCGGTGGTCTCCGTGTCGAACGCCACGAAGACCCTCCCTCCTTCAAAAAGGGCTGCCATCTGCTTGAACGCCCGGAAGAGCCTGGCTTTCTCTATCTTGATGCCGCCAATTTCTCCCGGGCATTCGTCTTCGTTATTTTGCTGCATTCAGGACCGCGTTTATTTCTTCCACAATCTTGTCGCAGAGGCTTCCCGCTTCCTTGCGGGCTGCTTCAAGACCTGCGTCGTTTCCACCAGCCACGGGGACGACACTGTTGACGTAGAACTTGATCTTTGGTTCTGTTCCACTCGGCCGTGCGCTGACGACCGTACCGCCCTCTAGGAAGAACTGGAGCACGTTGCTCTTGGGCCAGGGAAGGCTTTTCTTCTGTGCCGGGTTCGCCGGGTCGAATTCCACCTGCTGCTGGATGTCGCGGATCTTTACAACCCGTTTCCCTCCCAAGGTTTTGAGCCCGTCCTCGCGGAGCTTGGTCATGATTCCCTTCATGATGCCGGGGCCGGAGATTCCCTCGAAGTACTTGCTGATGGCCCTGTCCTCGAAGTATCCCAGGCTCTTGTACATGTCGTTGAGACGCTCGAGCAGGCTCTTGCCCTTGCTCGCCCAGTACAAGGTCATCTCGGCGCACATCGCGGCGGCGGAGACACCGTCCTTGTCGCGGACTTCGGTCTCGACCAAGTATCCGTAGCTTTCCTCAAGGCCGAACGCATAGTTCTCTTTGCCGCCCTGCTCCATCTGGGCCTCGTCAAAGGCAATCCACTTGAAGCCGGTCAGCACCTCGTGCACGCTGACCCCGTAGCTCTTGGCGACCGCGTCGCAGAGGGGGCTGGTGACGATGGAGCGGACGAGCACCGGGTTCTTGGGCATGCGGCCAAGCTCCTTTTTGGAGAGCAGCACGTAGTCCGCGAGCAGGGCTCCCATCTGGTTGCCAGAAACAAGGACGTACTTGCCGTTCTTGTCCGGGAAGGCCGTTCCGAAGCGGTCCGCATCGGGATCGGTTGCCATGACGACGTCGGCCTTCTCCTTTTCCGCGAGGGCGACTGCCATCTTGAGCGCGGGGGCTTCCTCTGGATTGGGCTTTTCTACGGTCGGGAAGTTTCCATCACCTTCCCGCTGCTCCGGGACCGTGATGACCTTAAGGCCCAAGTCTCCCAGAACCTTCTCCACGTGCATTGCGCCCGTGCCGTGGAGGGGAGTGTAGACGACTTTGACGCTGCTCGCCTTCTCCTTGATGAGGTCCGGACGGAAGAGCTGATTCTTTATCATCGTCTGGAACTTGTCATCGATTTCCTTGTCTATAAGGATGATTTTTCCCGATTTGATGGCTTCTTCGCGGGAGACGAGCTTGACTTCCTTGACGGCGTTCACCTCGTCGATGATGCCCTTGTCATGCGGCTCGACGACTTGGGAGCCGTCGGCCCAGTAGGCCTTGTAGCCGTTGTACTTGGGCGGGTTGTGGCTGGCCGTGACGACGACGCCGGTCTGGCAGCCCAGCTCACGGATGGCGAAGCTCAGCTCAGGCGTGGGCCGGATTCCCGTGAACAGGTAGGCGGTGATTCCGTTTGCTGCGAAGACGCGGGCCGTTATGTCCGAGAACTTGTCGTGGTTGCGGCGGCTGTCATAGGCGATGCATGCCTTGAGCGTCCCCGCTTTTGCCTCATTGGGGAAGGCCTTGATGATGTAGGAGGCGAGCCCCTGGGTCGCCTTGGAGATGTTCAGCGTGTTCATGCGGTTGGTCCCGCCGCCCATCACGCCGCGCAGGCCTCCCGTCCCGAACTCCAGGCTCTGGTAGAAGCGGTCCTCAAGCTCCTTGTAGGAAGCCTCGTCATCGGCCTTGTTCAGCAGGTCCTCCACTTCCTTGCGGAAAGACTCGTCCTTCTCTTCGGCAATATATTCCTTTGCCCTGGTTAAAATCTCTTTCTTATCCATATCCAATCCTTATATAAGGTTATTATGCTTAAGCCTGTTCCAAAGGTCCTTCCTTGTGGAACTGCCTCATGCCATTATAACATACTATCCTTTTTTTTTCCATAAGCATTTCTGCAATGCTGGATAAAATGCGGCCTCGGTCAGGGGCGTCTAGCAGCAAGGGAAGGGCTTGAATCACGAAAAGGGTATGAATGACTTAAATAAGGCCTAAAATATTGCCTAAATAGCGTAGAAATTGTTTGACATCTGTTTGGGTAGGGTTTATAATGAAAACATAATATAACCCCTAGGGAGGCCACTTTTGGCAAAAGTAGAGCTGAAGGGTATTGGTAAGATCTATGACGGCAACGTGCGTGCCGTCCAGAACGCCAATATCACTATCGAAGACAAGGAGTTCTGCGTATTCGTAGGACCCTCTGGATGCGGTAAGTCAACGACTCTCCGCATGGTTGCTGGTCTGGAAGACATCAGTGAAGGTGAGCTGTGGATTGACGGCGACCTGATGAACGACGTTCCGCCGAAAGACAGGAACATCGCGATGGTTTTCCAGAATTACGCGTTGTATCCGCACATGACGGTATACGACAACATGGCGTTCGGCCTTAAAATCCGCAAGATGGACAAGGCAGAGATTCAGCGCCGTGTTGATGATGCTGCGAAGATTCTTGGTTTGACGCAGTACCTCGATCGCAAACCGAAGGCTCTTTCTGGAGGACAGAGGCAGCGTGTCGCAGTCGGCCGTGCCATCGTCCGCAATCCAAAGGTGTTCCTTTTTGACGAGCCGCTTTCAAACCTTGACGCGAAGCTTCGTGTAACGATGCGCGGAGAGATTGCCGCATTGCACCAGCGCCTTGGTGCGACGATGATTTACGTTACCCATGACCAGATTGAAGCCATGACGATGGGAACGAAGATTGTCGTTATGAAGGATGGCCATGTTCAGCAGATTGGAGAGCCCCTCTATCTGTACAACCATCCGATCAACAAGTTTGTGGCCGGATTCATCGGTTCGCCGCCAATGAACTTCCTGACTGTGACCGTCAAGAAAGTCGGTGACAAGATTGTCGTGGACGAAGGATCATTCTCCATTACCCCGACTGCGGAACAGCAGGAGAAATTGAAGGCGTATGTCGGTAAGGAGATTTACTTCGGAGTAAGGCCAGAGGATCTTGAGTATCAGGAGTCTCCAGCTGCAGAGAACAATATGCAGATGAAGATTACAAACAAGGAGCCTTTGGGAGCTGAAACGCACCTCTTCCTTGCCACGAAGGGCCAGAACATTGTTGCGCGCGTGCAGGCTGCTGCGAAAGAGGGCTTCAAGCTTGGCGAGACGGTCAACTTTAGGCCGAGGATTGACAGGTGTAAGTTCTTTGCGAAGAATCCTGATGATTTGGACGAAGAGAAGAACATCTGTGAGAAAGTTGATGCTCCTTGGTTGGTCAACCCGCTTACGGGCAAGGTCGGCTACGACAAGATTGAAGGCGATGCCGCTGCCAACTCATAATTTGTAGGGTTGCGGGCAATGCGCTGATGGGGCCACCGGTAAAACGGTGGCCCCTTTCTTTTTCCCCAGGTGTCTTAAAAAGCTGCCCGTCGGCCGGGAGTTTGCCACGGTGGGCTCAGGCTCTTTTCGGTTGCTTCGTGGTTTTGCCCGTTATGCAGGGGGATTCCTGCGACCGCACTGCTGGGCTACTTCAGGGAACAGTGCCAGCTCAGAGAACCGGGTCGCCCATTATGCCAAGGACCTGCAGGAGTCCCGTACCACCAGTTCACTGCCTATGTAGACGACTTCAGGCGTTTCTTTCCCTTCTATCTTGTCTATCGTCATGCTGATGATTTTCTCTCCAAATGCGTCGTAGCCATAATCCACTGAGGTCAACCGGGGGGTAAGCAGGGGTGCTATGTAGGTGTTGTCAAAGCTGGCCAGACCTATGTCATCCGGGACTGCCATACCGTGTTCAGATATGGCCTTTAGAACCCCGATGGCAGCCAAATCGTTTATGGCTATTATTGCGTCGGGCCGTTCCTCTGCGGCGAGTATCCCCGTTGCCGCCTCATAACCAGCTTCCATATCGTAGTCGGACTGCCGGTCCAAATGGGCCAGGTAGGGGAGTCCGTGACGCTCCAGTTCCTTCCTATACACATCCCGCCTCCAGGAACTGAAGAAATCTTCGTTTTTCCCGCCGGCGAAGGCTATCTTCCTGTAGCCGCAGGAAACCATGTAGTCCATCAGCTTCTTCATTGCGCTTTCTGCATCGATCTGGATCCTGCAGCAGCCCAGCCCCTCTGTTCCCCCCGCTGCAACGACAGGAATCCTGCTGTTTACGACCCGTATCCTTTCCAGAAAGCCTGTCCCGGCCTGGTTTGAGTCGATTGACCCGCCAAGCATGATGATTGCGTCTACCTGCAGGCCTTCCATCTTTTCCAAAAGCTCCAGTTCCTTCTCCTGCTTGCTGAAGGAGTCCATCATCAGGAGCGTGTAGCCCTTGGCATTTGCGCTTTTCTCACAGGACGTGAATACCGTTGAATAGTAGGGGTTGCAGATGTCCGCAACAATGAATCCTATCTGCATGGTCTGCGTCTGGATGAGGCTGCGGGCAAGCATGTTGGGGTGAAAGTCGTACTTTTGTATGATGCGGAGCACCTTGTCCTTTTTCTCATCCGCGACCTTTGCGTTTCCGGTCAAGACCCGTGATACTGTCGAAATGGAAACTCCAGATTCCTTCGCTATGTCCCTGATCGTTATGTTCCTGCCCATCGTCCCAGTCTACCCGGTTTTAGGATTTTTTGCAAACGTTTTCAAAAAACGGCTCCGTCTGGCCTGTGCGGCATATTTCTTGTCCGCATTTTTCCGATATATATAGTGAGCATATGCCAGATTTTTCAATGCCCAGTTGGAATATACCGCTCTGGGTCCACAACCTGATTGCCATCAGCAACTTCGTTTTCCTCATATTCATTCTTTTCTTTGAAAGGAAAGAGTCCCGGCGCCGCTTCGTCTGGATCCTCATCCTCTTTTTCCTTCCCAGCGGCATAGGCATAGTACTCTACATACTCTTCAGCGGCCACATATTCACCGCGACCAAGCGGATGAGGGACCTGAATGCGACGGTCTGGCAGTTTTCCGCCCCCATGCGGGAACGGCAGAAGAAGCTCCTGGCGCAGCGGCGGACCTCCCTGTCCAACCATGTCATAAAGAGCTTCATGCCGCTGGTGGACATGAACTTGACGGAGGGAAACAGCCTCCTTACCTATGCCGAAAACACCGCAATCTTCACCTATGGGGCGGCTTTCTTTGACGACCTGTGCAGGGAACTGGAGGAGGCGAAGCACAGCATCAACATGGAGTTCTTCATCTACCGGCAGGACAAGATAGGGACAAAGGTGATGGAGATACTGTGCCGGAAGGCCCGGGAAGGGGTGGAGGTGAAGCTCCTGTATGACGACTTCGGCTGTTTTTTAACCCGGGTCCGCTTTTTCCACCGGCTCGATGCGGCAGGCGGGAAGAGCCGTCCCTTTTTCCTGGTCCGGGTGGGGCTCCCGCTCACGTTGAACTACCGGAACCACCGGAAGGTCGTCATCATAGACAGCCGCATAGCCTACACCGGAGGCATGAACCTGGCGGACGAATACGCCAACTGGAACCCGCGACGGAAGCTGAACTGGCGCGATACGATGGTGAAGATGGAGGGGAACTGCGTCCTGGCATTGCAGTCCAATTTTTTGGGCGACTGGTATTCACAGGAGGCCTGGCTGAACCGTTCCAAGACCATAGAGTCCATGCTCCGCTATTTTCCCCCGTCCTTCGCACAAAACTTCCTCGACGTTTCTGTGGGGCGGGAGGACCTGATGCAGGCCATGTTCTCCAAGGGCAGGATAACGACCCAAGTCATAACGAACGACCCGAGCGACAGCAAGAAGGCGAACATAGAGGATGCGTTCATACGCCTGATAATGGGGGCGCGGCGGAACATATATATCGAGACACCTTATTTTACCCCCGATGAGGAGTTCCAGAATGCCCTCAAGATTGCCTCCTATTCGGGAGTCAAGATAAGCATCGTGATTCCGGGCGATTGGGACAAGTTCTTCATGAAGGCGGCGTCGTCGGACTTTGCCCGCGAGATGTGCGCTGACGGCATCCGCTTCTACATCTATCCCGGCTTTATCCATTCCAAGATGCTGAGCGTGGACGGGAAGGTTTCGTCGATAGGGACGACGAACATAGACAACCGTAGCTTCTCCCTGCATTTTGAGGAGAACGTCATCTTCTATGACGAGCGCTTCACGGCCCGCTGTGATGCGATAATCGAGCGGGACATGCAGCATTCCCAGGCCGTGACCAAGGACTTCTTTGACAGGAAGCCCCTGCCGGTTCGTGCCTTCTGGTCTTTCTGCCGCCTCTTTTCGCCCCTGATGTAGGGTGGGGCGGGCCGGACGTGTCGCTGGCCGGTGGAGGGGGAAAGCCCTCCAGCTCGCCGCTGTCGGGACCGCCTGCCAGCGGGTCCCTGCTGGTCAAGCCTGCCCGGCCTGCCTTGCCGCCCCATTCGGGGCTGCCCGACCCGGCTACTCGGATTTCTTCGTTTTGGGAAGGCCCTTTATTTTGCCAAACAGCTTTTCCGCAGCGTCGCCCGCAGCGTTCGTGATGCCGCTCGCTGCCTCGCTGTCGCCGAGCTTGTCTTCCAGCGCTTCCTGCAGCTTGCCCTTGCCCAGCTCCGTGATGCGGTCTTGGAGCTCCTTCTTTTTTGCCTCCAGTATGCCCTGCATGTCGGACAGGTCGGCATTCGCCAGGTCTATGCCGTTCTCTATGCCCAGAAACTCCGTTGCCTTGTTGAAGTAGGCGTTGGACGAACCGGTTATCTCCGCGTTCAGCCGGGCCAGGGCCTTGTCCTTGGCCTCGTTGCCCAGCCCCTTGACGATTGCCGTGAGCGACTCCGTGAACTTGTCGGCAAAGTCTCCCAAAAGCTCCAGGTTCATCCCTTCCAGCTCGGAGAAGTCCAGGTTGAATCCCACGAGCATGGTCTTTATCGCATCGAGCGCGTCCTGATAGTACTTGCTGATTATTGCACTCGCAAATCCGTCCGTCGTCATCTTGATTGGGGTCAGGTCAACGGAACCGCCCGCGTTCAGGAAGCCGCTTCCCGCCGCCGCGCTCAGGGAGACTTTGGCAAGCCCTTCCAGCGAGGGAACCCCGCTCTTGAGGGCGACCTTGGCCCCGTCGAACAGGGCCTTGATGCCGTCGCCCGTG
>JAILON010000134.1 GCA_024690865.1 Treponema sp. | reverse complement strand
GGACTGACTGTACACAAGTCCGTGGATTGACTGTACACAAGTCTGTGGATTGACTGTACAACAAGTCTGTGGATTGACTGTACAACAAGTCTGTGGATTGACTATAGTCAATCCACGGACTTGTGTACAGTCAGTCCACGGGCTTGCGTATAGTCAATCCACAGACTTGTTGTACAGTCAATCCACAGACTTGTTGTACAGTCAATCCACAGACTTGTGTACAGTCAATCCACGGACTTGTGTACAGTCAGTCCACGGACTTGTGTATAGGCAGTCCACGGATTTGTGGACAGTCAGCCCCCTTGAAAACTTGCCTCCAATCGGTATAATTCACGGCGATGAAGTCCATCGTCGTGAAAGGCTCCCGGCCCTGCAGCCTAGCCTCCAGTTCCGCCTCCATTATAGAAGGAACTATATGGAAGGCCCTGCTTGCCTTTTTTTTCCCCATCCTGTTCGGAACCTTCTTCCAGCAGCTCTACAACACGATTGACGCGATAATCGTCGGCCGCTTCGTGGGCAAGGAGGCGCTTGCCGCCGTAGGGGGCGGTTCGGGCGTGTTCGTCAACCTCATCGTGGGCTTTTTCGTCGGGCTCACGAGCGGGGGAGGGGTGCTGATTTCCCAGTTCTACGGGTCAAAGAACCTTTCGGGCATCTCCCGCTCGGTACACACGGCACTTGCGCTCAGCCTGCTCTGCGGCCTCCTCATGTCCGCCCTGGGCATCCTGCTCGCCCCGCCCATGCTGCGCCTGATTAAGACCCCGGAAGACACTTACGCCCTGTCGGTCCTCTACCTGCGCATCTTCTTCCTTGGCATGATACCCATGTCCGTCTACAACATGGGCTCGGGCATCCTGCGGGCGGTCGGGGACTCGCGGACGCCCCTCGTCATCCTCATCGCGGGCTGCGGGGCAAACATCGTGCTGGACCTCCTGTTCGTCGTGCTGCTCGGGACGGGCATAGCGGGGGCGGCGGCGGCGACCGTCATCTGCCAGCTGATTACCGCATCCATAACGCTCGCGGTGCTGGTCAGGACGAAGGATTCCTACAAGCTCTCGCTCCGCAAGATTGCCTTTACCCCCCATATCCTCGCCAAAATCCTCAGGCTGGGCTTTCCCGCCGGGGTGCAGTCCAGCCTGTACACGGTGAGCAACCTGATAATCCAGACCTTCATCAACTCGTTCGGCACGGACTGCGCGGCGGCCTGGGCGGCCTACGGCAAGCTGGACTCGATTTTCTGGATGATAATAAACGCGATGGGAATTTCAATAACGACCTTCTCCGGCCAGAACTACGGGGCGGGGAAATACGCGCGGATCCGCCAGGGCATGTGGCAGAGCCTCGCGATGGCATTCGTCTTCACGGTCTCGATGAGCCTCGCCTTCTACATCTGGGTGGACAGGCTGCTCCTCATGTTCACGACGGATGCGGAGGTCATTGCGCAGGGGACGGTCATGCTGCGTTTTTTGACCCCCTTCTGGGTCACCTACATTTCGATAGAAATCCTCAGCGGCACGATACGGGGGGCGGGCAGGAGCTTCATCCCCATGCTCATTACGGTGTTCGGCGTGTGCCTGCTCAGGATTGTCTGGCTCTTTACTGCCGTCCCCCGGAACAACACGGTCACGATGGTGATGACCAGCTACCCCATGACCTGGATCGTCACCTCACTCCTCTTCTGGGGCTACTACCTGAGCGGCAAGTGGCTCAGGACAGGCTCAAAGATCAGTTGAACCGGGCCTCTGCTAACTGGTAAGCCGGTACTTCAGCGGCCCCGGGGCGTCGTGGTGTGGTGCGCCCGCTTCTGCTCGTACATGCGCTTGTCGGCTTCCTTTATGGCGTCCGAAAGGCTCATGCGCGTGTCCGTCAGCGTGACTGCCCCAAGGGAGACGCTCATGGGCACGCCTTCCACCGTACAGCTGCCGAACGCTTCCCCGATTTTTTCGATAAGCGATCGGCTTTTCTCCTCGCCGCATGACGGCACGGTGACAAGGAACTCGTCGCCGCCCGTCCGGTAGATGCATGCGTCCTCCGGCAGGATGCCCTGCATCGTCTGTGTCCCAGTCTTGAGGTAGCTGTCCCCCGCGTCATGCCCGTGCTTGTCGTTGAGAATTTTCAGGTTGTCGAAGTCCGCCGAAAGTATCGTCAGCGGCAGGCTGCCTTCGGGGAAGGGCTGTGACAGCCAGAGCATCAGGCTGGCCCGGTTTTTCAGCCCGGTCAGGGCATCCGTGCTGCTCAGGTACTCCAGCCGTTGGCGCAGGACGGTCTCCTGCGTTATGTCGGTGACGACGCCGACCACGCCGATGATGCTGTCTTTCCCGTCCTCGCAGCTGTGGACGGCCCGTTTCTGGATTTTATAATAGTAGCTGTCGCTGCCAAAGGTCATCTTGCTGACGTATTCCATCTCGCCTCCGGTGCTCAGCAGCTCCTTGTCCTCGTTGTAATACTGCTCGCCCAGCTCCTTCTGTACCTGCACCTCAAGGTCGGTCTTGCCTATGATCGTGAAGTCCGGCCTTCCCGCCGTGTTCAGCATGGAGCACAGGTGGCTCGTATAGCGGTACCTGCATTCCGTGTCCTTGAAGAACACGTTTCCCGGTATCGCGTTGATGATAGCCTTTAGATTCTCTGCATCCATAACCATAAATATGCCTCTTTTTTATTGCTGTTGCAAGCCATAATGTTGGCCTGTTTCATTGAAAACAAGCTGCTTTTCTGCTATAGTCTGTTGTGAGGGAACTTCGGAAAATGCGGGGACGGCTTTTTCCTGGATGGTCCTTGGTATAAATTCAATCGCGGGCGGTGGCTATTTTGAAAGAGTCTATTGACGGGTCTATAAACGCAATCCTTGAGTCGTACGAAAAGTATGGGGGGATAAACCTGGACGAGTCCAACAATTTTCCCAACAGGCAGAATGTCATAGAGGTTCTCAAGGACATACAGTATCTCATTTTCCCCGGCTTTAGGACTGCAGAATCGCTTGATAAGGGAACCCTCCGCTTCATCGTGGGCCAGCGGGTGAACCGCATCGTGGAGATGCTGACGCGAGAGATAAAGAAGGCCCTTGAATATGTGGTGCAGGACAAGAACATCGAGTTTTCCCACTGCTTTGCCCTCGCGGAGCAGACCAGCCTCGCGCTCATCGAAGAAATCCCCGAGCTGCGCCGCAAGCTGGGGCTGGATGTCCAGGCGGCGTACGCGGGTGACCCTGCCGCCAAGTCCACCGAGGAGGTCATCGTCTCCTATCCCGGTCTGGAGGCCATCTGCGTCTACCGGATAGCCCATTTCCTGGCTGTGAACGGGGTTCCCGTCCTTCCCCGGATTATGACGGAGTACGCGCACGGGCACACCGGGATAGACATAAACCCCGGAGCCACGATAGGGGAGAGTTTTTTCATAGACCACGGGACGGGCGTCGTCATTGGCGAAACCACCGTGATTGGCAACAACGTCAAGATATACCAGGGGGTCACGCTGGGCGCGCTGAGCGTCAAGAAGGAGCTGATGAACAAGAAGAGGCATCCTACTATAGAAGACAACGTGACGATTTATGCAAATTCCACCATATTGGGTGGAGAGACCGTGATCGGGGAGGGGTCCACTATCGGTGGAAACACCTGGGTCACACGGTCGGTTCCTCCGCATTCCGTCCTGATCCAGGGCAAGCGGCAGGACCCGACCGACTAGATTTTTTTTCTATAGAAAGTTACAATCTGTTAGTTACAGTCAGTTAAAGGAGATTTTTATGTCCACACCATTGGAGAACTATGTAAAGGAAGCGGGCGGCAAGTTGAGCCCCGCGATGACCGCCTATGTCGCCAACCTGCAGCAGGTCGCTGCCGTCGCGCCGGAGATCGCCGCCGACGTGGTGAACGAGCTGGACAACCAGCGCCGCCACCTGAAGCTCGTCGCGAGCGAGAACTACTGTTCCCTGTCCGTGCAGGCCGCGATGGGCAACCTGCTGACCGACAAGTACGCCGAGGGTTACCCCGAGCACCGCTACTACGGCGGCTGCGTCAACATCGACGCGGTGGAGAATACCGCTGCCCGCGAGGCGGAAAAGCTTTTTGGTGCGGACTACGCCTACGTGCAGCCCCATTCCGGGGCAGACGCCAACCTCGTCGCCTACTGGGCGATTCTCTCTTCCCGCGTGGAGACCCCGACGCTTGAGGAGCTGGGCGTGAAGTCCCTGTCCGACCTGACTGACGAGCAGTTCGACATGCTGCGCAAGCGGTTCGGCAACCAGAAGCTGATGGGACTGGACTATTCCTGCGGCGGCCACCTGACCCACGGCTACAAGATGAACGTGTCCGCCCGTATGTTCGAGAGCCATCCCTACGGCGTGGACAGGGAGACCGGCCTCCTGGACTATGACGCGATAGAGAAGCAGGCGATGGAGGTGAAGCCCCTCGTCCTTTTGACGGGATTTTCCGCCTACCCCCGCAAGATAAACTTCCGCCGCTTCCGCGGGATTGCCGACAAGTGCGGAGCCGTGTTCATGGTGGACATGGCGCACTTCGCGGGCCTTGTTGCCGGTAAGGTCTGGACGGGCGACAACGACCCGGTCAAGTGGGCGGACATTGTGACGACGACGACCCACAAGACCCTGCGCGGACCGCGCGGTGCAATCATCCTCTGCAAGAAGGAGTTTGCCGACTACGTGAACAAGGGCTGCCCGATGGTCTTGGGAGGCCCCCTCGGCCACGTCATGGCCGCGAAAGCCGTCGCCCTCAAGGAGGCGAACACTCCCGCCTATCAGGAGTACGCGCACAAGGTCGTGGAGAACGCACAGGCCCTCGCCGCCGCCTGCATTTCCAAGGGAATGACCCTGCAGACGGGCGGAACGGAAGACCACCTGATGCTCGTTGACGTGACGAGCTACGGCGTGACCGGTAAGCAGGCCGAGGCTGCCTTGTTCCAGTGCGGCGTAACGGCCAACGCCAACGCCCTGCCCTATGACAAGAACGGCCCCTGGTGGACGAGCGGCATCCGCATTGGAACGCCCGGACTGACGACGCTCGGCATGGACAGCAAGGATATGGAGGAAGTCGCTTCCATAATCGACCTGGTGCTCAAGGGAACCAAGCCCGGCGTCACCAAGGACGGCAAGAAGGCCAAGGGCAAGTTCGAGCTGGATCCCAAGGTGGAGGAGGAGGCCAAGAGCCGTGTGAACAAGCTGCTTTCCGCCCACGTCCTGTACCCGGAGCTGGACCTGGACTTCCTGAAGAAGGAGTTCTGCTAGGACGGGGGAAGGGGGTGCGGATACCGCACTGCCCCCTTTTGCAGCATGAATGTCGGCGGACGGAAAGCGCAAGGAAGAGATTATATGAAAAAGGTGTTGAGGAAGGGCATGCTGTGTGCCCTCGTGCTGGCGGGATTGTCGCTGGTGTTCGTGTCGTGCGGCAGCGGCCACAAGAAAAACAAGGATGACGACGAGGAGACCTATACCCCTGCTGCTGGAGGTGGTGGCGGTGGTTCTGGCGGCAGCACGAGCAGTACCGGCAGCAGCAGTTCCACTCCAGCGTTGGAGACGAAGTGGATTACCGTGCCGGCGGGTACGTTCACGATGGGTAGGTTTACTGCCAATGAGCATACGGAAAGAATTACGACGCCGTTTGTCATCTGCGACCACGAGGTGACGCAGGGGGAATACAAGGCCGTCATGGGGAGTCTTCCACCTGCTGTTACGGTGTTTGGTGATAACCTTCCCGTGACGTATGTCAGCTGGTACGATGCGATACGATACTGCAATGAGTTGAGCAAGAAGGAGGGTAGGACTCCTGCCTACCTCATAGAAGGCTTTGTCGTCACCAGAACGTACAGCGCGAACGGCTACCGGTTGCCGACCGAGGAGGAGTGGGAGTATGCTGCCGGCGACAGGGGGGCGACCGTGTACAGCGGTACGTCAGACGAGTACTATTTGGGACAGTATGCGTGGTACGACTGGAACAGTGGTTATCGCGTACAGAACGTCAAGTCCAAAAAGGCGAACGGGCTGGGACTGTACGACATGTCGGGCAATGCATGGGAGTGGTGCTGGGACGAGTATGAGAATTCGGAAACTCGTATTGTCCGTGGAGGCTCATGTAATTTTTATTCATCTGGATGTGCCGTTTCCTATCGGTTCTTTCATCTTTCAGAGCAAAGGGCAATAGACTTGGGCTTCCGTGTAATCCGCATGGGCAGTTGATGAATCAGTTGCAATAAGTCCGTGCGATTTTGTCGCAACGGGCTTTTGCAGCCGGCTCTGATGGATTCCCGTTGCCCCCTGTCGCGGGGCCGGGACGTGCCTGTTCCTGTTTGCAAGCTTTACAACTGGCAGCTTTTGGGGTAAAATAAAGGAAACGGAGGTTTGTGGATGGAACTTTCACCGGAACTGGCTGGCGTTTTGGCCGATATCGACATGGAATTTTCTGATGTGATGCTGACTGGCAAGACCGTGGAAAAGATAGTCATAGGGAAGGAGCTTGCGGATGCCCTGGCTGCAAGCCCCGGTTGGGACAATACGATCATAGGCTTCCCCGTGGAGGTCAGCCCCGATCTGCCGGGAATGGACCACCAGTTCGTAAGCTGCTAGGTCCTTGCATGAAGGGGAAGGGGTGCGGCCTTTTTTTGGCGGTTCCCTGACAAAACTTTTCAAAAATTCCGGTTTCATTATTGACATAAAAAGTCCAATCTATTATAGTATCGGAACACCACGCATTGAGTGTAAGAAAGCTTGCTCTTGTAGCTCAGTCGGTAGAGCACATCGTTGGTAACGATGAGGTCAGCGGTCCGATTCCGCTCGGGAGCTTTCTATGATTTAATCGTTTTAAGGAGAAGGCGTATGTCAAGCAAGAAGAAGACAGCCGTTGAGATTATAGCCTTGGCCTGCAGTGACTGCAAGCGCAAGAATTATACGACGTATAAGAACCGTAAGAACATCACCGGCAAGCTTGAGAAGAATAAGTTCTGCCCTTGGTGCCGGAAGGAGACTGTCCATAAGGAAACGAAGGTCAAATAATCCTTCGACGGTGTACGATTAAAACTTGGCCTGCGGGTCAAGCTTAGGTCAGTAGCTCAGTTGGTAGAGTCCCGGTCTCCAAAACCGGTTGTCGCGGGTTCGAGTCCTGCCTGGCCTGTATTCAAGGGGTTTGCTTTTATGAAGAAGTTTGTCCAGTTTTGCAGGGAGTGTGTCGGAGAGCTCGGGAAGGTCGTGTGGCCGTCGAGGAGCGAGGCCGTTGCATCAGTTAAGGTTGTGATTGTTTCGACTGTTGTCGTCGCCTTGATATTGGGACTTCTTGATCTTCTGTTTACTGAAGGCTTAAGGCTTATATTCTAGCGTGGCAAAAAAAAAGGGCTTTTTGAAGCCCTTTTTTTTCTGTTTTGCCTTCATTTTTTTAGAGTTATGGAAGCCAGGTGCGTCGCGGGCGGTGTATGTGGTTTGTGTTGATTGAATTGACGGAAATTTGAACTTTCAAGAGTAGCAGAGATGGCTGAAAAGAAGAGAAATTACGAGTGGTACGTTGTTCAAACCTATACGGGCTACGAGCAGAAGGTCGAAAAAGAAATCAATCTGCTTATCGAAGGTGAAAAGCGGAAGTTGGAGGAGGATAAGCTGTCTTCTCCCGGCCAGGATTTGTACCTCCTGCTTCGCAAGGTGAAGGTTCCCATGAGGGAGGTTGCCGGTGTGTCCAAGTCCGGCAAGCCCGTGAAGAGGAATGAGAAGGTTCTTCCCGGTTATATACTTGTTGAAATGTGCCTTCCGCAGGAAGCGGACGGCGTGGATGGACAGAAGGGCTGGAAGGATCCCTGTTCCAAGATTCGTAAGATTCAGGGCGTGAACGGTTTCGTCGGTACGAAGCCGACCGAGCGGCCGAAGCCCATTTCCGATGCAGAATACAACAAGATTCTTGTGCAGACCGGCGAGGTCAAGGGCGACAAGGTCAACTTCATACAGCAGGATTTCGATGTGACTGATAGGGTGACCATTACCGAAGGTCCGTTCGCAACCTTCAGCGGTGTGGTGGAGGAAATCCTTGCCGATAAGAACAAGCTGCGTATTAACGTGCAGATTTTCGGTCGCGCGACTCCGGTTGAAGTTGATGTGACCCAGGTGAAGAAGATTTAATTTTTTTAAGCGATTCGCGGGCGGTGGAATTTTCTGCCGCCTGAGAAATATGGGAGAAGGGTGTCGGTCCGTTGGACATTGCCCCTTCGCTATTACCAGATTAGGAGATACATTATGGCTCAGAAAAAGGTGACGGCTATTATCAAGTTGCAGTGCCCCGCGGGTGCGGCTACGCCGGCTCCTCCGATTGGACCTGCCTTGGGACCTCATGGCGTTCCTGCCCCCAAGTTCGTCCAGGAATTCAACGACCGTACCAAGAAGATGGAGAAGGGGTTGATCATCCCCGTCGTCATTACGGTCTATCAGGACAAGTCTTTCACTTTCATCCTCAAGACTCCTCCCGCCGCGGTCCTCATCAAGAAGGCCGTTGGAATCCAGAAGGGGTCCGGCAATCCGCTCCGTGACAAGGTCGGTACGCTCAAGCAGAAGGACCTTGAGGAGATTGCCAAGACGAAGCTTCCCGACCTCAATGCAAACGACGTTGAGGCTGCCAAGAAGATTATCGCCGGAACTGCCCGCAGCATGGGCGTTGAAGTGGAGGCCAAGTAATGAAGCGTGGAAAGAAATATGTTGATTCCCTGAAGAAGTATGACCCCGCTAAGAAGTATTCCGTCGCCGAGGCTGCCAAGCTGGTGAAGGACCTTCACTACGTGAAGTTCGACGAGACGGTGGAGCTTTCCGTGAGCCTGCATTTGGAGAAGAACCAGTCCGTGCGCGACACGCTCGTGTTCCCCCACCAGTTTGCGGGTGAGAAGCGCGTCCTTGTGTTCTGTAAGGACGAGCGGGTTCAGGAGGCCAAGGATGCCGGTGCGCTGTATGCCGGATCTACGGAGTTCATCGACAAGGTGAAGGGCGGTTGGACTGACTTCGATGTCGCCGTTGCCACTCCCGACATGATGAAGGACGTTGGCCGCTTGGGTATGGTTCTGGGACGCAAGGGCCTCATGCCCAACCCCAAGACCGGAACCGTCACCAACGATATTGCCAAGGCTGTTGCCGAGTTGAAGAAGGGACGCACCGAGTTCCGCGCCGACAAGGGCGGGGTCGTGCACATTCCGGTCGGAAAGGTTTCCATGGATCCCAAGGATACCGCCGAGAACATTTCCGCTTTCTTGACCGAGCTGGACCGCAAGAAGCCTGCGACAGCGAAGGTTGATTTTATCCGTTCCGTTTCCCTGAGTTCCACGATGGGGCCTGGAGTATGGATTGACCACAAGGAGGAAGCCTAATGGCAGTACTTGCAAAGAAGCTTCAGCCGGCCAAGACGGCTGCCATCGAGGAGACCAAGAAGGTCCTTTCTGGATATGAGGATTTCATTTTCGCCGACTACCGTGGGCTTACGGTGGAGCAGATTACCAAGCTCCGCCACAGCCTGAGGGAGAAGAACGCGCAGCTCAAGGTGTTCAAGAACAACTTTGCCCGCATTGCGTTTGACGAGATGAAGATTGATGCCGTGTCGGACTACCTCAAGGGACCGACCGCCATCGCTATGGTCAAGGAGGATGCCAACGAGGTCGCGAAGATTCTCTTCGACTTCAAGAAAGAGGCTCCGACCCTTGACGTGAAGGGTGCGTGGGTCGAGAAGGAAGTCTACGACCAGGCGAAGATCGAGGCATTCTCGAAGCTGCCCGGAAAGAAGCAGCTCATCGCGATGCTCATGTCCGCCATCAACGGACCTGCCCGCCAGCTCGCCGCAACCTTGCAGGCTTACGTCGAGAAGAAGGGTGGCGCTGGAGAGACTGCGTCGGCGGATGCGACTGCGGCCGAGGCTCCGGCAGCCAACTAAATCTTTACAAAACCGCAGTCAGGCTTCAACGTGCTGATTACTGTCTGCGGAACGACCAAAAGCAGATGCAGCGGTGCCGTGTGCTCCGCTCTGCACGGTCTATAGTGGCCGCTTTGCGGCTAGGAGAAGACAATTATGGCACTTTCTAATGATGAGATTTTGGACGCTATTGCGAACATGACGGTTCAGCAGGCTGCTGACCTGGTGAAGGCTATGGAGGAGAAGTTCGGTGTTACCGCCGCTGCTCCCGTTGCCGTTGCCGCCGGTCCTGCCGCTCCCGCTGCCGAAGAGCAGACTGAGTTTACCGTTACGCTCGATTCCTTTGACGCTGCGAAGAAGATCGCCGTCATCAAGGTTGTCCGCACGATTACCGGTCTGGGACTGGGCGAGGCGAAGGCTCTCGTCGAGGGTGCACCGAAGCCGTTGAAGGAAGGCGTTTCCAAGGCCGATGCCGACAAGATGATTGCCGACATCGAGGCCGCCGGTGGAAAGGCGAGCAAGAAGTAAATTGCCTACGGCAGTTTGCGTTCAAGACAATTTATAGAACGACTCTTATGACAAGCCTTTGGGGTGCGAGCCCTGAAGGTTTGTCGTGTATTTTGAAAACGTTTTGATTCCGGATTATGGGGCCGGCCAGCAAACTCCCATACGGAAGGGACTTCCGTGAGAGCCTATGAGATCTCGTGTAGAGCAAAGTTTTTGCTTGCTGCGGTTCTTGAGGTGTCGTCCCAGCAACCACGCGAGGTATTTGATGTACGCAAAGACCAAAAAGATTGTAAGGCAGTATATCGGGAAGGATATTAAGGATTTCATGGACCTTCCGAATCTGGTGGACATTCAGCTTTCTTCCTATGAATGGTTCATCCAGCGGGAAAAGCTGGAGAAAGGCGAGACGCCTTTGAACCAGGGGCTTCAGGAGGTGTTTACCTCCACGTTCCCAATCAAGAACCAGGATGAGAGCATGACGCTCGAGTTCAACTCCTACAGCCTTGACTTTGACAACATTAAGAATTCCGAGATCGAATGTAAGAAGAAGGGAATAACCTACAACGTGCCGCTCAAGGCGGACATCTCCCTCGTATTGAACGAGAGCGGCACGATTATGAACAAAGAGATATACATGGGCGATGTACCGCTCATGACGGACCGCGGCACCTTCATCGTGAACGGCGCCGAGCGCGTCGTCGTCAGTCAGATCCACAGGTCTCCGGGCGTCATCTTCCAGTACGAGAAGGGCGTCTATTCCAGCCGCATCATTCCCTACCGCGGATCATGGCTTGAATTTGAGATTGACCAGAAGAAGGAACTCATCTATGCGAAGATAGACCGGAAGAAGAAGATTCTGGGTACGGTCTTCCTCCGCGCCATCAGCGATCCTTCAAGGCCGGGGTTTGACTTTTCCACCCGCGAGAAAATCATAAACTGCTTCTATAAGACTGAGCAGAAAGACGTCTCTTCCGATGCGACGGAACGCGAATCCTTGGTCGGCCGTTTCCTGGCTGCCCCCGCTACGTTCAAAGACGAGGAAGAGGAGGACAAGGTGCTCTTCCGCGCGGGCCACAAACTGCAGTCCCACGATGTGGACGAGCTCGTTGCCAACCAGATTGCCAGCATACGGCTGATCATCTTTGATGCACGGGAGCCGAAGGCCGAGAAGGACAAGAATCCTTCGCTCAACAGCGAGATAATCGTCAACTGTTTTGATCGCGAGGAAATCCTCTTTGGCAAGGACGGGGTCCGTGCCGACATAGACGAGCCCTCCAAGGAGGACTGCATCCAGAAGGTCTACGAGGTCCTCCGTCCCGGCGAGCCTACGACTGTCGAAGCCGCTGGAAAGGAAATAGACTCCATGTTCTTCTCGGACCGCCGTTACGACTTGGGCAAGGTTGGCCGCTACAAACTTTCCACGACGTTTGACTGCTACGAAAAGCTGGGAGGAATTGCTCCCGAGCAGGATCCGGGCAAAGGGGAGAAGACCGTCCTGGTTCCCCGCGACATCATCCTGACGATGCGCCGCCTCATAGAAGTTTTCATCAAGGACCGGACTGTTGACGACATAGATCACCTGGGCAACCGCCGCGTCCGCTCCGTTGGAGAACTTCTGACCGGCCAGTTCAAGGCTGCCTTCAACCGCATGGAGCGGATTGCGAAGGACCGCATGAACCTGAAGGATGTCGATACGATAAAGCCCCAGGACTTGATTTCCATAAAGCCGATCGTTTCTATTATAAAGGAATTCTTTGGGTCTTCGCAGCTGTCCCAGTTCATGGACCAGTGCAATCCCCTTTCGGAACTTACCCACAAGCGCCGTCTGAACGCTTTGGGACCGGGAGGCCTTTCCCGCGACAGGGCTGGCGTCGAAGTCCGCGACGTCCATTATACGCACTACGGCCGCATGTGTCCGATTGAAACGCCGGAAGGTCCAAACATTGGACTTATCGTCTCGCTCGCCATCTTCACGCGGGTCAACGACTACGGCTTCCTGGAGGAGCCCTATCGCAAGGTCGTGGACGGCAAGGCGACGAACGAGGTGAAATACCTGACCGCCATGGAGGAGGACGAATACTACATCGGACAGGTCACCGAGGGCATGAAGGACGACGGTTCTTTCCCCACGGCGCTGGTATCCTGCCGCCACCGGGGCGACTACAATTTCCGGGCTGCAGAGGATATACAGTACATGGACGTTTCGCCGCGGCAGGTCATCTCCGTTTCTGCCTCGCTCGTTCCCTTCCTTGAGCATGACGACGCCAACCGCGCACTCATGGGATGCAACATGCAGCGCCAGGCAGTTCCCCTCCTCTTCCCGGAGCCGCCCCACGTCGGTACCGGCATGGAGCGCAAGACTGCGTATGATTCAGGTGTCCTCATCAAGGCGAAGCATGCCGGCGATGTCGTCTGGGTTGAAAGCGACAAAATCAAGATCCGTCCCGATGCGGCCAAAGAAGATGCGACGGTGCCCGACGATGAGTACATCCTGCTCAAGTACCAGAAGACCAACTCGGACACGGTGAACCACCAGCGTCCCATCGTCCAGGTGGGGGAGCACGTGGAGGCCGGACAGGTCATCGCTGACGGTCCCGCGACCTTTAACGGTGAGCTTGCGCTTGGCCGCAACATCCTCGTCGGATTCGTTCCGTGGAACGGATACAACTATGAGGATGCCGTCCTTATCAGCCAGCGGGTCGTCAAGGAGGATATGTACACTTCCGTCCATATCCACGAGTTCCAGACGGAGATCCGTGAGACGAAGCTGGGACCCGAAAAGATTACCCGCGATGTTCCCAATACTGCGGAAAAGACACTGGACAATTTGGACGCGGAAGGAATTGTCCGCGTCGGTGCGAAGGTCCGTGGCGGCGACATACTCGTTGGCAAGGTGACCCCGAAGAACGACAGCGAGACGACGCCGGAATTCAAACTGCTCAATGCGATTTTCGGTGAAAAGGCGAAGGAGGTCCGCGATTCTTCCCTCCGTCTGGCGCACGGCGTCGAGGGTGTGGTCATAGACATCCAGCGCCTGAGCCGCAAGGAAGGCAATGAGCTGAACCCCGGTGTTGACGAGGTTGTCAAGGTTGTCATCGCCGACAAGAGGAAGCTCGTCGTCGGCGACAAGATGGCCGGTCGCCATGGAAACAAGGGAGTCGTTGCCCGCATCCTCCCGATTGAGGACATGCCCTACTTGGAGGACGGTACTCCGCTTGACGTCTGCCTGAACCCCTTGGGAGTTCCGTCACGTATGAACATAGGGCAGATAATGGAAAGCGAGCTCGGAAGGGCAGGAATGGTTTTGAACGAGTGGTATGATTCCCCGGCCTTCCAGACCCCCAGCCAGGAGCAGATTGCTGAAAAGCTGCAGGAGGCGGGCTTGAGCAAGGACTGTCGCCAGATTGTCCGCGACGGCCTGACCGGTGAGCCCTTTGTCAATCCAGTTTTTGTTGGAGTCATATACTTCATGAAACTGCACCACTTGGTTGACGACAAGATGCATGCCCGTTCAACCGGACCCTATTCGCTTGTTACCCAGCAGCCGCTCGGAGGAAAGGCCCAGTTTGGAGGCCAGAGGCTCGGAGAGATGGAGGTTTGGGCGCTTGAGGCGTATGGTGCGGCCAACACCCTGCAGGAGATGATGACGATAAAGTCTGACGACATGACGGGAAGGTCCAAGGCCTACGAGTCGTTGGTGAAGGGGGACCCGAGCATGCTGATCGGTGTTCCGGAATCGTTCAACGTTCTGGTGCAGGAACTTCGTGGCCTTGCCTTGGATTTCACGATTTATGATGACAAGGGCAAGAGGATTGCCTTGACCGAACGCGAGCAGGATATCATCAATAAGACAAGCTCCAATTTCGAGAAGGAGAATGAGAATGCGTGACATTCAGGATTTTGCAAGATTAAAGATACAGCTGGCCTCTCCCGATACGATCAGGTCTTGGTCATACGGTGAGGTAAAGAAGCCCGAGACGATAAACTACCGGACCCTCCGCCCCGAGAGGGACGGACTGTTCTGCGAGCGTATCTTCGGTACGACCAAGGAGTGGGAGTGCTACTGTGGCAAGTTCAAGAGCATCCGCTACCGTGGAATCGTGTGCGACCGCTGCGGTGTGGAAGTGACCCATTTCAAGGTTCGCCGCGAACGGACCGGCCACATCGAGCTGGCCGCCCCGGTCAGCCACATCTGGTACTACCATGCCGTTCCGAGCCGCATGGGGCTCTTGCTTGACTTGCAGGTGGCTTCCCTGCGCTCTGTGCTGTACTATGAGAAGTACATCGTCATAGATCCGGGCGACACGGACCTGAAGAAGAACGAGCTGCTTACCGAGGAAGAGTACAATTCCGCAATGGAGCGCTACAACGGAGCCTTCGACGCCGGGCAGGGTGCCGAGGCCATAAAGAAGCTGTTGGACAACCTGGACCTGGATGCCCTGGCCGCTGAACTTCGCGAAAAGATGGTGCAGAAGGGCGCAAAGAGCGACAAGCGCCTGCTCAAGCGGATCGGCATCGTCGAGGATTTCCGTTCGTCGGGGAACAAGGCCAGCTGGATGATTCTGGACGTGATTCCCGTCATTCCGCCGGACTTGCGTCCGATGGTGCAGCTGGAGGGCGGCCGTTTTGCCACGTCCGACTTGAACGACCTGTACCGCCGTGTTATAAACCGCAACAACCGCCTCAGGCGTCTGCAGCAGCTTTCCGCTCCCGACGTCATCGTCCGGAACGAGAAGCGTATGCTGCAGGAAGCCGTGGATGCGCTTTTTGACAACACCAAGAGGCATCAGAAGGTGGTCAAGGGGGCTTCCAACCGTCCGCTCAAGTCAATCAGCGATATGCTCAAGGGAAAGCAGGGCCGCTTTAGGCAGAACCTGCTCGGAAAGCGCGTTGACTATTCCGGCCGTTCGGTCATTGTCTGCGGTCCCGAGCTGAAGCTCTGGCAGTGTGGACTTCCCGAGAAGATGGCCTTGGAGCTGTTCAAACCCTTCCTTCAGAAGAAGCTTGTGGACAAGGGTGTCGTCTTCAATATAAAGAAGGCCAAGACCCTCGTTGAGAGCGAGTCTCCCGAAGTCTACCAGATACTGGACGAGGTTGTGCGTGAGCATCCCGTCCTGCTCAACCGTGCCCCGACCCTGCACCGTTTGGGAATCCAGGCTTTCGAGCCGGTGCTTGTGCCTGGAAAGGCGCTCAAGCTGCATCCGCTTGCCTGTAAGGCGTTCAACGCAGACTTCGACGGCGACCAGATGGCAATCCACGTGCCGCTGACCCAGGCTGCCCAGATGGAATGCTGGACGCTCATGCTGTCTGCCCGCAACCTGCTGGACCCGGCCAACGGAAATTCGATAGTCTATCCTTCCCAGGACATGGTTCTTGGAATCTACTATATGACCAGCATCAAGCCGGGGGCAAAGGGCACGGGCAAGCTGTTCAGTTCTGCTGACGAGGCCCGCCTTGCGGCTGCCTCCGGTGCCATCGAGTGGCAGGCGGAAATCAAGCTCCACTGCGATGCCATCACGAAGAAGATCAACGGTGACGAGGGGGTCGTCGAGGAGAACGGCAGGAAGTACCTTAAGACTTCCGCCGGCCGCCTCCGCTTCAACGAGGCGATGCCTGACGAGGTTGACTTCTACAACAAGCAGATGGGCGACAAGCAGCTCAGGAAGATGATCGAGGATGTGTACCATTTCCAGGGGGCATGGCTTACGATAAAGATGCTTGACGCTATAAAGGAGTGCGGCTACAAGAACGCGACCTTCTTTGGCGCAACGCTTTCCATGGACGATATCCTTATCCCGGACGAGAAGGCCAAAATCGTCGCCGAGGCGACCAAGAAGGTCGAGGAGTTCAACAAGCAGACTGCGGCGGGCCATAGGACTGAGCGCGACTGCTATGACGATACAGTTGCCGTGTGGCAAAATGTTGACAAGAAGCTGTCCGACAAAATGATGGAGAAGCTCAAGAAGGACAAGGACGGCTTCAACACGATCTACATGATGGCCACGTCCGGTGCCCGCGGTTCTCCAAAGCAGATTTCCCAGCTGGCGTCCATGCGTGGACTGATGCAGAAGCCGAATGGAGACATCATCGCCTTGCCGATAAAGTCGAACTTCAAGGAGGGACTGTCGGTTATTGAGTTCTTCATCTCTACGAACGGTGCGCGAAAGGGACTTTCCGATACGGCACTCAAGACTGCAAATGCAGGCTATATGACCCGCCGTCTGGTTGATGTCTCTCAGAACGTCGTCGTCAATGAAGAAGACTGCGGCACGATAAATGGAATCGAGTATAGGGCCATCAAGGATGGAGAGGTCGTGAAGGAGTCCCTCGCCAGCCGCATAGAGGGGCACTATTCGGCAGAGCACGTGTATGATCCTGACGATTCTGAATCCAAAAGGCTCCTGTGCGATGTCAACCAGTACATCGACAAGGAACTTGCTGAAAAAATCGAGAAGGCTGGCGTGGAGAAGGTCAAGGTTCGCACGGTGCTTACCTGCGAGAGCAAATACGGAGTCTGCGTCAAGTGCTACGGCAAGGACCTTGCCCGCAACAAGATTGTTGAAGTCGGCGAGGCCGTCGGTACGATTGCCGCCCAGTCCATCGGCCAGCCGGGTACGCAGCTGACCCTCCGTACCTTCCACACGGGAGGTGCGGCGGAAGCCAAGTCCGACGACAACAAGATTAGGATGAAGTATGACGTGTACGTCAAGCTCGTGTCAGGTCCGAAGGACAAGGAAAAGCTTGCCTCTGGCGAATATCCGGGATATGTCGTCACCGAGAATGGCGACTGGCTCTTTACCCGTCGCGGCCGTATGGTCGTTGCCAAGGTTTTGGGCAAGTATACGCTTGAAGCCGGGGACGAGCTTGCCGTAACGGAGGGGGCTTTTGTCCGCAAGGACAAGACGATCATCCGGCGTGCGTCAGGTGATGTGCTTGCATCCGACAAGGGAGAGGTGCTTTTGAAGGATGAAGGCCGGACCGTCTATTTGATTAGCAGCAATGCACAGAATATCAAGATAGAAAACGGTTCAACGATTAAAAAGGACTTCGTGCAGGCAAAGTGCATCGTGCCCTTTGGCGAGGAACTCGGTACATTTGAAGTCCACACTGAGCCGATCATCGCCGAGCAGGAAGGTATTGTCCACTATGAGGACATCATCAAGGGGGAGACCCTTGATGAGCAGCTGGATACACATGGCAATACCAACGCCTACATTACTTCCCTGCACCTGGAGGCCAAGCAGCCGCGCATCATCATTACCGATGAACCAGGAAACGAGTTGGGAAGCTACTACATGCCGACCGGGGCCCACCTTATTGTCAAGGACGGGCAGAATGTGAAGCAGGGAGAGAAGCTTGCAGAAACGGCGAAGGGCGCGACGAAGGCCAATGACATCACGATGGGTCTTCCGCGCGTTGCCGAGCTGTTCGAGGCCCGCAAGCCCAAGGAGCCGACTGTCCTTGCCAAGATCAACGGCATCGTGAGATTCGGCAAGATCGTCAAGGGCAAGAGGATCATAAGCATCGAGGGTGAGGAGATCAAGGGTGTGTCCCTCAAGTACGACCACCAGATTCCCATGACCAAGCGTCTCCTGGTTCGCGACGGCGACTGGGTTGAAGCTGGCGAGAAGCTCTGCGATGGACAGGAAGATCCGCACGAGGTCCTGGAGATCAAGGGTGAGAACGAGCTGCAGAACTTCCTGATGGAGCAGGTGCAGACGGTCTACCGCGATCAGGGCGTCAAGATAAACGGCAAGCACATCGGAATCATAATCCGCCAGATGCTGAAGAAGGTGGAGATTGTTTCCGTCGGCGACACGAAGTTCATCTTTGGCGACCAGGTTGACAAGTGGGAGTTCAGGGCCGAAAACGAGCGGGTGACCAAGGAGGGAGGTGAGCCGGCGATTGCGAAGCCGATGTTCCTCGGTATCTCCAAGGCGGCCCTTGGAACCGACTCCTTCATTTCCGCCTCTTCTTTCCAGGAGACGACCCGCGTCCTTACGACGGCTGCGATCAAGGGGTCTGTGGACTACCTGCGCGGCCTGAAGGAGAACGTGATAATCGGACACATGATTCCTGCCGGTACGGGCATGCGGCGGTATTCCCATGTCAAGCTGACCGACAGTTCCAACGTGGACCTGGATGCGCGGATGAATGAGATTATTGCGCAGCGCCAGGAAGAGGAGCGGCTTCGCAAGGAAGAGGAAGACAGGCACCGTGAGCTCATGGAGATGAACATGGCGTCTTCTTCCGATGAAGGGGATTAACCTGAAGGGGTTTAACCGCGTTTTTCCGATTCCCACCATGACCCTTGACGGACGTGGTGGGAATTCGGTAGAATATCTAAACTTATTATTTTAGCCGGGGTGCTGCCGGCATTAAATAGGAGAAAAGGCCAATGCCTACAATAAATCAGTTGATTCGCAAGGGACGTAAGTCAGCGGCCAACAGAACCAAAGCTCCCGCGCTTGATTCCTGTCCGCAGAAGCGTGGCGTTTGTACGCGCGTTATGACCCAGACCCCGAAAAAGCCGAATTCGGCTCTGAGGAAGATTGCTCGTGTTCGTTTGAGCAATGGAATGGAAGTTACCGCATATATCCCGGGAATTGGACACAACCTCCAGGAGCACTCCGTTGTCCTGGTTCGCGGTGGCCGTGTAAAGGACCTCCCTGGTGTCCGCTATCACATAATTCGTGGAACGAAGGATACGCTTGGTGTTGACGGTCGCAAGAGGGGCCGTTCAAAGTACGGTGCCAAGAAGCCGAAGGCGTAATTTTCAGGGGGTTAGACTATGGGAAGACATAAGAAATCGATCAACCGTCCTGTTATGCCCGATGGGAAGTACAACAGCCCGGTCATTACGAAGTTTGTGACGCGCATGATGCTCGACGGCAAGAAGCAGACCTGCCTCAATGTCGTCTATGATGCGCTTGATAAGCTCAAGGGAAAGACCGACAAGGAGCCGCTTGAGGTGTTCCTCAAGGCGCTTGACAACGTAAAGCCTGTCGTTGAGGTTAAGAGCCGCCGCGTTGGTGGTGCGACCTATCAGGTTCCTGTGGAAATTCGCGATGCCCGCCGCGAGGCGCTTGCGATGAGGTGGATGATTGCCGCCGCCCGCAACCGCTCTGGACACGGAATGGCAGAGACCCTTTCCGCCGAGCTGCTTGATGCCTACAACAATACGGGTACCGCTTACAAGAAGAAGGAGGACATGCACAAGATGGCGGAGGCCAACAAGGCTTTTGCCCACTACCGCTGGTAGAGTGCATTTCGTGCGAAAGACATCCGATCTTGCATCGGATGTCTTTTTTTTTGCGGTTTTGTTGAAAATTTTGACAGAAAATGCCGTTAAACACTTGCAATAAATTTATAAAAAGTATATAAATATGGCACTGTCTAGAGTCGCTTTGTGCGATGTTGCGCTGCCGGTGGCAGCGTGTTGGTCTTTGTAATGTCAGGTGGACAGTCTTTTTGACTGTCCAGCAATGTCCGTAAAGTCAGTCCTTTGCGGTTGTCCGGAAGGGCTTTCAGGATGTTGCGCACGGATGTTTGCAAATTGCCGTTGACAGTTTGGGAAAAAGGGCATCCGGTGTTTCCTGCTTGTAGGCCCCTGGATGCCAAACCGATTGTCAGATATGTGATAATGATAGGTGGTGTCGGCCGGCTGCCCCGAAGAGATGGGGTGGCGAAAAGTTGCTGTTCTTTCGCTCCTGTCGTTTTTACCTCTGTCTGCCAGTTTTAACTTTTGGTCAAAGTGTGTCTGCGAAAACGTCGCCGCTTGGTTTTGCGGTGTTGTTTTCTGGCTTAAAGTGCAACACATGAAACCTATACATGCTGCAGGGAGAACCTGCAGGCAAGGAGAAAATCATGGCAAAGGAAGAGTTCAAGAGAACCAAGCCTCACATGAACGTTGGAACCATCGGTCACGTTGACCATGGTAAGACTACGCTGTCCGCAGCCATCACCGCATATTGCGCGAAGAAGTATGGCGACAAGGTGTTGAAGTATGATGAGATTGACAACGCCCCCGAGGAGAAGGCTCGCGGAATTACGATCAACAGCCGCCACTTGGAGTATCAGTCAGACAAGAGGCACTATGCTCACATCGATTGCCCCGGACATGCTGACTATGTTAAGAACATGATTACCGGTGCTGCCCAGATGGACGGTGCCGTTCTGGTCGTTTCTGCCCCTGATTCAGTTATGCCCCAGACGAAGGAGCACCTGCTGCTCGCCCGCCAGGTCGGCGTTCCGAAGATCATCGTCTTCCTGAACAAGGTTGACCTTGTTGATGATCCCGAGCTGGTCGACCTCGTTGAGGAGGAAGTCCGCGACACCGTCAAGGGTTACGGATTCTCTGAGGAGACCCCCATCGTTAAGGGTTCTGCTTTCAAGGCCCTGAACGAGTCTGACAATCCCGACAACACCAAGTGCATCGAGGAGCTGCTCACGACGATGGACAGCTGGTTCGATGATCCCGTCCGCGACGATCAGAAGCCCTTCCTGATGCCGATCGAGGATATCTTCACGATCACTGGACGTGGAACGGTCGTTACCGGCCGTATCGAGTGCGGCGTCATCCACCTCAACGACCCCGTTGAGCTCGTTGGAATCCGCCCGACCCAGAGCTCCACGGTCACCGGTATCGAGATGTTCAACAAGACCCTGTCCGAGGGTATGGCCGGAGACAACGCCGGTATCCTCCTCCGCGGTATTGAGAAGAAGGATGTCGTCCGTGGCCAGGTTCTCGCTGCCCCGGGAAGCATCAAGCCCCACACGAAGTTCGAGGCTCAGATCTACGTCCTCTCCAAGGAAGAGGGTGGACGCCACAGCCCCTTCTTCACCGGATATCGCCCCCAGTTCTACTTCCGCACGACGGACATCACTGGAACCGTTCAGCTTGCTGACGGTGTAGATATGGTTAAGCCCGGCGACAACGTGAAGATTGTTGGTGAGCTCATCCACCCGATCGCTATGGATCAGGGACTGAAGCTTGCTATCCGCGAGGGTGGTCACACGATTGCCTCTGGACAGGTAACCAAGGTTATTGAGTAGTCCAGGTTTTTAGGCTGGTTATTTGAAATTGAGGGTGTCCGTTGGCTGCGGCTGGTGGACACCCTTTCAGGAGTTAATGATGGCAAATGGCAAGATTCGTGTAAGGCTCCGTGCCTTTGACGTGGCCCTTATCGATCAGAGTGCAAAAGACATCGTGCAGCAGGTGAAGAATGCTGGTGCGACGGTTTCAGGACCCATTCCGCTTCCGACGCGCATCAACAAGGTGACGGTTCTTCGTTCTCCCTTTGTTAACAAGAAGTCTCGTGAGCAGTTTGAGATGAGGACGCACAAGCGCCTTATCGATATCTATAACCCGAGTGCGGATGTTATGGATTCATTGATGAAGCTCGAGCTTCCTGCCGGTGTGGATGTAGAAATTAAGCAGTAGGCGCTGTCCTCTGCTGAAATAAAACAGTACGGTCCCTTGGATCTGGGATGGCGGCTGATAGGAGTGTTCAGATGAAAGGTCTGATTGCAAAGAAAGTAGGAATGACGCAGGTGTTTGACGAAAGCGGCAACTTGACACCTGTTACCGTGATCCACGTTGATCCTAATACGGTCGTTGCTACGAAGACACAGGAAAAGTTCGGTTATGATGCCGTTCTTCTTGGCGTTGGTGAGTTGAAGAAAGGTGTCCTTGCCAAGGATGAGAAGCATCATCGCATTGCGAACCAGTTCCCCGAGGGTGTGACTCCCAAGAGCAAGCTCAAGGAGTTCCGTGATTTTGGCAGCGAGGTCAAGGTTGGCGACAAGCTCGGTGTCGAGCTGTTCAACGATGTTTCATTCATCGATGTTACCGCAACCTCAAAAGGCAAGGGGTTCCAGGGCGTCATGAAGAGGTGGGGATTCCATGGTGGACGCAAGTCCCATGGTTCAAAGTTCCACCGCGAGGCTGGCGGAACCGGATGCTGCACGACGCCCGGACACACGCTGAAGAACTGCAAGATGGCTGGTCGCATGGGAAATGAGCGCGTCACGGTTCAGAATTTGAAGGTCGTAAAGGTTGACCCTGAGCTTTCAGTCTTGATGGTGCGCGGTGCTGTTCCTGGAATCAAGAACGGGACCCTTATAGTTAAGGCTGCTGTTAAGAAGTAAGGTCGAGGAATAGTATACTATGGAAAAGAAGGTCTATTCAGTCGATGGCAAGGAGTTGAGGACTATCAATCTTGATGACAAGATTTTTAATCTTCCGGTGAATGAGGATGTCATTTACTATGCCATCACGAACGAGTTGGCGAACAGAAGGGTCGGAACCGCCTGCACGAAGACACGTGCTGAGGTTCACGGCAGCAACGCGAAACCCTACAAGCAGAAGGGAACTGGAAACGCCCGCCGCGGAGACAAGAAGTCCCCGG
This sequence comes from Treponema sp., assembly GCA_024690865.1. Classification (GTDB taxonomy): domain Bacteria; phylum Spirochaetota; class Spirochaetia; order Treponematales; family Treponemataceae; genus Treponema_D. The sequence goes on along the minus strand of JAILON010000134.1, from coordinate 4,989 downwards.
TTATGGTCGGTGGTGGTACAATTTTCGGACCGAAGCCGCGTGATTATAGCTACGCAATCCCCAAGAAGGAGAAGCGTTTGGCGATGAAGTCTATCCTCAGCCTCCAGGCCCAGAGCGACAGGCTGACGGTCATTGAGGATTTCACGGTCGAGAGCGGAAAGACGAAGGATCTGGTCAAGATTCTGAACAACTTCGCCAAGGATACCCGCACTGTTCTTCTTTTGAAGGATGATGACAAGCTGATCAAGAGGGCAGGACGCAATATTCCGTCCCTTCACTTCCTTACTTACAACCGCCTTTGTGCGCATGATCTTTTCTATGCGAGGAAGATCATCATGCTTGAGGGCGCCGCGAAGAACTTGTCAGAATTCTATGCAGCTTTGGAGGCCGAGTAATGTGCTACGAGGATATTCTTATTGAGCCCGTGTTGACTGAAAAGGCGAACATGCTGCGCGAGCAGAATAAGTACACGTTCAAGGTGCTTCCGTCTGCTGACAAGATTCAGATAAAAGAGGCTGTGCGTCGCCTGTTCAATGTAAAGGTTCTTTCCTGCACTGTTATGAACGTCCGTGGGAAAGAGAAGCGTGTCCGTGGAAAGCTTGGCAAGACTGCCGCTTGGAAGAAGGCGATTGTCAAGTTGGCTCCTGGTGAAACAATCAAGGTGTTCGAAGGCGCATGAGCCTTTGAACGGTAGATAAGGGGAATTGTATGGCTCTTAAGGTATTTAAGCCTTATTCAAAAGGTACGCGGACAAGGGTTGACTTGGTCCGTGAAGAAGTGACGGCCGATAAACCCGAAAAAAGCCTGACCCATGGCATGTCACGCCATGGTGGTCGCGGTGCTGGTGGAAGGATTTCCGTGCGCCATAAGGGTGGCGGTCACAAAAGGAAGTATAGGGAAATAGATTTCAGGCGCACCAAGCATGGCATTCCTGGAACTGTAAAGACGATTGAGTATGATCCGTTCAGGAGCGCCAACATCGCCTTGATTTTCTATGCCGATGGCGAGAAGCGCTACATCATTGCCCCCAAGGGGTTGACGGTCGGACAGAAGATTATGGCTGGAGAGAATGCGGCTCCCACCGTTGGAAACGCACTTCCTCTTTCGGCTATTCCCGTTGGATTCACTGTCCATAACATCGAGTTGACTTTGGGCCGTGGCGGACAGCTTGTCCGTTCCGCAGGTGCAAGCGCGTTGATTTCTGCAAAGGAGGGCGATTACGTTGCCATCCGCCTCCCGTCTGGAGAGCTCCGCCGGATCAATGCGAAGTGCTATGCGACGATTGGAGTCGTCGGAAACGAAGACCGTATGAACACCAAGCTTGGAAAGGCTGGCCGCAGCAGGTGGCGTGGCATTCGTCCCACCGTTCGTGGTATGGCTATGAACCCTGTCGATCACCCGCTCGGTGGTGGAGAAGGAGCTGGAAAGGGACATCATCCCGTTACTCCTTGGGGGCAGCCCTGCCGTGGTTACAAGACGCGCAACAAGCGGAAGACTTCAAGCCGCTTTATCATCAGTCGCCGGTCCAAGTAGGATAGGAGTCCAAAGTGTCAAGATCTGTTAAGAAGGGGCCTTTCGTAGAGAAATCGCTCTTTAAGAAAGTCGCAGAGATGAACAAGTCTTCAACTTCTGAGAAGAAGATCATCAAGACTTATTCTCGCTGTTCAACGATAATTCCTGAGATGGTTGGAAACACCATTTCAGTCCACAATGGTAAGTCATGGATTCCTGTGTACATTACGGAGAACTTGGTCGGGCACAAGCTCGGTGAGTTTGCTGCGACCCGTACATTCAAGGGACATGGTGGCAGCGACAAGTCTGCTTCTAAATAAGAGTAAGGTGGAATAAGATGGCAGGATCTATGAAGGCCTTCCCGAAGAATCAGAGGCCGAAAAGAGAAGATTTGCCGGCCAAGACCGGCTATGTTGCTAAGTCCAAGTTCCTTATTGCGTCTCCTACGAAGGTTCGTCCTGTGGCAAACGTCATCAGAAGGCGTTCCTGCACCGAGGCTGCCGCTATGCTCGAGGTTATGCCTCAGAAGGGTGCTCGGCTCATAAGCAAGACTTTGAAGTCTGCTGTGGCCAATGCCCTGTACAAGAACAAGCAGCTTGATGAGGATATGCTGTACGTGAAGGAAATTCGCATTGATGAAGGCCCGAGGCTCAAGAGGGTGTGGTTCCGCGGACGCGGACGTGCTGATCAGCTTCTTCGCCGTATGTGCCATATCACTGTTGTAGTTGACGAGAAGGCGGTAAAGTAAAATGGGTCAGAAAGTAAGTCCTATAGGATTACGTCTTGGTATTAACAAGACATGGCAGTCACGCTGGTATGCTGACAAGCGCGAGTACGCGGACCTTGTTCTGGAGGATTTGAAGATCAGGAAGCTGGTCGATTCTCTTCCTGAGTGCAAGAACGCCGACATTGCGGAAGTTGAGATTGTCCGCCATCCCCAGCGTGTTACGATTGTCATCCATACGGCTCGTCCTGGTGTGATAATCGGAGTGAAGGGTGCGACGATTGAAAAGATCAGTGCTGATATCCAGAGGCAGTTGTCCAAGAAGGTCAACATCAAGATAAAGGAAGTCAAGCGGGCTGAGGTCAACGCTTCCCTTATCGCACAGAACATTGCCCGTCAGCTTTCTGGTCGCGGATCTTTCCGCAAGGCCTTGAAGCAGTCTACGGCGAATGCCATCAAGGGCGGTGCCCAGGGCATCAAGGTCCGCATTTCTGGACGCCTTGGCGGTGCGGATATGACCCGTTCCGAGGAGCATAAGGAAGGACGCGTTCCCCTTCACACCCTCCGTGCGGACATCGATTATGGTTTTTATGAGGCTTTGACCACCTACGGCAAGATTGGCGTGAAGGTCTGGGTCTATAATGGAATGAATTATGGCCGTGAGAAGATTGAGGAAAGCGATGATGCGACCAAGAGGCCGCGCCGCGATCGTTCTTCCGACCGTAAGGGAGCTCGCGCTCCGAGGGCTGACAGGTCCGACCGGAGCGAGGGAGGAAATGTAGAAAATGCTTAGTCCAAAGAGAGTTGCGCACCGCAAGGTTCAGCGTGGTAGGGAGCATGGAAATGCAACCCGTGGCAATCACGTTGACTTTGGCGAGATAGCGCTCGTTGCCTTGGAGCCTGTGTGGCTCCAGGCGAGGCATATCGAGGCGGCCCGCGTCGCCATCAACCGCTGCATCAACAGGCAGGGTCACATGTGGACGCGCGTTTTCCCTGACAAGCCTGTTTCCAAGAAGCCTGCTGACACCCGCATGGGAAAGGGTAAGGGGGCTCCTGAATTCTGGGCTGCCGTGGTGAAACCGGGCTTGGTCCTTTTTGAGATTGGTGGAGTTGATTTGAAGCTTGCCGAAAAGGCGATGGTTCTCGCTGCCAGCAAGCTTCCGATTAAGACGAAGATAGCCTTCCGCCCGACGGTGGAGTAAGGAGTAAGAGATGGCAGATTCAAAGAAATTCAAGAAGTCTGAGGACAAGAAGCTCTCTTACTCTGAGATGGTGACCAAGAGGGACGAGCTGAAGAAGGAGTTCATGGACCTGCGCTTCCAGATGGTCGTAGGTCATGTGGACAATCCGATGCTGAAAAGGCAGATGAGGCACGAAATTGCCCGTCTTAACACTTTTATTCATCAGCACGACCTCGCAGAGCTGAGGGCGAAGGCTGTTGAGGCGGTCCGCTCGGCGGCCGCAGCTAAGTAGGAGCTGAACTGTGGAAAGTCAGAATGTTCAGAAGGCAAAAGGCAACAAGAAGTCTTTCGTTGGTATCGTGACGAGCGACAAGATGGATAAGACCATCGTCGTTTCAATCGCTACCAAGAAGATGGACAGCCTTTACAAAAAGTATGTCTCCCGCACCAAGAAGTGCAAGGCTCATGATGAGAAGAATGAGGCCCATGAGGGAGACACGGTCCGCATAGTTGAGTGCGCGCCCATAAGCAAGGACAAGCACTGGTACCTCGATAAGATTATCGAGCGTGCCAAGTAGTAAGGCGAGGGAAAGTATATGCTTCAGATGCAGTCAAATCTGGTTGTTGCCGATAACTCCGGAGCCAAAATGGTACAGGTTATTAAGGTGCTCGGCGGTACCCACCGCCGCTATGCCGGCATCGGTGACATTGTTGTGGTAGCTGTCAAGGAAGCGATTCCGACATCTACGATTAAGGCTGGGACAGTTCAGAAGGCTGTCATCGTGCGTGTGTCAAAAGAATACCGCCGTGCTGACGGTACCTACATCCGTTTCGATGACAACGCGTGCGTTCTTGTTGATGCTGACAAGAACCCGAAGGGAAAGCGCATTTTTGGCCCTGTCGCCCGTGAGCTCCGTGATATGGACTATATGAAGATCGTATCGCTTGCTCCTGAGGTTCTTTAAGGAGATTCGTCATGGCAGTAAAGTATAAGATTCATAAGGACGACAACGTTGAGATTATCGCCGGAAAGGACAAGGGCAAGCGTGGTACCGTTGTCCGTGTGATTCGCAAAGCGAACACGGCAAAGGTTATCGTGGGTGGTGCCAACTTGGTCAAGAAGGCCATCAAGCGCAGGAGCCAGCAGGATGCTGGTGGAATCGCAGAGGTTGAAGCCCCGCTTGACATCTCGAATGTGATGTTGGTCTGCAAGAAGTGTGGACGGCCTGTTAGGGCAGGATATAAAATTGACGGCGACAAGAAGATTCGCGTCTGTCGCAAGTGTGGAGAAGCACTGTAATGGAAAATTACGTACCACGGCTTAAGAAAGTCTATAAGGAAAAAATTGCCCCCGAGCTCTTCAAGGAGCAGGGTTATACATCCGTTATGCAGATACCTGTTATAAAAAAGGTTGTCGTGAACATGGGTGTGGGCGAGGCTCTCACGAATAAGAAACTTCTTGATGCTGCAGTAACAGATCTTACTCAGATTACCGGACAGAAAGCTGTTAAGACAAGAGCAAAGAAAAGTATTGCAAACTTCAAGCTTCGTGAAGGAAACGAGATTGGCGCG
>JAILON010000120.1 GCA_024690865.1 Treponema sp. | reverse complement strand
CAGTATGGGGGTCACGGTCGTGGGGAAGCCGCATGCGACGGTTATGACCTCGTCGCCGCGCTTTATGGCCCGCTCTCCCAGGAGGGGGGATGTCAGCGTCATGAAGGCCAGCAGGTTGGCGGACGAGCCGGAGTTGACCAGCAGGCTTGAGGGGAGTCCCAGATAGCGGGCGAATTCCTTCTCGAACCTGTTGCTGTAGCGGCCCTGGGTGAGCCAGAACTCGAGCGCGCTGTCCACCAGGTTCACCATCTCCCTGTCGTCGAACACGCGGGAGGCGTAGGGAATCCTGTCGCCGTCCCGGTATTCGGCCTTCTGCATGAACTTCTCATAGTAGGCCTTGACGCTCTCCAGAATGGAGGCTCCGGCCTCTTCCTTGGTCATATTCTCAAACATAATTCACCCTACCTGCCTCAAAAGAAGCGTCATAATCAGCGTACAGGCCGCCGCCGTCAAAAAGAGCATCGTGCCGCTGAATGCGTAGCCCCGCAGCATGCCGAACGGAATTTCGTCCAGGTCCTCCCGGTTCCAGTCCGTCCTGCCCAAGGCCAGGTCCCTGTTCATGAAGAAGATGAAGAAGAGGGCAAGGGCCAGCAGTGCGGATGCAAAGGGGCTTATCCATAAAAACTGCATTTTCATAGGAAAGTAACTGTCTATGTCCTGCAGGCTGGGACCGAACAGGCCCCCGGCCAGCATGTGCTGCGCCCCGTCGGCGGCGAAGCTCTTTATCTTGCAGACGGTGTAGAAGACGGCCAGAAGGCTTTCCTGCGCTATCACCATCCGCTTGTCCCTGGCCAGGAAAATCGTGAATACCAGGAAGGGGGTCGCGTACAGGAGCCACTGGGGATGCCAGAAAAGGAAGCCGAACATGGCGAAGTTGGCGAAGTTGGCATAGCAGACGATCTGGGCAAAGACACCCTCCTTGCTCTTGGCCTCCTTTGCAAAGAAGAAGATGTGGACAAAGAGGAGGATGAAGAGCAGGGGGATTATGGGCAGGGCCGCCCCGCTGTGGCCGAATACGACGTGGGGGAACATGACCCGGCCCATGAGGGAATTCCGCGCCGTGTACTCAACGTATCCTGCGCCGTAGCCTTTGTTCAGCAGCATGGGGACGTTCAGTATGACCACCATGACCGTCTTGAGCGCGGCCTTGAAGAAGTTCTTTTCCCTCAGAAGGAGCATGGGCATGAAGTAGAGCAGGGCGAAGTATTTGAATGTCACTGCGATTATGAAGAAGAGCATGAAGCGCTTCTCATGGTGGCGCAGGTAGCTCAAGAAGCCCATGAGCGACAGGCAGAGGGCGAATATGTCGTACTGCCCGTGCGTGAATTGGCTCAAAAAGCCCAGGGGACAGGCTATCCAGACGATCTGGGCGATGCGGGCCTTCCTTTCGGAAAAGCCCACCTCCATCATGATTTCTTTTATCAGGTATGAGGTCAGGAAGTAGCAGATGGCCGGCAGCAGCTTGAACCAGAGGTAGACCGGATAGGGATAGGCCATCTCGTGGAAGGGTACGAGCGTCCTTCCGTAGCCCAGTATATAGAGGGGAATGTTCCAGATGGCGAAGATGATGTAGACCCCCGGCATGTAGATGTCGTAGTAGCCCAGGTCGGCGTTGACCGTGTAGAAGTCCAGTATGTGGCCGTTCAGGAAGGTGAACGAGGATCCCGCCGTGTTCAGGATGTCGCTGTGGTAGAAGCAGGTGAAGCACAGGATGGCTATGACGGAAAAGACGACCTTTTCCCAGAGGCAGACCCGCTTTTCCCCCTTGAGGCTGTAGCTGACGAAGAGGAGTATGGCAGCGATCCAGATGACGGTACAGGCAAGCAGGCCCTTGAAGAAGGGGGCGGAACAGTAGTACTTCTGGACGAACTCGACGCTCTTGCCCAGGAAGGTGATTTCCCCGTCGTCAAAGCGTTTCCCGAAGATGCGGAAGAAGGCATCGGTCAAGGGGCGGTAGATGCCTGAATACAGGCCTGCGTTGATCGGAGGCAGCAGGAATACGAGGCATACGGCAATGGCCGCGAGGCTTATCGCGAGGTACAGGGTGAGGCCCCTGCTTGACTTGTATTTTTCTATGATAGATGTAGATGTTTCCATACTGCAATCCTCGGCCCTACGCCTGCCTGCCCTGCATCCAGACTTCCCAGAAGGCCCAGGGGGCGACGTGGTCGTGCCACAGCTGGGTCAGCTCCTGCTTGTCCTTGAGCATGTCCATGGGGTGCCAGAAGCCGGAATGCTTGTAGGCGTGCAGCTGCCCGTCGGCGGCGATGGCCTGCAGGGGCGCCCGTTCCCACATCGTGTTGTCGGCGTCTTCCCCTATGTAGTCCAGGGCCTTGTTTCTGCAGACGAAGAACCCACCGTTTATCCAAGTGCCTCCTTCCTGGGGCTTCTCCTGGAAGCTCCTGATGCTTCCGTCCTCGGCTATGTCCAAGGCTCCGAAGCGGCCGACGGGCTGGATTGCGGTAAGGCTGACAAGCTTGCCGGAGTCGTAGTGCGAGTCCACCAGCTTTCCTATGTCGATGTCCGCCACGCCGTCCCCGTAGGTGAGCATGAAGTCCTCGCCGCCTATGTATGACGCGGCCCGCTTTATCCTGCCGGCCGTCAGCGTGTTTTCGCCCGTGTACAGGAGGGTTATCTTCCATGGCTCGCTGCGCATCTTGTTTATCTGCACGTCGTTATTGGCCAGGTCTATGGTCATGTCGCTGTAGCGGGAGTAGTAGTTCAGGAAATAGTCCTTTATGACATGGCCCTTGTAGCCCGTCAGGACGATGAAGTCATTGTAGCCGAAAAAGCTGTATATCTTCATGATGTGCCAGAGGATAGGATAGCCTCCTATCTCCACCATGGGTTTGGGAATCTTTTGGGTTTCTTCTCCCAACCGGGTTCCCTTGCCCCCGGCTAAAATGACTGTCTTCATTCTATCATTATAGCATAAACAATGCGGGGCTTTCAAGGCGGTGCGGAAAACTCCGGCCCGTAACTGTATTCATGCGAATTTGTTTAAGGAAAATATAAGACGCAAGTGCGTTGATGGAGGCATCAGATGGCGAAAAGTTCAGGAAGCGGTTCAAGCAGCAACTCCAACAGCAGCTCAAGTAGCAGTTCTAACAGCAATTCAAGTAGCAGCTCCAACAGCAACTCTGGCAGCAGCTCAGGCAGCGGCTCCAGTGGAAGCTCCAGCAACAATTCAGGCAGCGGTTCAAGCGGCAGCTCCAGCAGCGGAAGCAGCTCGAACAACAACTCTGGCAGTTCCGGTAGTTCCGGCAGCAACAACAGCGGTTCAAGCAACGGCTCCGGCAGCGGCTCTGGTAATAACTCCGACAGCAGCGGCAACTCCGGCAACTCCGGCAACTCCGGAAGTGGCTCGGGGGGCGGAGGGTCAGTCGCCTATGAAGGCGACTATTTTGTCCACTATGACGAGAATGGTAATGTAACAAAAAAAGAGTATTTTGGTTCCGGTGTTTCAGGGAACGACTCCGGCAGCAATTCCGGCTCAGGCTCCGGCAGTGGCTCCGGCGGAAGCGGAAACAACAACGGTGGCAGCTCCGGCTCCGGAGACGGGGGCAGGGGCGCGAGGATAAGCAGCATACTCAATTCCTGCAGGAACTTTCTCTCTGACGTGGGAAGCATCCTCTCGAATGCACGGGACAAACTGTCCAGCGAACAGTCAAGCTGGACAAAGGTAGTCTCAACCACAGCGGGCAGAATAAAGGAATTCGCGAACAAGCATTTCCCCCAGGCAAACAGGACGACGACAACTCAGAATATGGAGCTGCCCACGGCCTCCGAGCCTGACACCCCGGCGGACACGGTTCAGCCCGAGGACAGCAAGAAGGACCCCGTCATAAAAAGCTCCGGGCAAAACCGGCAGACCAACACCGACCTGACGCTCGGGACCTTCGGCGGGAGCTACGCCGTGAC
>JAILON010000106.1 GCA_024690865.1 Treponema sp. | reverse complement strand
GACGGCGGGCGGCGACTATTACGAGGGAACCCCGAACGGCCTTTCGATAATCCACCACGAGGACGGGCACATCTCCACGCTCACCCGCGATGATGGATTCACCAACCACTACATCATGTGGCTCTACGAGGACGCGGCGGGCCGGGTCTGGGCGGGGACGAACGGGGGCGGTGTCTTCGTGCTGGAGGATGAGACCATCACCCGGCACTACACGAACGAGGAAGGGCTTTCCGGCAACGTCATATTCAAGATACTCGACTACGACGGCGGCATCTGGATAGCGACCGGTACGGGGCTTTCCCGCTATATGGAGGAGACCGACAGCTTCGTCAGCTTCAGCTCGCGCAACGGCCTGGGGACGGACAGCGTGTTCCAGATGATATGCGACGACCAGGGCCTTGTCTGGATGACCTGCAACAAGGGCGTGTTCTCGGTGCCGTACGCGGAGATGCAGGAGGTCGTCGCGGGGACGCGGAAGAAGGTCTCTGCCCGCTATTACGGGGCTTCGGACGGGCTTGTCACGAGCGGGGTCACGTCCACCTCCCTTTCCGAGAAGGACTCGGAGGGAAGGATCTGGTTCACGCTGACCGACGGATTCGCCATCTACGACCCGTCCAAGGGGGGCACGAACAAGTTTGCCCCGAGGATTGAGATAGAGGACTACACGGTTGACAACGTGACGAGCGAATGGCGCGGGGAGACGATAGTCCTCCCGCCGTCGGCGAAGAGGCTCAGCATCAAGTACACGGGGATGAGCTTCGTCTCCTCGGACAGCATGACCTTCCGCTACAGGCTCGCGGGCTTTGACGATGGCTACTCCGACTGGACCCCGGCACGGAGCGTGTCCTACACCAACCTGAGGCCGGGGACCTACCAGTTCACGGTACTGTCGCAGAACAGCGACGGTGTGCAGGGGGAGCCGTCCCTGCCGCTCACGGTCGTCAAGCAGCCTTACCTCTGGCAGCGACGCTGGTTCTGGCCACTGATCGTCGCCGCGTTCCTCGCGCTCGTCGCCTGGAAAATCTATTCGATGCGAAGCTACCAGAAGGTCCTTGAGGAAAAAGTTGACGAGCGGACTCGTGAACTCAAGCGGGCAAACGAAAAGGCGGAGAGCCTGCTGCTGAACATACTTCCTTCTGAGGTTGCTGCCGAGCTGACCGAGCATCCGGACCGGACGATAGCAAAGAAGTTCCAGAATGCAACGGTGCTGTTCACCGACATCGTGGGCTTCACCAAGATGAGCGGGGTGATGAGCGCGGAGGACGTCGTCACCATGCTCAACAGGCTTACGTCCAAGTTCGACGAGCGGGCCAGGCGGGAAGGAATCGAGAAAATCAAGACGATAGGCGATGCATACATGGCGGCGACCGGCCTTTCCGAGGGCGGGGGGAAGAAGGATGCGGAGAAGATGATACGCTTTGCCCAGGGCCTGCTCGAGGACGTGCGGAACTTCAACGATACGTGGGGCAGCGACCTGGAGATACGTGTCGGCGTGAACACGGGGAACTTGGTCGCGGGGGTCATAGGCAGGAGCAAGTTCATCTACGACCTCTGGGGCGACACCGTCAACGTCGCGAGCCGCATGGAGAGCACCGGCATGCCCATGCGCATCCACGTGAGCGAGGCGACCTGGGAGCAGACCAGGGACGCGTTCAGCTACGGGGAGGGTGTGGAAGTCTCCGTCAAGGGCAAGGGCGAGATGCGGACGTATTTCCTGTAGTTGGAATCAGATTTTGGTAGGGAGAAAGAGATGAAAATTCTGGCGGGCGTTGCGGTCCTTGTTCTTTTAGTGGCGGTATGGTTCGGCATACCCTATTCTCCGTTCAAGAGGCAGTTCCTGCGGGATGCCGCGGCACGGGCGCAGGCCGCACAGCTGCGTACGAACGGCGGCCTGTATGCAAAGGAGGATTTTGAAAGGCTGCCGCCCCTGCTCCAGAAGTATATGGAAGCCTGCGGCTATATCGGCAGGGAGCGGAAATCCGTGCTGGCGATGGAATACAGGGATATCGCGTTCTCGCTGGGAAGGAACCGGCCGAATCTCCAGATTGACTATACGCAGATGGATTTTGCGGATACCCCGTCACGGCTTGCCTTCATTGACGCGAGGATGTTCGGAGTGCCTTTCCAGGGCTATGACTATTATACGGGCGGAAAAGGCGGCATGAAGGGCGTGCTCGCGAAGCTTTTGACCCTGTTTGACCAGACCGGCTCCGAGATGGACAAGGCGTGCCTCGTTACCTATCTTGCGGAAAGCATATTCCTGCCGGAAGCGCTCCTGCAGGATTGCGTGAGCTTCACGCAGATTGACGTGTATACCGTGGAGGCCCGCATAGAGAACGAGGGGGTACGCGCTGCCGGCCGCTTCCATTTCAACGATGGGGGAGAGATGGTTTGCTTTTCGACGGATGAACGGGGGCAGGCTTCCTCTGACGGAACGGTCGAATACATTCCCTGGGAAGCCCGCTGCGAAGGCTACGCGGTCTATTCGGACGGCATAAAGCGGCCCACCATATTCCGCGCGGTCTGGAAATATCCGGATGCGGATTTCGTATACTTTGACGGCACTATCACGAGCGTTGACGGGGCGGAAGCGGGCACGGCGGGCCAGCCTGCGGCTGCGGACTGACGTTCCCGCTTCCGAGGAGGTCAGCATCGGCCCGCGTTCAGTCCGTACCCGGACTGAGTCGAGTTAGCACCCGGCCTACGTCCCGCGTCGGGCCGGCAGGCAATTGGCAGGGCCGGTTGAGTCGGGCCGGCAGGCAATTCGTAGGGCCGTCCGGCTGCGGCCAGAAGTCCTTATTCTTCCGTGTCGGTGTCCTCCGTATCGGAATTGTCTGCGGGTGGGGCGTACTTCTTGCGCAAGTTCCGTGCCATCTGCTTGGCGGCTGCGGCCCTGTCCATATATGCGGACAGGTCCACTTCCGTTCCTCCGTATTCCCCCCGCATCTCGTCCAGCTTGTCCAGCGTGTCTAGTTCCGCATAGTCCATCACCTCGCAGCAGATATAGTTCCTGTCATCCGTGCCGAGGCCGTCCAGAATGCCGCAGAGGGTCTTTTCCAGGGCTTCCTTCTTGTCCGCCTGCTCCAGCTTGTCACGAAGTCCCTTGATGAAAGCCCTTCGGTTCTCCGCACAGTCCTTGCCCCACAGCTCTTCGTTGTCTTCTTTCCATAAATCGGTGTCGAGCATCTCCTCTGCGGCATCCAGCCCTATGGAGAAAGCCTCCCGGTAGGGAGTGTCCGAATCAATCTGATTGAACAGGAGGTACAGCAGCTCCGTGATGTAAAGGCACCTGGCCAGCAGGTCCTCCTGCTTTTTGCGGTGTTTCCCCTTCGTTTTCTCCAAGTTCGCCTGGATCAGCTTGACGAACGTGTCCATGGCAAATGCAACGCTATCCCGGTTCTTTTCGGGAAGCCGCTCGAACATGCTGATGATAAGTTCCTCTTCGCTCTTCCCGAAGAAGAATTCCTTATCCTGCAACATCTCCACAATCTGTGCGTTGGTGTCGGCCAGGACCGCCAGTTCGTCGGAATACAACTGCTTTTCCACAGTTTTCTGGTCGTCCTCCAGAATCCCTTGCATATCCGTCAGTATGAAAACGAAGAGGCAGAAGTCACTTTCCATCATTTCATCGAGCTGTTTATAGGTCGGCATGTTCTTCATACCCCCAGTATCCCATATTCCGCGGGGAATGGGAAGGGCCGCCTTCTCGGGGGCGGCCGCAGGTGGCGGCATGTGGCGGCCGCGCTTCCGGGGCCCCAATTGCTCCCGTCTGTGGTGGCGACATGAGGCGGCATGTGGCGGCCCGCGCTTCCGGGGCCCGGCTCTGGAAATTCCCGCCGGGATGCGGTATGATGGGCACAAAGGGAGGTTCGATATGGACGCTGCCAGCACAGGCGGCAGGAACGAGCAGATAAAGGGCATTGTATGCATCATCCTTGCGGGTATTGGTTTCTCGCTGATGACCTTTTTCGTGCGCCTTTCGGGGAAGCTTCCGACCATGCAGAAAGCCTTTTTCCGCAATGCCGTCGCACTTGTAATAGCAGCCGGCACATTGCTCAGCAAGCGGGAAAAGTTCGTCATAACGAAGGCATACGGCCCGGACATATTCTTCCGCTGCCTCTTTGGAACGACGGCGGTCATCGCGAACTTCTATGCAATCGACAAGCTCGTGCTGGCGGACTCGAACATGCTGAACAAGCTGTCGCCCTTCTTCGCGATTGTCCTGTCCATTCCCCTGCTGCGGGAAAAGCCCTCTCGGACGGACATCATCGCCACGCTCATCGCGTTCATCGGTGCCCTGTTCATCATACGGCCGACGGGCAGCAACATGGCGCTCGTCCCGTCCCTCGCAGGCCTGTACGGCGGGTTCGGGGCAGGCACCGCGTATGTGTTCGTCCGCAGGGCAACCGGGAAAGGCGCGAAGACTCCCGTCATCGTGATATGCTTCTCGCTCTTCTCCTGCCTGCTGACCCTGCCCTTCATGCTGGCACACTTCGTGCCGATGAGCGCGGCCCAGTGGCTCATGCTGGTTCTGGCAGGGGCATCCGCCGCGCTCGGTCAGTTCTCCATAACGAGCGCGTACAAGTTCACCCCGGCGAAGAACCTGTCCGTCTTTGACTATACGCAGGTGCTGTTCGCAACTTTGTGGGGCTTCCTGTTCCTGCATGAAATGCCGCTCCCGTCAAGCATCGTCGGCTATGTGCTCATCATCGGCGTGGCGTTTGTCCGCTGGAACAAGGCAACGGGAGGAAAGATGGGAGGAAAAATGAAGGCACAGGACAATCCGACCATTCCGGAGTCCGCTGCCGTTCCCGGCGCGCCGATGGGGGAGGAAAATGGAGGAAATAATGAACGAGTATGACAATCCGTGGACGGGTATATCCCTTGACGACTACGAGAAGCACATGAGCCTGAGCTCCGTGAACCAGCTCCAGACGATGAACGCCATGATGAAAGGGCAGTTCGAGGCCTACCCGGTCACAAGCGCGATGGTCCTCGGCGTCGCGGGGGGGAACGGGCTTGAGCACGTGCGTCCCGAAAAGTACACGGCCGTCTACGGCATCGACATAAACGGGCAGTACCTTGCGGCGGCGGCAGAACGGCATGCAAACCTCGCGGGCATATTGCAGTGCCTCTGCGTCGATGTGGCGAACGAATGCGAGAAGCTTCCCGCGTCCGAGCTTGTCATTGCGAACCTCTTGATTGAATACATCGGCTACCCGGCATTCCAGAAGGTCATCCGTCAGGTAAAGCCGGACTACGTTTCCTGCGCGATACAAATCAACAGGGACGAGGCGCAGTGGGTTTCCGACTCGCCCTACCTGCACGCCTTTGACCGGCTGGACGAGGTGCACCATCAGATGGAAGAGCAGGCACTGACGGACGTGATGCGTGGCATCGGCTATGCGCGGATACTGCGGGAGGCCTTTCCCCTGCCGAACGGCAAGGAGCTGCTCAGGCTGGACTTTGAGCATAAAACCGAGGAGGAATAACGATGGAACAGACTGCGCACACGGTACGCCGGATACAGGGCGGAACTGACAACTGCTATCTTGTCGCGAAGGGGAGCAATGCAATCCTCGTCGATACGGGGAGCGCGGCGGGCTACGAAAAGGTCCTTGCGGAATGCGGCGCGTACACGATGAAGCTTATCGTGCTGACGCACGTGCACTTTGACCACGCGGAGAACGCTGCCCGGCTTGCGAAGCACTTCGGCATCCCCGTCGCCGTCCATCAGGCGGACCTGGAACTGTTCGACAGCTATGACAGGCAACCCCTCATGTCATACGGGCTGGTGGGACGCGTCGTGCTCGGCCTGTCCCTGAACGACCTGCGGGACAGGAAAGTTGAAAAGCCGGAAAAGTTGATATACGTCAAAGAAGGCGATGACCTTTCCCCGTATGGAATCGATGCGAAGGTCATGGAGCTTCCGGGACACACGGCCGGTTCCATCGGCATAGACGTCGCCGGGAAAGACCTCCTCGTCGGCGATGCCCTCGACAACTGGCTGAGTCCCGCGACGGGCCACCTCTACAGCAACCTGGACGCAATACGGAAAAGCGCGGAAAGAATCACATCCCTGGGCGAGCGGACGCTCCACTACGGACACGGGAAGGCGACGGCGAACAGGTTCAAGACGATATAGGCGGGGATGCCGTACAACGGCGGCGGGATTGTCAGCGAGAACGAGGTCACATACTTCGTCAGGATAGCCAATCCCAGCGGCGGCCAGCATGTGGCACGCTCCATAAGGCAGGATAGTGTCTGCAAACACTAAAATAGTGATGCAGTTTTAAAAATACCCGAATTTTGAAACAAGCTTACGTTTTTTCTCAGATTTCTTCGTGGAAAAGTGACAAAAATGCTGCCCTGTACGGAGATAAGGTGTACAGAGGTGCATTAGATGAATCACAACACGGAGCATGCCTTTCCGTCTGCGGGGGAAGAGGAGTTTTTTGGACGTGAGGTCCTGGAGCTTGCGGCTCGCATGGTTGCGCAGGGGCGGAGGATATCGTTGAAGAGCGACGTCCCCTTCAAGCTTTTTCTTGCCAGCGACACCAGGGAATCGAAGACCTGCCTGCGCTACTTCCTTTCTGCGGTGACCGGGAGGAAGGTGCGGTGGGCAAGCGTGAGGAACCCCGAGCTCCTGCCCGACATCGTGGGCAAGAAGAAGCCCCGGCTGGACATCAACTGCGAGTTCGACGGCGGCCAGCGGGCGGACATAGAGCTGCAGCTGACCAGGGCGAACGACAACCAGAAGGTCCGGGCCCTGTACTACGGCAGCAAGCTGCTGGCCGGGACGCTCAAGGAGGGGGAGGACTACAGGACGGTGCCCTTCGTGTACCAGATTTTCCTCATAGACTTCGACTTGTTCGCTGACAGGAAGTTTTTCCACCGTGCGATGATGAGGCTGGACGACGGGACGCTGCTTTCGGACCGGCTGCAGATCCTGTTCTTCAGCCTGAAGGACACCGCGGACGGCTTGGGGGAAGTGGATCCAAGCTTGAAAAAGGCGGCGAACTGGTGTAAATTCATAGCGGGGAGCACGGATGAATATGTTCTTGCCGAGCTGGGCAGCAAGCCGGAATGGAGGGAGGAGTTGGTCATGGCGATGAGGTCGTACAACAAGGTTACGGATGAAGAAAGGGCGTGGGCCTACCACCTGTCGATGGACAGGGCCGAGGCGGACTACAAAAACGAGCTGAGGCTCGGGATTGAGAAGGGAGTGAGGCGGGAACTGCGGAAGAAACTGAAGGAGGCCCGGAAGGAGATAGAGATGGAGGTCCAGAAGGAGGTACAGAGGGCCGAGAAGGAGGAGACCGCGCGCAAGCTGCTGGCGATGGGCGTGCTGACCCGCGGGCAGATAGCCCAGGCGACGGGCTTGGGCCTGGAGGAGCTGGACCGGATTGCCGCGGACGGCCAGCGGGCGGACTGAATTCTGCCGTCCGTGGCGACACCTTGGAACGGCCCTGGGACGGCTGGGAGGCGGTGCCGGAGGCTCCCGATGGGTGGCCTGGGAAACAGGCAGGGGCGGCGGGGTATAAAAGTTTGTTTGAAAAAACTTAATTTGCCTGTGGCGGTTTCCGATAGGGAATTTGTAGGGCAAAAGGCTCCATATTTTTGCGTGAATTCGCGTGAAATGGAGTTTTTGGATGTATTGTGTCTTGACAAAACTAATTTGTTGCCTTACATTGAAAAAAAGCTGTTATGCACAAAAGGAGGCTTGTAAGCTTATGAAAAAGTTGATTGCGTCCGCGCTTGCTCTTCTTGCGGCGGGTATGCTTTCCGCACAGGTACATTTTGGAATAGGAGCGAGGGGAACCTTCGGATTTGGGCTGGGGTCAAGCCTTGCCAGTGATATGACAAGTGGTGACAATTACTCATACTCTACCCAGCCCTTCAAGAGCTTCCTGGCAGGCGGTGCGATTATAGGAAGGATTAGCTTTGACGCGGTCCCCGGCCTGTTTATCCAGCCGGAGTTCGGCTACTCCCACAACCGCTTGGGCTATAAGACGGAGTATTCCGATACCGACATATGGGAAACCTATACATATACTAATGGTACTAGAGTTACTCATACAAACAAAGTTGTAACTGAATATGACTATGAGAGCAGTATCGCCTACAACTCCATAGACTTCCCCATCCTGGTGGGCTACGACTTTGAGGTGGGCAGCGGAATGGTCATTTCTCCCTTCGCGGGATTGAGCCTTTCCGTTCCGGTCGGCTCGTTCAGCACTTCCAGTGGCAAAGCATCTGGAAATGTCACTACGTATTATGATGGGAACCAGACGGATAAGGTTTCCTATAGGGATGACGATGACGATGATTCCTATACCTTGGACGTCAAGACCTCGCTCAATCCCGGTGCTATCGTAGGTGTTGGCTTCGGCTACAAGTTCGATTCACACAATATGATTATGGGCGACTTGCGCTACCTCTTGGACTTCACTCCGACAAAGGGCGAATGGAAGTTCCTTGGAACGAGCTGGGACTGGGATATCATGACCCGTCGCGGCCTGACGCTCGGCTTCAACTACGTGTATATGTTCTAGGCCCGTGCGGCTTGGATGATGGGGACCTTGCCTTTCGGGGCAGGGTCCTTTTTTTTGCACCGGCGACCGGCACTGTGCGCCCGCACCGCGTGTTGCACCATGCGGCTTGTACGTGTTTCACGGTGCTCCTGTGTGCTGGCGTACGTGTTGCCCCGCGCGTCCTCACCGCCCGTGCGGGGTCAGTCCTTGGCCTTCCTGCTGGCCCTGCGCTGCGCCTTGTATTCCTTTGCCTCTTCCTTTGCCTTCCTGTATTCTTCCCTAAGCAGCGGCTCCCATTCGGTTCCCCGGTAACAGCTGATGGCCTTCTTGAGGGCGGCGGGCTTCATTTCGATTGAGCTGTTCTTGTTCCATTCCACCAGTTCGCCCGTCGTTATGGAGGGGCGCCCGTCGTAGTAGCCGAAGTAGTAGAAGCCGGGCTCGTAGGGGATGTCTATGACCAGGGGGCTGCTGTTTTCATGGTAGTTGCGGGCGGCGGAAAAGCCCTCGTAGTTTTCGTCGCTGTCGGTCCAGTACCAGTATTCCAGCACGTAGCGGGTGCCGAACCTGACGGGTTTGGAAATGAAGAACTCCTCGTCGCTGGTCGCCTGGACTTCGACCTCGTGCTCCGGGTCCACCTGCCGGAAGACGAAATCGTTTCCCGTGCCGTGGAAGCCGCCGTAGAATATGACGGTGTTCCTGGGTGTCCCGTTGAAGTTCTTGTAGCGTATCTGGTTCTTCCGTATGAAGCGCAGTTCGTCCGCCCGGTCCCGCCTGCTGCCGGCGGCCGCCGCGAGCAGGAGCACGGCGAGTGCGGCACAGGCCGCGATGCATTTTTTCATTGTTAGCCTCCATGGGGAATTGTAGCACGGATGGGCGAAAAAGGAAAGTCGGGCAGGCGGGGCATAGGTAGGGCGGACAAGGCGGGGGGCTGGGGCGGGAATTATGCTGTTCAAGAGGAATGCATATTTTTGGACGGTCAAAAGTTCAAAAAATGCATATTTCTGGACTGTCATATCTTGCTTTTTTGCATATTTTTGGACCATCGGAAGGGGGAAAAGTGCATATTTCTGGACTTCTGGAATTCCGTGAACATCAGGCTGACGGGGTGCCATTACGTAGAATTTTTGTTCATCATTGAACAGCACTCTGGTTTGTGCTAGTATAAAGCTGCGTTGTCATGACACCGGGAGGAGGGAAAATATGAACCACACGAAGCAATTGTTCATTACGCAGCTGAGGCCGGATATCTACCTGATGGATGAGGCGCATGAGGCGTCGGGCTATATAGTCGTCGGCGAGGAGAAGGTCTGCGTCATCGACACGATGAACGGCTACAACGACCTCCACAAGGCCGTGCGCGAAATCACGGACAAGCCGATCGTCGTCGTGAACACGCACGGACACCCCGACCACATATTCGGGAACATCTATTTTGAGGAAGCCTACATGAATCCGGCCGACAACGAGCTGGCCGCCCAGTTTGTGAACATCCTGGAGTTCGCGGAGAGCTGCAAGAAATACGGCCTGTCCATGCCGCCGTTCAAGCCCCTCAAGGGCGGCGACCTGCTGGACTTGGGAGGGAAGACCCTTGCGGTATACGACATTCCCGGCCACACGAAGGGAAGCATTCTCCTTTTGCTCAAAGAGGAGCGGATTCTGTTCACGGGGGATTCCATCAATCACCACCTGTGGATGCAGCTGGACGGATGCCCGAAGATGGACGAGTTCGTGCAGAGCTTGGACAAGCTTCTGTTCCTTGAGAACGAGGCGGACTATATCCTGCACGGGCACGCGCGGGGCTTTGACGACATATCGCTGATGCGCTGCCTCAGGCAGGGGGCTGTCGAGATATGCGAGGGCAGGACGGAAAACGACCGCCCCTACAAGTGGTTCGGCGGCGTGGACATGCAGCATCCCTTCGCGCTGGAAGCTGGCAAGCAGTACAGCCAGGCCGACAGCGTAATCTGCTATAAAGCCGGGGAGCAGCACTGACGACCGGCACAGGGCGAGCCGTGCGGAACGGCTGGCGGGGGCGGTGCACAGGGCGGGAGCCTGTACACGGGCCGGGGGGCGGCACTATTTGGAGAATCTGGAAATGAATTTCCAGGCTTCCTCGCAGGAATGATGGCGGCATTCATGCACCTGGCCGCTCACGCTGGCAAACGCGGTCCTGCAAATTCCGTCCTCGCTTTCGTAATACTGAATCGTCAGGTCGCTGTCCCTGGAATCGTCGTGAACTACTTCCACTGTTTCGCCGCCGACGCCCCAGATTGGGTCCGGCCATGTGTCTTTTTCTGCGAAAGTAATATCGAACTTTGCCTTCAGCTTGTTTACCTCCGCAATGTATTGTATCCGTTCCAAGCCGCTTTCGTCCTTGCAGGGCAATTCCGTGACGAAGGAACATTCACCGCCGGAATAAAACAAGGGGACGGGAACGTCCCTGTTCAGCCTTCCGCTGTTTGACTGGGACAGAAAATTGTTCCGCACCGGGAACATCGCGCTGACAGGTGCCAGGCCCGCAAAGATTTCCGGGTATTCCTGATACAGCTCCCAGGTTTTGCAGCTTCCCATAGAGAACCCCGTGGCATAGATGCGTTTTTCATCGATGCTGTATTTCTTTTTCAATTCTTCGATAAGCTCCGCGACTTCGGTAGCGGGAATGAACTGATGGTTTTCCAGCGAGACGAACAAGAAACCGTAGCGGTGGCAAATTTCCCACCATTCGGCAACGTAGGTAAGATACATGGAGGAGTCTCCGCCGCCATGGAATCCCAGCAAAAGAGGAACGGGGCCGTCCTTAAAAAGAGTGTTGTTGTAGTATGCAAAATAACCGATTCTGTGCGTCTGGGTTTTGACGGCCTTGTTGTCCTTTGAAGTCTTTACTTCCGCACACGAGGCCTCTTCCGTCATGTCCAGAGTCTTGAAGTCCGGCTCAATCTGCTGGACCCCGCACCAGATCTTGTATTTCCATACGAAGTTTTCGTAATCGGCTTTGTAGTCAGCTTTATCTTTGACGAGCACATGCTGGCAGTCCTTAAAAGCCGCGTTTATGCCCTCGGAATTTCCGACGCTGATAATCGCGATATCTTTCCGCTCAATCTGGGGAATCACGCTCAGTCTTTCCATTGAGCACATCGCTGGGGTAATTTCACCGGGGCCCCACAGGTATACCCCGTCGATCTTTTTCAGAAGCTTTTTCGCGACGAAATCCGCGGATTTTCCGTAGCTGTAAATGTCTGCGCGGAAAATTGCCCCGCGGATTGAATAGCCCATGAACTCGTGCGTGAAAAAATCGGTATATTCCGTGATGCCGTCTTTGTATTCCGGCGTCATCTTTACTTCCGCGATAAAAGATGCGTACAGTTTTTCCGTCGCGTTTTCCCATCCGCCGCTGCATGTGGGATACACAAACAGAACCGACGAGTCATACGCCGACGCAATTTCCGCAAAGCCATTTTTATTCGCGAACGCAATGGCTTCATCCTTGGTCTGTCTTGTTTCTTCAAAGATTGTGAGCAAAGGCTGCTTGAACGTATAATTGTTCACGCTGCCGTCAATCTTTGAAGCAGGGACATAGGCCTTCAGGTAGAAATCCTCGTACTCATGTTCCCAGTACTTTCCGCCATCATCCAGGGCCGTTACCTTTGGCCTTTCCATAATCGCCATTGTTTTCTCCTTGCGGTGAAGCCGCGAGGGCTTCTTGAAACTGCCTCATAACTCTATCACATCTTCAGGACTCTTGCTAGCTTTCGCTGGGCCGGGAAGCCGTTCTGGGCAGTGCGGGAACACGCATTGTCCCGGCCTTGCCGTCAGTCCTTTCCGCCGGCTATCATCTTTACGAGCGCGTCGATTGCCTTGCTGAGGCTCTTTCCCTTGTAAATCAAAAGCTGCGAGTAAATCGGGAAGTCCGTTCCCTTCCAGTCGAGCTGCCTGAGCTTCCGCGCCTTCAGCTCTGCCCGTGCCGCCATTTCCGGCATGAAGGCGACACCGAGCTGGTTCGCCGCGAACTGCTTCAGGATTTCCTTGCTGCTCGTTTCCAGCGCGACCGACGGGACGAGCGAATGTCTCTTCAAATCCTCCAGAAGCATGGCGCGGAAGTTGCAGTTGTGGGAAGTCAGCAGGAGCGGCACGTCCTGCAGGTCCTTTTCGGTCACGCCGCTTTTTTCTGCGAGCGGGTGGGCGGGACTTGCGAAGAAGCCCAGGAACTCCCGCTTTTTCTCAATGAGGGTCAGCTCCGGGTTCTCGATGAGCGGGTTGAGCGTATACACCAGGTCGAGCGCGCCGTTTTTGAGCATGGCGGGAATCGTCTCGTGGGTTATGAACTGAATCAGAATGTCAACCTTGGGGTATTTCTTGCGGTATTTCAAAAGCAGCTTCGGGAACTGCTCGTAGCAGAGGGATTCCGAGACACCGAGCTTTATGATTCCCGCAGGCTCCTTGGATGAGGGAACTTCCAGAAAGATTTCCCGCTTGAGCTGGAGCATCTTTTCCGCGTAGCCACACAGCTTTTCGCCTTCCGCCGTCAGCACGATGGATTTCCCCAATCGCTCGAACAGGAGGCAGCCCAGCTCGTCCTCAAGCTGTTTTATCTGGGTGGTGACCGTTGACTGCGCGTAGCCCAGGATGTTCCCCGCGGCCGTGAAGCTTTTGGTCTCCGCAATCTTTAGGAATGTCTCCAGCTGGAAAATGTTCATGTTCCCTTCCTCCATGCCGCTCGTTTCGTTCTGTTGCAGGCAGATTCGCGCCACGGTCGGGAAATCCGTCGTGCCGCGTCCATGATGCCACCTGCGTTTCCCCTGTTGGTGCCGCTGTCTTCGGTTCCCCCTGCTGGTGCCGGCACATCCGTTTTCTACCATCGAATTTTATGATGGTACCGTTCAAATAATTCAATTTTACCAATTGCCACTTTTCTGCTAGTATATGGCATCTTCACAAACGCTGCAAGAGGAGGTTCATGCCATGGCAGTGACCGCGAGCAATTTGACCAAAAACTACCGGCTCAAACGGAAGGTCTACAAGACCGCCGTGAACGGCATCTCCTTCTCGATCCCGGACGGGGAAATCGTCGGATTCGTCGGCCCGAACGGGGCGGGCAAGTCCACGACGATAAAGATGCTCACGGGCATCCTCACCCCGGACGGCGGGAGCGTTTCCATAAACGGCCTGAGCTATCCCAAGGACCGCAGGAAAATCATGCTCGGAATCGGAATCGTGTTCGGGCAGAAGAGCGTCCTCTGCTGGGACATACCCGTGCTGGACACGTTGCGCCTTTTCAAGGACATGTACGGCGTTCCCGACGCGGTGTACAGGGAGAACATGGAGCTTTTTTCGGATATCCTGGGGCTGGACGAGTTCATCGGGCAGCCGCCGCGCCTTTTGAGCCTGGGCCAGCGGATGAAGGCCGACCTTGCCGCATCTCTCCTGCACAATCCCGGCATCCTCTTTCTGGACGAGCCGACAATCGGAATCGACGTGCTTTCCAAGGAGCGGATACGGAACTTCATCCTCGCGGTGAACCGCGAGCGGCACACGACGGTCATCCTCACGACCCACGATGTTTCCGACCTTGAGACCCTCTGCGAGAAGATGCTGATAATCGACAAAGGAAGCCTTCTGTACGACGGGACTCTGGGTGCCCTGAAGGAACGCTACCGGACGACGGACCTTGAGGACATCATCAAGCAGATTTACCTGAACGGAATGGCCGGGCCGCAGGAGGCTGTCAATGCGGAAGTATATTGACTATATGTGCATCGGGATAAAGGAGCACCTTGCGTACCGGAGTTCCATCTGGGCAACCTTCCTGTCCCGGATAATCTACCTGTACATGCAGTTCTGCCTATGGTCCGCGCTCTTTTCCTCGCAGACGGCGGCGGGCCTTGCGATGGGCAGGGAGGACACGCTCCGCTACGTGATTGTGGCGACCATCATTTCCACCTTCATCGAGTGCGATGCGGTGCAGTGGATAAACAGCCAGATTCAGAGCGGGGACATCGCGGTGCAGCTCATACGGCCCATAGGTTTTGGCGCGATGGTCTTTGCCAGGCACGTCGGGAAGAGCGCGGTACGGCTCCTGCTCTACGGCCTTCCCCTCGCGCTCGTTTCCGCGCTCTTTTTCGGGAGTCCCCTCTGCTGCCCGCCGCAGCTGCCGTTCGCCCTGATTTCCGTCGTGCTCGCGTATCTGATACAGTTCCTCTATTCGCTCATACTCGGGCTCATGGCTTTCTGGCTCATCGTGACCTGGCCGCTGAACATGCTTCTGGGCGCAATCTACAAGCTCCTGTCCGGCTCGTGGATTCCCGCCGCGATGTTCCCGGATGCCCTCAGGAAGCTGAACTCGTTCCTTCCCTTCCGGGCAATCTATGAGATTCCCGTTAGCATCATCACCCTTCCGATGGACGGGAAAAGCATCGTCTCAAAGCTTGCGGTGCAGGTCTTCTGGCTCGCATTTTTGTTCGTCCTGATGAAAGTGACATGGAAAACCGGAACAAAGAAACTCGTCGTCCAAGGAGGCTGAGCATGAACCTGTTCAAAATAGGGCGGTTTCAAAAAGAACCCGTGGGCCGGTGCGGCTGCAACCGGCTTTTGCAACTGGCTCGGATCTACCGGCATTTCGTTGTGATATACGTGAAGGGGAAGATGGCCTACCACGGCGCGCTCCTGTTCGAGCTGATTGCCAACACGATCCTCATCGGCGTATATTTCGCGGGCTTCATGGTCATCTTCCACAACTTTGAAAGCATCGCCGGATGGAGCAAATACGAAGTCCTCTTCATGTTTACGACAAGCTGGGTCAGCTACAGCTTCAGCTGCTTTTTCTTCTGGAGCCCGATGAAGGACATGGGCGAGCTTGTGCGGACGGGAAAGTTCGACCTGTACCTGACCCGGCCCATCAGCCCCCTCCTGTACATGGTCCTGCAGCAGTTCCAGTACACCTTCATACCGCGCCTTGTCCTTTCGCTGGGATTCTGGCTCTACAGCATGGGCAGGCTTCCGATTGCGTGGACGGCCACATCCCTTGTCCTGTATGCGCTGAACATGCTTTCTGCGTTCGTGATATTTTCCGCCATCACGGTTTTCACGGGCACGGTAAGCTTCTGGACCATAAAGAGCGAGGAAATCGTCTCCCTGCTGACGAACAACAACTACGGGCTCAAGAACTATACGGACTACCCGCTCCCGATTTACTCCACGGGGATGCAGGCAATCCTGACCTTCGTCGTCCCCTATGCCTTTACCGGCTACTACCCGGTCGCCCTCCTTTTGGGGAAGAGCGTGGGGCATCCGGCCCTGTGCTATGCCCCGCCCCTCGTCGCGCTCATAGCCGGGACTGCCGCCTGGTCGTTCTGGAAGTTCGGGCTCAGGCACTACGGGAGTGCGGGGGCGTAGGACGAAAAAAGGCGGACCCGCCAACAGACGGGCCCGCCCTGCACTGTGTGTTTTTTACATGGCCCGGCTATTTCGCCAGGTTCCAGATGAAGATTCCTCCAAGGAGGCAGGCCACAATGGCTCCGCCTTCTCCGATTGCGGCGCGCCTCCAGAAGCTCCGAGAGTCCCAGAGGCGGGAGTAGTCGCGTTCAAACGACGTGCGCTGTTTCGCAAGGGCTTCCTGGACGCTTTCGTCCAGAATCCTCCCCAGCTCCTCTTCCAGCGCGTCAAGGTCCAGGCCGTCAGCCGTCCTGTTGGACGGCCTCTTCAAGGATGGCGCGGATCCGCTGCCGGCCTCTTTTTCCCTGTCCCTTTGCGGCGGCGGAACTGGCTCTTGCTCCCCTGCGGGATGCGGCGCGTTCTGCTGCTCCGCTTGTGCCGGACTGGCCGCCGACGCCTCCCGGCCGCGTGCCGCCTGAGCCTTGTTGCGTTCCGGGCGTGCCGAACCAGGTGCCGGGCCGCGTGCCAGTTGTTCCGGACGTACCGGGGCCTTCTTCCGGGCCGCGGCTTCCGCCGGGGCAGGGCAGTGCAGGAGCAGTCCAGCCAGCAGCGGCAATAGGATTGCCTTTCCAAGATGTTTCATAGGATACCTCCTCTTTGGCGGCGGGGCCTCCCAGCCGGGCCGCGATTGCGTTTTTTGCATCCAGCGCGTCCGTCCCTTCCTTGAAGGAATCCAGCACGCGGATTCCGCTCGCGCTGCACACGAGCGTTATGGCCAGGGTCAGCCAGACGTCCTCTCCAATCCTGCCAAGTCCCAGGAGCGCGGTGGCAAGGAACAGGCAGAAGCCTTTGAAGCCCAGGAGCTTCGCCGCCAGCAGGACCGCCCGCTTGGCAAGGTAGCCCAGGCAGGAGGAAATCCCTCCCTCGTATACGCTTCCTTTCATCGGTCAGCCTCCCTGCCGGTTTTTCCTTCCAGCGTGCGGAGCCGTGGAACGAAGTCACTGTACATGGACAAAAGCTCGTCCAGGCGGCGGGGCATGGTCCGCCTGTCCCGCTCTATGCTGGATGCGTTGGCGAACAGGCCCGTGCCCATGTAGCCCGCGACGTGAACGGCCCTGCCGGTCTTGTCCAGGAAGAAGGCGGCTCCGATCTTCCCTTCCAGTTCTTCCACCCTGCCGGCGTTCCTCGTGAAGTGCTCCCGGTACAGTCCGTCTGCCGTGGTCCTGAGTGGATGTCCCAGCGCATGCGAAAGGCAGGTCGAGACGCATCCCGAGCAGTCCGTGCCCAGTATGCTGGAGCCGCCCCAGACGTAGGGCGTTCCAAGGAAGAGGCCCAGCAGGGTTCCGTAGATTTCCGCGGGGGGCCGTCCCCGGTCCTTCATGATGTGTGCGATGGATGCGAGCGGTCCCGTGTTCATGCGGCACCTCCGCACAGCGGTCCGGCTGCAAGCCAGGCCAGTGCCTCTGTCACCGGCACTACCGTGGCCGCCGGCACTACCGTGGCCGCCGGCACCGCTGTGGCCGCCGGCACCGCTGTCGCCACAAGCTGTGCAAGCCGGGCTGCCGTCCGTACGATTGTCGCGGCCGTTGGTTCCGTCAGGGCCTGCGCACCTCTGCACAGCGGTCCGAACGAGGCCGCCAGCTTGAGCCCCAGGCTGCCCAACAGCGACGCGGCACCCGAAAGGGCCGAAATGATTGCGCACAGGCGCGCCGTCCTGGCTCCCGGAGCATCCTTTACTTCCTTTTCAAGCGTGGACAGCCTGTCCAGCGTCTCCCGCTTGAAAGCCTTGTGGTCGCCGAGCAGCTCGTGCAGCTGCCCGTAGACCCCCGTCAAAAGTTCTTCCGTCTGCATATTTACCTCCTGCAAACCTGTTGTGGCAGTTTCAAAAGACCCAGACGGACTTTTGAAACTGGTCCAAATCACACTGCGAGGGCCACAATTGCACGAATGTGCGTCGTGCGTTGCACAGGCCCTCGTGAGCCAGTGCAAAAGTAACCAACTTTTGCAACTGGCTCTGTTGCTGCAAATGTACAGGATGTGGAGGGGGGCTTTTTGTAGATTTTAGTCCACAAGGAGGCGGCAGTTCTTGAAACAGCCTCTTTCACTTTTTGTCCGAGAATTCCGAAAATTAAGCTAGCATGATTAGATACTGCCCCAACTGCCGTAAGGAATTTGACTTTGCCATAAAGAGCATTGAGGATCTGGATGACCTGGTTTGCCCAGAATGTGGATGCAAGATAGACAGGAACAGCCGCAGGCCGCTGGAGGAGCCGGACGAGGGGGGCGTGGATATGTCCCTTGGCCTGATGCTCCTGGTGCTTGTCCGCATCGGCTTCGTTTTTTTTGCCCTGCTTTCGCTTCTGGGCGTAGGGGCGTTCTTCCTGCACTGGAGTTGGGGCCTCCGCATCCTGACGGGGATATGCCTGCTGGTGTTCCTGATGCAGCTGGCGCTGGGCGTCCACCAGTTCAGGAGCGGGCCGGTTTTCCTGCCCCTGGGGGCGGCGGCGGGGTTCTTCTTCCTCCGGTCGCTGGACGGGGTTTTCCTCGGGATTGCCGCCGTCTTCATAGTCCGCCACGTGCTGCTGGAGTTCGGCTTCTGGCTTTTTGGCAAGCTCTTCGGTTTTGCCGTGCCGCCGGACGAAGAGGATGGCGGGGACGGCGAGTATGGTGAAGATGATGAAGCTGGTGGAGGTGAGGAGGTCGCCGAATAGGGGCGTTGCCCGGGCCCGTTGGGGCGTCGCCCGGGCCCGTTGGGGCGTCGCCCGGGCCTGTTGGGGCGTTGCCCGGGCCCGTTGGGGCGTCGTGGGGCGGACGGCCCCTCCTGGGATAGTTTTCCCCGCCCTGGCTGCCTGTGGCCGGGGCGGGGGTGGATTTCCTTCTTGATAAATACAGAAATATAGTCCATAATTATAGTATTGATTTAGTCCGAGGCAAGTTGCCGGATGGCATTGAGGAACAGATATGAACAGTGTAGACCAGTTTTTTAATCAGTCGGGGTCGCTGACCAGCGTGCCTACCTTCATCGACGGTGAGGAGGGCAGTGGAAGCAGCCGTCCTGTCATAGTGCCCAACGCAGAGTATTTTGAGAAATTTCTGGCCCGCTGCTACAACAGCGTGCTGAACGACGAGACGGTGGACCTGAACCAGAGGGGGGACCGCTTTGGCGATCCGGCCTTCCGCAAGGCCCTGTCGGCCTTCATGTTCCGCTTCCACAAGGTGGAGGCCCCGGTGGACAACATCGTCGTGGGTCCGGGCATGGGCGCGCTGATGTTCAGGCTGATGCAGCTGCATACCCTGCGCCATCCTTCCGGCGAGAAGAAGTCGGGCAGCCTCCTGACCTATGCGGAGCAGGTTCGCCGTTCCATCTCTCCGGTCGTCGCAATCCCCGAGGACGTGAGCACCACCACGGAGCGTCTGTTCAAGAACGCGGGCTTCGGGGTCAAGAAGGTCGCCGTCGATGACCTGGGCGTCTCGCTGGATTCCCTGCTTACTTCCGGTACGACAATCCTATTCGTCACTCCCGTGGAACCTCCTGAGTTCACGCTGGACGACCCGGCGGAACGGCGGCAGGGCATACTGGACTGGGCTTCTGAGGCGGACTACCGCTACATCATCGAGAACGACGACACCATGAACATCAGCATAGACACCACCTTCAAGAACGCGGACACGCAGGGCAAGGTCATCTACATGAACTCCTTCTCGAACCTCCTCTGCAAGGGCCTGTCCATCGCCTGGATGGTGCTGCCGGACAAGCTCCTTGCCGAATACAAGGAGGCCTTCGGGGAGTACGACTGCCAGGTGCCCTACCTGGACCAGCTGGTCCTCACGATGTTCCTGGACAAGGGCTATATGGACAACTATCTGGAGAGCGTGCAGGGCGGCGAGTCGGACGACTTCTAGGGCGCGGCCTTTTTCGCGGAGGCCTGACCGGGGCGGGGAAAGCTGTAGCAGGTCCGGGGTATCCGGGCCTGTGCTGTATGGGGCCCGGCCCTAGGGCAGGTACTCGGGGTATATATTCTTGAGGGCGGAAAGCAGGCGTTTCTTCTTCTGCACGTCGCCATCCGTCAGCTGCTCCAGCTTGCGGCGGGCTTCCTTCCTGCCGGAGTTGTCCTGGTAGCCGCAGGTGCAGGTTCCGCTCATGTAGCCCTGCTCCTTCCCGTGCGCGATGATGGTTCCCTCGTCCGCATAGCAGAGCGGGCGGATTACGGCAAGCGGGTAGTCGCGGTATGTCATCTTGGGGGCCATGGTGGAAAGCTCGCCTTTGTTAATCATATTCATAAGAAGGGTCTCAAGCATGTCGTCCAGGTGGTGGCCCAGGACCAGCTTGTTGTAGCCGTTTTTTATCGCGTAATCCAGCAGCTCCGTCCGCCGTTGCGTAGAGCACCAGTAGCAGTTCATCTTGCGTCCGGGCTTGAGCCTGCCCAGCACGTTTACGTCCAGTGCGATCGGGGCGACGCCCCAGTCCGCGTACAGGGCCTCCAGTTCCGGGGACAGGGGCGGGGTAATCTCGCTCTGCACGTGGAGGGCCGTGAAGGAAAAGTCTGCGCCGGGCCGCCTGCGCCGGAAGGCAAGGTAGTGGATGAGCGCGGTGGAATCCTTCCCGCCGGAAGCCCCCACCAGAAGCCTGTCTCCGCCTTCTATCATGGTGTAGTCATATACGGCCTTGTCGATGATCCTAAACAAGAGTGGCTGCGGCATGGGAACAGTATAGGCGGGATGGGTAGGAAAGTCCAGATGGTGTGGGACGGGGCTTTTACCGTCCCTGTCTGCCGTGTGGCCCGACGGATGTGTTGGGACGGAACGGACCACTACGATGCGAGCGACAAGGTGAATGTCCTGTGGCTTGTGTATGACGGGCCCTAATCTGGCCAGCCCCTTCCCCGGCGTGCACACCAGAGAATGTCCATTCCTCACACCCGAGAATGTCCATTCCTCACACCCGAGAATGTCCATTCTTCACACCTAAGAATGGACATGCGGCTCTCAAGCATGCCGGCCTGTAGGGTGTAAAAGCGCCCGCTTGACAAATCTCCCCGGAGCTTATACTATGTCTTTCATAATCAATCTTTTCTGAGAGGAGACGCATCGCCGATGAGACTGTAACGCTGATTTCCGCATAATCTTGTTCTGGAAGTCAGTTGCAGTTTTGTTCTTTTCGGGTCGGCAGGTGCTTCATCCGCTGCGGCTGGCTTCTTTTATGGAGGCCACATGTCTGTTCAAATAACGAATCTTAGTTTTTCTTATCCATCCTCGACCGTTCGTTTGTTCGAGGATTTCTCCCTCCAGTTCGCGGAGGGCTGGACCTGCGTTGCGGGAAGCAACGGCTGCGGGAAGTCCACCCTGCTCAAACTCCTCGCGGGAATCCTGATTCCCGACGGCGGGAAGCTTTCCTGCGGGCCGGGGGCTGGCAGCGGTGCGGGCGGCTCCGTATACTGCCCGCAGGAATGCGCCGAAATGCCAGAGAACCTGTATACGGCCTTCTGGTCGGACGACAACGAGGTTCGGAAGTTCTTTTCCCGCCTCCGCGTGACGGCGGAAATGCTCGACCGCTACGACAGCCTGTCGGGCGGGGAGAAGAAGCGGGTTCAGCTTGCCTGTGCCCTTGCGGAAAAGCCCGCCGTCCTCCTGCTTGACGAGCCGACGAACCACCTGGACGCGAAGACTTCCTCGATGATTGCGGCCGCCCTGCAGGAGTTTACCGGGACGGGGATTATGGTGAGCCATGACCGCGCGTTTACGGACGGGCTCTGCACGCGGACGGTGTTCCTATACAACGAGGCGGCGTCTTTCGCGGGCGGTCGGGACTGCATCGCCTTTGATTCATACCCCTGCGGGCTTTCAAAGGCGCTGGAACTCAGACAGAGCGCGGGCGAGAGCTCGCGCGGCGAATGGGAGAAGCTGAACGCGAAGGCTTCCCGCGAGAGGGAGCGGGGCGCACGGCTTGAGGCGCAGAACCAGAAGGCGCGGGCGCGGCTTTCCAAAAAGGCGGTGGACCCGCGCGACCACGACACGCAGGCGAAAATCGACGTGGCGCGGATCAGCGGCAAGGACCGGACGACGGGCGACGCGAAGGCGCGGCTTGAGACGCAGATAAGCCGGACGGAAAGCGAACGTGACGGCGTGAAGAAAGCCCTGCGGCGGAAGGAGGGCTTTTCCCTGTCCGGGACGGATGCTATGAAGCCCGTCGTCATCGAAGAGACGGTGCTGCAGGCAGGCTCCTACCGGCTGAAAGTTCCCCATATCGAAATACGGAGGGGGAGCAAGCTCGCGCTGACCGGCGAGAACGGTGCGGGCAAGACGCTCTTTGTCCGCCATGTCATCTCCCGTATGGAGCAGGCGGGCCGTGCGGACGAGATGCTCTACCTGCCGCAGGAAATCCCGGAGGAAGGGAGGCGGGCGGTCTTGTCGGCCTTCCGCGCGCTGGAGGAGGACGAGCGGGGCGAGGTGCTTTCCACCTTGTACCGGCTGGGGAGCGAGCCGGAGCACCTTGCGGAACTGAGGAATCCTGCGGCGGAAAAAAGCGCGGCCCTGCAGATAAGCCCCGGCGAGATGCGGAAGCTGATGATTGCGCTCGCGGTACAAAAGCCGCTCTCACTTCTGGTCCTGGATGAGCCGACAAACCACATGGACATCACGAGCGTCCTTGCGCTGGAGAACGCCCTGGCCGCGCTGGACTGCGCGATGATCGTGATAAGCCACGACAAGGCATTCCTTGAGAAAATCGCCGGAACGAACATCATTGCCGTCCGCGCCGGGGATAGCGGCGAACTGCGGATGTTGTGAGGGGGAGGATATGGAATCAGGGACGAAACTTCCGCTGACGAGACAGGAACGGCAGGCCGGCATCATCCTCTCTCCGGACAGGGTGGAGGGCTTCCGCAGGGAAGTGATGGAATTCTTCCGCGAGCAGGGGAGGACCTTCCCCTGGCGCGAGACGCGCGACCCGTATGCGGTCATGGTGAGCGAGTTCATGCTGCAGCAGACGCAGGCTTCGCGGGTCACGGAAAAGTACGCGGCCTGGCTGGAACGTTTTCCCACGGTGCGGTCGCTGGCGCAGGCGGCGCGTTCCGACGTTCTTTCCCTGTGGAACGGGCTTGGCTACAACCGGCGTGCGAAGTTCCTGCACGAGGCCTGCAAACGGATTTGCACTGAATACGGCGGCATCGTACCGGACGATGCGGAGACGCTGGACGCGCTCCCCGGAATCGGCGCGTACACGGCGCGGGCAATCTGCGCGTTCGCGTTCGGCAAGGCGGAAGTCTTCGTCGAGACGAATATCCGCGCGGTGTTCATCCACTGCTTCTTTGCAGGGGAAGCTGCGGACGGCGATGGCGACAAGAACAAGAACGGCGGTGCTGGCGGAGGCAGCGGGACTGGCAGGGACGCCGGGGCCGCTTCACCCGCAGTTCCCGACAGCGACATCCTTCCGTTAGTAGAACAGACGCTCGATGCGGAAGATCCCCGGACCTGGTATTACGCGCTGATGGATTATGGCTCGCATCTCAAGAAGACGGCGGCGAACCCGTCCCGGAAAAGCGCGTCCTATGCGCGGCAGTCGGCCTTCCGAGGTTCCCTCCGAGAGGCGCGGGGCGCAATCCTCCGCCAGCTGTCCCGGCAGAAAGGAGGCCTGGGCCTGGGGGACATCGGTGCGGGCGAGGGCATCGACGCGGACCGCCTTGAGAAGGCTGCGGCGGGCCTTCTTGCCGAGGGCCTTATCCGCAAGGAGGGGGAACGGTATTTCCTTGGTTGAAAGCCTGTCCGAATTGTGCTAGCCTTGCATGAAGGAGGCTGTATGAGGCGTTTTTTCAGGCTGCTGCCGCTTTTGTTTGTTTTCCTTTCGTTCATGTCCTGCGTGGACTACGTCCAGTCAATCGGCTACAAGAACGGGAAGTACCAGCTGTACTACAAGATAACATTGTCCAAGATGGTGCTTGCCATGGCGGGGGAAGATTCCGAGGCGTTTTTCCAAGAAATGAATATGGATGGAGCGGATTTGCCGCCGGGGGCTGTATTCAGGAAGGTGGATACCGACCTTGAGGCGGGAATCGAGCTCTCTGGCGAGATTAACCCGAAGACCGCGGATGAGGATGACAAGAAGATGCTTCCCGTCTCCGTGGGGAACAGAATGTACGTGCCTTTCCTCCCCGGTAGAGAGGGTGTTATGCCCGGGGACCTCTCGGACATCACCGAGAGCGACGACGACATGACATCGGCGATGGCGAAGGCGATGCTTTCCTCTGCGAAATGCCGCATACTGCTCAGCAAGAAGATGCTCCCTGCGGTGGGGACGGTGTATTTCGAGGGGCTGGAAGGTCAGGACTACCCGCTACCTGTCTTTGACTATGGGGAAACGTTCTGCATCGAAATTCCTGTGATTCTTCTTACGGAGAAGGGCAAGTACAAGTTCGACCGGGTTGTGGTGTCCCTGCCGTAGAATCGGGAGTGTTCACATTCATGCGGTATGGGGAGGGGAGTATATCGGTACGACCTGCATCATCCCCTCCCTAGGACGCTTTTACTGCACGCTCTGCATCAGGGCGAAGAAGTGCTCCGGCCTGCCGCTGCTGAAATAGGCGTACCACGCTTCGAGCGTCTTATCGAGGATATCTATGCGGCTATACGTCGTGGATGGACAAGGCGATTTCCAACTATAACACTGATTTTTCTACTAGTCCCGTGACTACATCTTTGAGTGTTGAAAAGAAGGGGCGGTTGTCAGCTAGTGAAGGGCGGGCGGCTGGCTGTCTTACCTCCGGTTATACATGAGTCTGCCCGGGGGCGTCGAAGTAACTATGTTACGGATTCTTTTTTGTCCAGTTAACGACTTGTCTTTTCTTCCGGGCATTAACAGCCTCGGCTTTCTCAAGCAGGTCGCAGGGGTTGTCGAACGGGGGGTATGCGAAGGACATGACCGTTTTCCCACCCTTGTTCGACAGGCACAAATCACCCAGTGTGATTATGTTCATGCCAAGCAGCATGTCCTCGCTGCCAAGTTCCGCGACCGCCGCCCTTACGCCCGTCACTATGACGCGGTTTGGCAGAACAACGTCTATGAGAACTACGGGGACAATAGACCTGCTGTTTACGCCCATAATCTGCATCTCATCTATGGAGGCAAGTCCGAGGTCTGACTGGACTTTTGGTGTTACTACAGTCAGCGTGGCCCCGGTATCCCACACGGCTCTGTATTCCTGCATCTTATCGGCTTCACCTGCAGGAGCTATCCCAACTTGGTTCACAAGCTCTTTTGCAGCCGCAGGATATTCTGTCCTGAAGGCCGTATGCATGTTTTTAGGCATAGACTCTGCTCGTGAAGTGGGCGATTTCATCCGCATCGGTGGAGGTCACGACCTTGATGGCGAACGTGCCGGGCCTCATTGTCCTCGTGGCTTCGGCATAGGCCTCCGTATCCGTGTCGTAAACACCTTTCAGCGTCTCGTTCTGTATGACGATGCGCTTGTTGAGGTATTTCGCCCTGAATTCCTGCTTGTGGGCATTGTAAAACGCAGTCTCCGTCTCGAACATGGCGTTCCTCCTCCAAAGTGAAGATTTGCTCTTTCCACGATTATACATGAATCCGCCAGGGGATACAAGGCTCGGGAGAGGTCCGTCATGCCGATTCCGTGCATGCCTGCTTGACTTCCCGTATCATATTCCCGATGGATTCCTGAACGTTCGGCGGAAGGGAGTCGAGCTCGTCGATGAGCAGGCGGTGCTTCTGGTACTTCTGCATCACATCGGGCATTGTCCGCCGAGGGCTGGCTTCCGGCTCCACCCCCGTCAGGAGGTATTCCACGGAGACACCGAGGACTTTCGCAATGCGGAGTGCGACATCGGCGGCGGGGACGCTGTTGCGCTTGATGCCCGTGGAAAGGCTTGTGAGCGAAAAGTTCGCGCGGTATGCCAGCTCTTTGCGCGATAAGTTTTTGTATTCCCTCTCCGAGTCCACGGTTTCCCAGAAATTCATGGCAGGAATTTAACACAAAAGTGTTTTTTCTGCGTTGACTTCTTCAATATTGTGTTTTATACTGATAGAAGAGACACTATTGTGTCTCGAGAGCACAGTTGTTCCTTGTCGGTGGTGGGTAGAATGAATGACGAAGGTGTCCTTTCTGTCGGAGAGGCGATAGACACAATAAGAAACAGGAAAAATTCCCTTTCCGCAAAGGTAGCGGGAGAAATAAAAGCTGATGATATCGCACGTCTTAGGGATGCAATTCTTGCGGGCGATGAGGATTGCCTTGTCTCGCTTGATTTGTCAAAGACTGTAGGTCTGGAAGGAACTGAAGGATGAGGCGTTTCTGGAATGTGAGGCCCTCAAAGCCGTCATTCTTCCCGACAGCGTTGAATCCATAGGGAAGAAAGCGTTCTCAAAATGCACGGCATTGACTTCTTTCGTGGTCCCCGTGAAGGTTTCCCAAATAAGAAAGAAGACGTTCAGCAAGTGCAAGTCGCTGAAATCCGTTATCCTTCCCCAGATGCTCACGGAAATCGGCAAGAAAGCGTTCAAGAAATGCAGCTCGCTTTCTTCCATAGAGCTGCCCCCGAAACTTTGCTCGATAGGAAAGTCTGCTTTCTACGGATGCTTCTCGCTGGAGTCAATCAATATTCCCGACATGTGCATTTTCATAGGGGATCAGGCTTTTGGGCGATGCGCGAAGCTGACGTATTTTTCCATCGGGACAAGCTACGCTTACAGCTCGGAAGGAGGAATCCTGTATAACAAGGACAAAACGAGGCTCCTTGCATATCCCACTGCGACAGGGGAGATACATCTTGCCGATGGGTTGAAAGGAATAGAGGCGTATGCTCTTGCCGAGACTGCGGTGACGGCTGTCTCGATTCCTGAAGGCGTGACTTCCATAAATGCCAATGCCTTTGAAAACTGCGTGGAGCTGAAATCCGTTTCCATACCGTCTACCGTCACTTCCATAGGAGCATGGGCGTTCGCCGGGTGCAAAAGCCTGGAGAACATACCGCTTCCTGCCGGCCTGTCACAGCTTGGGGTAAGCGCATTCCGCAGTTGCGCGATAAAATCTATTGTACTGCCGGAGGGTTTGAAAACGATTGATTCTGGAGCATTTTCGTACTGCACAGGTCTCGGGAGCCTTGATATCCCTTCCTCTGTATTTGAAATAGGAGCCTCCGTCGTATATATGTGCAACGCGCTGACGCATTTTGCAATTGCGGACACCGACGGCTGGTATATGACGGATGATGAGTTCAACTGGAGGGCGAAAAACCGCGGGACAGAAATAGACGTGTCATCCGTAGCTGTGGCTGATTTTGCCGCCATAAACGGCAGGTTCATAAAGGCATATCTGTATAAAAATGAAGCTGAAACCTGATGTTTTTCTCCTCGGTTATGATGCCGGGTTCAAGGCTGGCTATGAGGATGGGAACGAGAACAATCCCTATAATGTGGCCGCCCACGTTTTAAGGAATGGCGGTATGCCGCTGGACAAGGATTTGTTTGCGCGGGCCTATCAAAAAGGATATGAACGTGGCTACCACGCGGGCTGCAAGGAATTTTGGGATGGATTTGATGAATAGCTGAGACAAAAGACGGCGGCTATCTATCAGATAGAATACAGATATGCGATGCGTAAATCGCAAGGAGAAAAAAATGAGCAGAGACCAATGGTGGAACGGATATTATGAAGGATTGAAGAAGGGCATTGCGATTGCCCGTAAGGAATATGAGCGGCGGCTTAATCGGGGCGACTACGATGACGACACGTATGGAGAAGCGGAAGATGTCATACGGTACGAATATGACCCCGCAGAAGAAGAGCTCGATGAATTCTTCGAGGATGGTGATGTCAAATGGGACAATGATGACTGCATTGACAGCAAGAAGAAATACCGCAAGCTCTTGAAGGACTGGAACTCCTATTGGGATGATGACGACGAAGTGGAATATGCTGACCCAGATGATGAGGACGAAGATGATGACGATGAAGAGGAAGATGAGGATTGGGAATAGGCAGAAATAGAAAACAACTGGAGCATCTGGAGACTGTGTTTTTGGATGCCCCAAAATCAAAAAGTAAAAAAGGAGGTGCTCTATATGGCAGATAGGTACACTGATGACTCTCTTGTTGCGATTACTGGTTTTGTGACTGCTGTAGGAGGGGTAATATCGGAAATCGCAAAGTATGATTCCAGCTCCGCTGACTTGCGTGCCAGTGATTTGTGGTCCCGGCGTGAGCATGAAGCGGAGATGGAAAGAATTTCCGCCCAGAAAGCTCTCATGCGGCAACGGATGGCAGATACCCATGAGGAGGAAATGGCTCGGATTGAGGCGATGGAAAGGCTGAAATCGCAGGAAAATGAGCTCAGGAAGCAACTGCTGGAAACCGCTGAGCGGGCATACAACAGAAAATTTGATTATCTGGAAATGCTCCAGAAGAACGTACAGGACTATTTTGTTCCCTTGCGGGACAAGCTCTTGACCCTCATCGAGCAGACGGAATACTCGTGTAAGGCGAGCTCCTGCACTGGTAAGGAGTATGATGCAGGCATAAGCCGTCTGGGAGGTCTGAGGACGAGCCTGGATAAGTGCAATAGGGACTACAAAGAACTGATGTTCAATCTTCAGGTGGCGGCATCGAACGCACGGCTTGAGCTTCCGTCCGCAAATCTACAGGGAGGAATGATAGAATATGTCAGACAGTGATGAACTGAGAAAACATCTTGCTGCCAAGCAGTATGAGCTTTATAAGGCAAACCGCGAAATGGAAGATGTCAAGCGCATCATCGAGAAGCAGGATGAGATATGCCGCAAGGTTGACACCTTCAAGCAGCTTGTGAACAGCCTTGCGAATTCCATGAACAAGGGCGAATATTATGATATAACACGCTTCTCAGATATTGAATCCTGTTTTCAGACGCTCAATGAATCGGCGCAATATGTCCCGAATTTCGCCATGTCGGAGTTCAGGGATTGCTGTGATTTTCTGGACAGTATAATTAAAATCAAACTTAAAGGGAAGGAATGTACCCCCATAGAGCAGCTCAAGTTTACGCAGGTACAGGGAAAGATACGCTCCTTTTTGTCCCGGGAATATAAGTCGTGTGGGAAAAAGTTGCCAGAATATTCACTGGATGCTATGCGGAACAAAATAATCGTCCTGAATAATGAAATCAACTCACTGAAAGAAAAACTGCGTGCCGCCGAAAATGCAGAGAATATCACTCAGAACCAGCCCACCCCCAGCTCTAATGGTAACGAAGAAAATAAAGGTTATGGCGATGCAGAGGATGTAATCAAGAAAAAGTTTCATCCCAGTAGATGGGCACTCGAGAAATTCTTTGACGATGATGATGTCGAGTGGTTTGAGGATGACAGCATAGATGATGATGATGAATACAGAGAACTTGTGAATGACTGGATTGAGTTCTGGGATGACGACGAAGAAGATGATGACGACGACGACGACGATTATTAAGGAAACAGCGGACTGACCTATGTCCTGTTACTGTGTCTTCTGCAGGATGCAGTTGAAGGGGACGGGCAGGAGTTTATCATGGCTCAGGTTCACGCGGATTCTGTGATTCTTTCCATTGCGATAATCCTCCTTTCCGGTTTCCTGATGACGCGGGTTACGAGGAGACTGTGTCTTCCCAATGTCACCGCGTACATCGTTGCGGGAATTTTGATAGGCCCGTTCTGCCTGAACCTTATCCCGGCGCAAATCGTTCAGTCAACGGACTTCCTCCCCGACATCGCGCTCGCGTTCATTGCCTTCGGGACGGGAGAGTTCTTCCGCTTGGATGTCATAAAGAAGAACGGCGCGAAGGTCATCATCATAACGCTTTTGGAAGCCCTTGTTGCATCCGTTGCGGTCTTTGCCGTCTTGTTCTTCATGATGAAGCTGGACCTCGCCTTTTCCATAGTGCTCGCGGCACTTGCCTCCGCCACCGCTCCGGCTTCGACCATGATGACAATCCGGCAGACCGGGGCAAAAGGAGACTTCGTTGAGACCCTGCTGCAGGTCGTTGCCCTTGATGATATCGTCGGGCTCCTCGCATACAGCATCACGATATCCGTGGCCCTGTCTTCGTCTGTCGGGGAAACATTTTCCGTGTCACGGATTCTTGTGCCTCTGCTTTCCAATGCCGTGGTTCTTCTGCTGGGCTTTGCGTTCGGTCTCGTATTGAAACTGTTTCTTGCTCCCGGACACAGCTCTGACAACAGGCTGATTATCTCCGTCGCGTTCTTGTTTTCCTTCTGCGCCATCTGCACGGTGTTCGACGTGTCGCCCCTTCTGGGATGCATGTCGATGGGGACCGCCTACATAAATCTTACGGATGACAAGAAACTGTTCAAGCAGCTGGGGTATTTTTCTCCCCCAATCCTGCTGCTTTTCTTTGTCCGCTCGGGGGTGTCGTTTGACCTCAGTTCCCTTGTCTCCCGGTCGGCAAGCGTGGGCTCTGTTCCGCTGATTGTGATAGGCATAACATATTTTCTTGTCAGGATTGGCGGGAAGTATGCAGGGGCATTCATGGGCTGCGCAATCACAGGAAAGAATCGTCTTATCAGGAATTATCTGGGGCTCGCGCTGATTCCTCAGGCGGGTGTAGCCATCGGACTTGCCGCCATGGGGGCGAGAACTTTGGGCGGGGACACGGGCAGTGCGCTCCAGACCATAATTCTTGCCTCGAGCATCCTGTATGAGCTTGTTGGTCCCGGCTGTGCGAAGCTTTCTTTGTTCCTGTCCAAGTCCTACTCGAACAAGCTTGAGGATTTGGTTTCCGTGGAGGAAACCGGAGAAAACGGAATGAAAAAGAGCGAGCTTGAGCTTTTGATAGAGCGCATCCAGCAGATACAGGTGGAGCTTCCGAGCCACACTGTGAATGAGGAGGAGGCCGCTTACACTGAGGCTGCCGAAAATCATGACCGTGCGGAAGCGGAGGCCCACAAGGATCGGGTCAAATTCCACAAGATAAAGAAAAAACGGAGGAATCGATGAGCGGAGATACAGTCACAGGGTTTTTCTTGTCCACGAGCGACCCCCTGCTGAAATATATTGGTTCATGGGCAGGGGAGCTTACCGTCGGCTCCGTAATATTGCGGGTTTTGCTCTCGTTGTTCCTGTCCGCGATAATCGGCTGGGAGCGGTCAAGCAAACGGCATTCCGCTGGGTTCAGGACTTTCATTTTGGTTACGCTGTCAGGAACGCTCGCGATGCTCCTTGACATCTGCATTACCAGCCGGTACGGGTGCAGGCTTTTCCTGCTGTCCGCAGCGGCAATCGTTTCATCGTCACGGATTGCGACCCACACGTTGTTTTTCTCCTCACGGAATCAGATAATGGGACTGACTACATCCGTCGCTTTGTGGGCCAGCTGCTTCTTGGGGATGGCCATCGGTGCCGGTCTGTACAGCATTTCTATGGTCGCTTTCCTGACCATGATTTTCTGCCTCTCCAAGCTCCCTGCCCTTGAGTTTTATTTCAAGAACCGTTCCAATCATTTTGAGATTCATCTGGAGTTGCGGAACAGCCTCAACTTGCAGAACTTCGTCACCACAATCCGACGGCTGGGGCTTCGGATAGATGCCATCGAGATGAACACGGCATACGCGAATTCCGGGTTGAGCGTGTATTCGATTGCGATTTCCATTTCGAGCGGGGAACTTAAGAAGTACAAGACACACGGCGAAATAATCAAGGCCCTGTCTACATTGGATTATGTGTCCCATATCGAGGAGATATAGATAGTTAGTTGCAGTTTTTCCTGCAAAAAGCAAAATATAAAGTGAGGCTATTAATAGCATTGAAACGTCTTCTTTTCAACACTCCCCCTTGGATTCGGGGTGGGTGTGTATTCGATTGCGATTTGTCCTTGCCGTAGCTTTTACTGTACGCTCTGCATCAGGGCGAAGAAGTGCTCCGGCCTGCCGCTGCTGAAATAGGCGTACCACGCTTTGAGCGTCTCGGGGCTGAACACGCCGAGCTTTTCGATGATTTTCCGCGCGAACGGCAGGGCTCCCGTGGCCGCTGCGGTAATCATGTTGCCGTCCGCGACGGCGGGCTCATCGACATACAGGTGCTGCCCCCTGTAGTTCGGGCAGAAGCTTTCCAGAAATCCCCTGCCGTTGCTCGTGTGCGGGCGGTCGTTCAGCATTCCCGCGTGTGCCAGCGCGACCGTTGCCCCGCAGATTGCGCAGACGATTCCTCCGCAGGAAAGCAGGTCCCGGGCCTTTCCGATGGCGGCGGCGTGTTCCGGTTCGGCCCATCTGTCCGCGCCCGGCAGAAGGAGCAGCGTCCTGTCATCCGGCGAGATGTCGTCCAGCACGCAGTCGGGGATGATTGACAGTCCGCCCATCGTCCTGACGGGTTCCCTTGAGAGGCCGGCCGTCTTTACGGCGACTTCCGGTGCTCCCTTCCTGAAAAAACGCCGTGAGTTCAGTTCGGCCATGACGGGGGCGGTTTCCCAGTCCGCAAGGGTGTCAAGCACATACACATACATCGTAAACATAGCTTCCTCCTGTACATTCGTCGCCGTTCGCATCCGCATGGCAGACGGCGGCGCAGTTGTCTTTGCCCATGCTAGCGCCTGATTGTTGACAACTGTATGGCAAGAATATAAAATTCGGGTGGAAGTTTTTTGCGGATGAAAATTGATCGTCTTGTCGGCATCATCATGCTTCTCTTGGAAAAAGAGCGGGTGAGCGCACGGGAGCTTGCGGACCTGTTTGAGGTTTCCCCGCGCACGATATACCGCGACATCGAGGCCATCGGCATGGCGGGCGTTCCCGTCCGCGCCACGGCGGGCACGGGCGGCGGCATCGAGATTATGCCACAGTACAAGCTTGA
Organism: Treponema sp.; assembly: GCA_024690865.1. Classification (GTDB taxonomy): domain Bacteria; phylum Spirochaetota; class Spirochaetia; order Treponematales; family Treponemataceae; genus Treponema_D. The sequence goes on along the minus strand of JAILON010000106.1, from coordinate 32,815 downwards.
CAAGAAGGTCTTCTCGGCGGATGAGCTTTCTGCCCTTCTGACGGGCCTGACGAATCTTTCTGGATTGGTCCACGGCAAGGAGGCGGACCGTGCGCTTGCAAAGCTAAGGAGTTTCGTCCCGCCGGAGCAGGCACGGGCGGTTGAGTTCAAGGCAAGCCAAATCCTCATAGACCTGAATCCGTGGATGGGGAACGGCAGCGTCACCCGTGCGCTGGAGCTTGTCAAAAAGTCCCTGCAGGAAAGCAAAGTGATTTCTTTTTCCTATATCGACGGGCACAGCGTCAGGACGGAGCGGACTGCGGAGCCGTGCCAGCTCGTCCTCAAGGGGCGCAGCTGGTATGTCCTGGCGTTCTGCCGGGTCAGGAACGGCTTCCGCCTCTTCCGCCTGTCGCGGATGACGGAACTGAGGCTGCTGGAGGAACGCTTTACCCCGAGGGAATATGAGAAGCCTGTCCTTGACTTCGAGGAAACTGCTGGGCGCATGCAGGTGACGATCCAGCTCCGCATACATGAGTCCATCCTTGACAGGGTGCTTGAGTTCTGTTCCTATGACCGCGTTGCGCCGGACGGGGAAGGATATTACCGCGTGGCGTATCCGTTCATTGAGCGGGACTACTACTATGATATGCTCCTGGGCTTCGGGGACAAGTGCGAATGCCTTTCGCCGCCCCATGTCCGTGCGGAGCTGAGGCGCAGGGCCCGGAGTCTCTTGCGCCTGTATGAAACTGGAGGAGGTTCGGCATGAAGACAATCAGCGTCGTCGCGGCAATCATACTCAGGGAGGGTGCGGACGCGGGGCGGCAGGTGCTTTCGACCCAGCGGGGCTACGGGGACTGGAAGGGCTGGTGGGAATTCCCCGGCGGCAAGGTGGAGGAGGGAGAGTCTCCCGAGGCCGCCCTTGAGCGTGAGATACGGGAGGAGCTTGCCTGCGAGATACGGGTAGGGGAGTATCTGGACACGATAGAGTACGACTACCCGGCCTTCCACCTTTCCATGCGCTGCTATGCCTGTTCGCTTGCGGGCGGGGAGCCGGAACTGCTTGAGCACGAGAGCGCGGCATGGCTTTCGGCGGAAAGCCTGCGGTCGGTCAAATGGCTCCCGGCGGACCTGCTGATTCTGGACAAGGTGGCGGCCCTGCTTGCAAGCAGAAAAATCGCCCGCCCCCTTCTCGGACCGGAGAATGCCGCTCCCAGGCCGGAGAAGCCCGCGCAGGAAGCCCCGGAGGGCAGTCAGCCATGACGCTGGAACGGCTTCCGTACGGCGGGTAAATTCCTGTTATCCCGCCGTTCTTCCATTTACAAGGCCCTGCCTTTGTGCGCATAATGGGCCTGGTGGCTGGGGGTCCGCCCGGCCGCGAGGAGAGGATGTGTCAAAGATAATCGAATTCCTGAACGCGAGGAAACGGCGGATAGCCATGTCGCTCGCGGGCGTAATCATCTGCGCGGTGAGCGTGGGCGTGTTCAAGCTGGCGGCCCTGGGAGTTGACCCCTTCCAGTCGCTGATGAGCGGTCTGGACGCGCTGATTCCGATTGAGTTCGGTACGCTCTACGTCATTGTCAATGCGGTGCTGCTCGTGTTCAGCCTTGTCGCGGACCGGCACAACATCGGGATTGCAACCTTCATCAACCTTTTCCTTTTGGGCTACATCACGCAGTTCAGCTACGCGTTCCTGCAGGGGCTGCTCCCCGACCCCTCGCTGCCCGTCCGCATTGCCTGCCTGGTCATCGGGATCGTCGTGATATGCTTCGGCTCATCCCTCTACATGACGGCGAGCCTCGGCGTCTCCACCTACGATGCGGTTGCTATCGTCATGTCCGAAAAATGGCACTGGGGCAAGTTCAAGTACATCAGGATCATCACCGACCTCGTGTGCGTCGCCGCCGGCTGTGCCCTCTTTGTACTGGCGGGGAACGCGCCCGGGAAAATCCCGACGATAGCGGGGGCGGGTACGATAATCACTGCCTTCTTCATGGGGCCTCTGATCGACCTCTTCAACAGAAAAATCGCCCGCCCCCTTCTCGGACCGGAGGATGCCGCTCCCGGGCCGGAGAAGCCCGCGCAGGAATCCCCGGAGGGCAGTCAGCCATGACGCTGGAACGGCTTCCGTATGCGCTCTCCGTCTGCAAGCTTTCCGGTGCCGGGGATCTGTCGCGCCCCTACAGCTTCTTATTTGCCGCGCGGACGGACACGGAGCTCTCGCTCGTCTGTAGGACCGAGGAAGTCCCTGCGGGCACCATCGCCTGGGAAGACGGCTGGCGTGCCTTCCGCATTGCGGGGACGCTGGACTTCTCGCTGGTCGGAATCCTCTCGCGGATTACGGGGCTTCTGGCGGACGGGGGTATCGGGCTTTTCGCGGTGTCCACCTACGACACGGACTACGTGCTGGTCAGGGATGCGGACTTCGCGCGGGCGGCGGATGCGCTCTCTGCCGCCGGATACGCTGTTGTCTGACCGGGCTTCCTCTCTTGCCGCCCCACGGACGGTTGAATCAGTTGCCGCTTTCTGTCATACTGGAACGATGGAATATGAGATTACGGATTACGTGACGGCGGAAGAATTCATGGAGATGCGGAAGCTCGTGGGCTGGGGCGTGTTCCCGCTGGAGCAGGCCGCCGAGGGAATCAAGCACGCGAGCTACCTGCGCGCGTTCAGGAAGGAGGGGAAGCTTGTCGCCTTCCTCCGCGTGCTCTGGGACCACGGCTACGTCGTCTACATCGCCGACGTGATTGTCCGCCCGGAGTTCCAGGGGCAGGGGCTCGGCCGCGCCCTGATGGACGATGCGATGGCCTACATCAAAAGCATACTGAAGCCCGGCCACAAGGTCATGGTCAGTCTCATGTCCGCCACGGGCAAGGAGGACTTCTACAAAAAGTTCGGCTTCACAGTACGGCCGACCGAAGACCACGGCGCGGGGATGTGCCAGTGGATTGAGGGCGGAGCGTTGCCGTTGCCGTGAATCCTTGATATGGTGTTCCCATGAAAGCAAACGAATTGACGAAAAGCGGGGCTGAGCCCTACCGCTACCGGCCGGTGCTGTTCTTCGTGCTGGCATACCTGTTCACGTGGATGTTCTGGATTCCGGCAATCTTCGTACCGGGGAATCCCGGGGCCGTGCTGATGCTGATCGGGCTTCTTGCCCCGGCAGTCGTTTCGACCATGTTCGTGCTTATGTCCAAATCCGAGCTGCTCAAGAAGGATTTGAAAATCAAGCTTATCGGATTATACAAGGTAAAGTGGCTCAACGTGCTGCTGGCCGTCCTTCAGTTTGCCGGGATAGTGGCATGCTCGATACTGCTCTCGCTCTTGTTCGGGCAGCCGCTCAGCCAGTTTTCGTTTACCGAGGACTTTTCGTTTACCGGTGTCGGGATTGCAGGTGCGTTTCTGACCGTGACGGTCGCTTCGATTATAGAGGAAGTCGGCTGGAAAGGATACTGCGAGGACTCGATCGGCGCGTACATGAACTGGTTCTGGGAGTCCATGATTTTTGGCACCGTATGGTCATTGTGGCATCTGCCGCTGCTTTTTATTCCGGGTACCTATCAGGCGGGCCTGATGGTCAGCCCCCTGTATGTGGTCAACTTCTTCGTGAGCGGCATACCGCTGGGGTTCATCATTACGTGGGTGTACCTGGCAAGTGACCGTTCCATACTGGCGTGCATGATATATCATCTGTTCGTGAACTTCATGCAGGAAAAGATTGCCATGACGCCCGAGACGAAATGCGTGGAGACGCTTGTCGTGACCGCTGTCGCAGCGGTGATTGTGCTGATGAACAGGGAGATGTTCTTCGGGACGGGCCATGTCGGCAGGTTGCTCGAGACGAGGTACGGCGAGTCATAAGCCGGGCTTCTTCCCCTGCCACCTCTGCCGACCGCCCCTTTGGAACAAGGTCTCGTGGAGGGCGCAGAGTTTGTCGGCGAGGCAGACCAGCCAGCCTTCCCGGGTCATCGGGGGAATGGGGACGAGCGGGAACATGTGCCGGGATATGATGTCCTTCTCTCGTCCCGTCAGCGTGAAGTCGGCCGCGGCGTTCCTGAGCGCGATGAAGGGGTGCGTGAAGCCGTGGGTGCAGGGCGGGCCGGGGTAGCCCGTGTGCCAGTCGTAGAGGAAGTAGTCGTGGAGCAGGGCCCCCCGCACGAGTTCCGGGGCGTTGACGCGGAGATGCAGGCGTTCCGCCATGTCCAGGCTCGTCCGCGCGACGGCGACGCTGTGCCGGTAGACCGAGCAGCGTCCGTGCTGCATGAAACTCTTTTCCAGTGAGATGCGCCCCTTCTCTTCCAGCAGGCACAGCGTCCTGATGACCAGCCGCCTCCGCTCCGTCGCGTCCATTGTCCAGTCATGCCCGGGTTTACGGCGACGGCCATGTTTGTGTTGCGTCAATGGACTTCGCCGTCGGGATTACGCCTTCAAGAGGGCAATCAGGCCGTCTTCCTGGCCGGTAAATGGTGTCTTGTCGAATCCTGCGAACAGGTCTACGTTCTTGAAGCCTGCGGTTTCGGCGAATTCCTTCAGCTGGCTGCTGGTGAGGGGATATGAGCGCTCGTCCTCCAATATGGGGAGCAGGCTGCCGTTTCCTGTTTCAAGGTTCTGCTTGATGTAAAAATGTCCGTTGTCGTTCTTCCACAGTTCGGTGAAGAGGCTGGCCCTCATGCTGGCCCTGGTGGGCAGCTGCTGCATGGGGATTCCCTGCTTCATTATTTCGAAGTTGGGCATGCTGATGATGAAGCTGCCTCCTTCTGTAAGCAGTCCGCGGACGTCCCGGAAGAACTGGAGCATCAGCTCCTCATCGGGAATGAGCATTATCTGGTCGTCGAGTATCGAAATTATGTTGTAGAAGCTCTTGCCCAAGAATCGGGCAATGTCCTGGTAGCCCATCTGGAAGAAGCGGATGGACATGAGCTGGCTGCGCTTCCTCATGCTGGCCGCGTGCAGCAGGTCGGCATGGAACTCGATGCCAGTGACATCGAAGCCTTCGCGGGCGAGGATGCTTTCGAATACTCCTGTGCCGCACTGTATGCAGAGGATTTTGACGGGATCCGCATAATTTTTTACTAATTCATCGTAGAATTTCTTCTGGGCCGTTGTGACGGGAAACAGCTCATCATAGTATTCCACAATATTTTGTATTGAGTACATGGGTACATTATAAGTCCGGCTGGGGCTTTTTGCAATGAATTTTTTGCGGGCCGCCTGTACTCCCGTGCCGGACCGGCCGGCTGTGTCACAATTTCAGGTTTCCAGGCGGAATTTTGCTTTAGGGTGGACCTAATGATGTTTGGTTAGTGTTCGTGGTGCATGCAACGGGCAGTGGGGTTGCCTTTCAGTTCCCCGGCTGCGAAAAGCCGTGCCGCTTCGTCTGCGCTTCCTGTTATGCCCGGTACTTCCTGAAGCCCTGCGGCGGCGATTGCGTCTATGGCCCCTTGTCCCCGGTTGCCTAGGATGAGGGTCTGGACACCGAGGCTTTTCAGGTAGGGGGGCAGGGCGTGGTGGCCGTTCCCCCCATTGCCGACTACTTCCGACGAAACGACTTTCCCATCCTCGATTTCAAAAACCTTGAACCATTCGGTTTTGCCGAAGTGCTGGAAAACGGTCCCGTGCTCCTTGTCGTAAGTAACTGCTATCTTCATTCGTGTTCCTCAGGCGTTCTTGAACTTGATGGCGGTTCCGTAGGCCACGATTTCGGCGGCCCCCTGCATGACGGCGGCTGAGCCATAGCGGATTCCAATGATGGCGTCCGCACCAAGCCGTTCTGCATCGTCCACCATGCGTTTGGTCGCTATCTGCCGTGCCTCGTTGAGCATTTCGGTGTAGCCCGCTATCTCGCCGCCGACCAGCGTCTTGAGTCCGGCCATGAAGTCACGGCCGAAATTCTTGGAGTACACTACGGTTCCCCGAACCAGTCCCAGGGCCTCGTATTCCTTTCCCGGGTAGCTTTCAATACTTACGAGCTTCATCTTCTTCTCCTGAATCTATTTCTTTGAACCTCAGAATGAGGGCTACGATTGTGCCGATGATTGCGCAGGCGATTCCCACCGCATAGACGGCGAGCAGGAAGAGCACCTCCCTGCAGTTGAGGATTGCAAAAAAAATGAATGTCAGAAACCCGCCCATGAACAGGCAGAACACTACTGCCGTGGCGAGTGCACCGCATTTCTTCTTTGCGTTTGACATGATTTCCTCCCGAACATCCCGGTTCTGCGTGTGTCTATAGGGTAGTATAGTCGTCCGGCAGGTTTTTTGCAATGGGATTGTCGGGTAGGGGCGGCTGGCCACATTGCAAATGCGGACGTAGCTAATTGCATTAGTCTTTTTGTCCGTTGCCTGCGCTTCGTCTGCGGCCTGCTATTTTTTCGTGACGACGATTGTGCCCAGCTGGTAGGACTCCCGTTCCAGCAGGACGTTGAGCGGGATCTCCAGGCACCAGGCGGGACCGTAGTCGTAGAAAGGAATCTGGTAGTCCTCCACTCCATTGCCGATAAAACATGCGGATTTCATCTTAGGCACGAGGCTCTTGTCCACCAAGACGCGGGCCTTGAGCGTGGACAGCATCGCAATCATCATTGCCCCGGTCTCCTCGCCTGCCGAATCAGCCATGCCGTCCAGGGCATCGCTCTTTTCTCCGGGCATGAATGGTATTAGGCATTTCTTGCCCGAGACCCGTGGAAGCAGGTCCATGAGCTCCCCATCCGTCTCCGGGTTCAGGCTTTTGGGATCCAGATCCGCGGAAATTTCCGCCCCGAACTCCAGGTCCGTGTCGATGTTCCGCAGGCTGGCCTTGTTGCCGAAGCTTTCCAGCGTCTCATCATCGAGCCACGATTCCTGCGTGTTCTCGCCGATCATTTCCATAAGGGGTTTGGAAAAGGTCACCTTGTAGTAAATCTGCTGCCTCCCGTTCTTATTGCCGACGGACTGCACGTAGTCGAAGCAGGACGTGAGTAGGAACGGCAGCAGGAGCAGGGGCAGTAATCCCCCGAACTTTCTTACGAATGTTTTCATGGCAAATGCCTCCTTAGCATAGGTATGCCGCGATTCTACCATATTTTGCGGGGCGGGGGAAGTCTCCCGTATCAGAGGCTCGTCGATGAGGCGGCTGGCGGTATCCCTAATGAATGTAGGATTTCCCTCCCCGGCGGGGGAGGCGGTGCTTCCGGTGCAGGCCCGGAAAAGAAAATCCTGTGAGGCTTACCCATGGCGAGGTGTTTTCCGCCGTGCGTGCGAAGATAGGGCGGAAAGAGGAGGAGTGCCGCAAAGCTGCCAGGACGCAGGGCCTTATCATATGAAAAGCCCCCTTCCGCGGGGAAGGGGGCTAGTGCTATTAGGCTGGAGTCGGGCGGCAAGCCCGCCCGGTGTCCTGAAGGGGAACAGCATCAGGCGTTTGTCTTACGCATGGGGCGCAGCTATGAATTCTTCCAGGCTGTGCTGCAAGGTTTCCTGAGGTATGAGCTTTTCCCGGTACTCAGCTACCATTGTCGGACTCATGCTGCGGTTCAAGGCATATTTCACGACCTCGCGGTTTGCTTCCTTGCAGAGCAGTATGCCGATGCTCGGATTCTCATTGCTTCGTTTTTCTGTCTGGTCAAGGGCCTCCAGATAGAATTCCAGCTGGCCCATAAAGCCGGGTTCAAACTCCACGGTTTTCAGCTCAATCGCCACAAGGCACTGCAAGCCGCGGTGGTAGAACAGCAAATCAATGCTGAATGTCTTTCCTCCTACCTTTAGCTTGTGCTCTTCATCCATAAAGATGAAATCTTTACCAAGTTCAAGGATGAAATCCTTCATGTGCTGGACGATTCCCTTCCAGAGCCTGCTTTCTTTGTAGCTGCCGTGCAGTCCCAGAAACTCAAGGTATGCCGTGTCCTTGAACATGAGGGATGAGCTGGGATAGGTCTCCTGAAGGGCTGCAGACTGGAAATCACGGCTGCCCAGAATGGACTCGTAGGCGTTTGTTTTGATTGCCCTTTGCAGTTCCTTGACTTCAAGACGTTCTTTCTGGGCGTACAGGATATAGAAGAGACGCTGCTCATTGAGTTTGCAGCTGTTCAAAATCTGTTGATGGCAGGTCCAGTTGATGAGCAGGAGGACTTTTGGCATTTGTGCCATTTGGAATGGCACAATTTGCTTCTCCCGGTTTTCGATATTTTCTGGCAGCAGATACGTTTCGTTCAGCTTGAACTGGTTCAGCACCTGGGTAAAAGCCAAATCAGAATAGGTTTCATAAAACTGGACCATCTTGTACAAGGTCCTTCTGCTGTAGCCTTTCAGGCTCGGATCTTTTGTGCGCAGATATTCTGAAAGCTCGGTCACGACGGAACTGCCCCATTCGGATGCCTCTAGTTTCCTGGAAACATAACCGCCGACGTTCCATGCGATGAAAAGGGAATTGTTGTTCACTTCCTGCAGAGCCCGCGTGCGGTGAAGCTCTATTATCGAGTAGACCTGATTGAAGTTATCCTGTTTGATTTCATTTTGCATGGATTATTCTAGTCCCTCCTTAGATTATTTTCTTCTTCAATTTCTGAGATAACAGAATCTATTGCGGAATAATCCTCATTGGTTTTCATAATAGTCCAATCTGATTCCAATTTTTGAATAGTCTCTTCTGTTGTATAAGGAGCTATCCTTTTTAGTTTTAAATCAAACTGTTCTCTCAAAGCTACAGGAAAGTAGCTGATGAATGATATTTCCAAAAGACAGAAAATGCCGATAAAAGCGGTAACCAAGGTACTAATTGCGTTTTTCTTACAATCTTTAATTTCTTTTTTTGTTTTGCTATAAAGAATATTATCAGAGCCATCTAATTTCTTCATCTGTTTGCTCTGTTTATACCAATTGTATGAGCTAACGAAAAGTAAAAAAATGAACACTAGTAAAACAGGCAGAATTATAAGCACATAGAAAAAATCGATGAGAGATACCCCTGTCCTAGTTGCTGCATTTCGGATTATAGTATGCGAAATATATTTAAGCAGATTAGAACCTGCTGCTGGTAGATAGTTCTTTAGCTTCCTGAATATATCAACAACAAAAAGGACTATAAGAGACACAGTAACTTGTTTTGGAATATCTTTAAGGGTCTTTAACTCGAAATTAAATATTTTCATTTTCCACTACCTCAGCCACTTGTCCAGAATTCGCCGCTTCTTTGTAGAACATTCTTCCATGACTTTTTTTGCATCCGCGATTTTTGATTCAATGGCAGTGATTTTAGAGACGATTTCTTGTTGTTTTGCGAGAGGAGGAAGAGGGAATTTTAATCTAAGAATTGCATCTTGGCTTATACTTTGAATGTTTGAACCTTTGCTATCGGTCATCATTTTTGTACGAACTGATTCAGAACGCAATAGATAACACAAGAAAACTGGAAGAACATTTTCAGTTTTTACACGAACACGAATTGTGAATCCTGAGAAAGAAGTTGGCTGTTTTTCAAGACCTGCAATGAGAATACATCTTCCAACAAGATTCTTAGAGCCGTTAGAACGGACTACAAGAATGTCATCGTTCCTCAATTGATAATCTGAACTAAGCTTTCCATCAATTTGAACTGATTCAAGCTCGTCAATTTTTGGAGAGAAATAATTTTGAAAATCCTTTACACCTACAATTTTGATAACATCACCTGTGCTGCTCTTTGTGTAATTCAGACCATTCTTAAGCTCAACAATGTCGGAAAGCTTTGTTTCTTTCCCTTGGATTGCTCCAACAATCCCAGAAATTTCGTTTTCTAAAATTCCTATTGTCTTTTCTGCCGTCTGATATTCGCCGTCAATCTGCTCGCACTCGTCCACAATGCTTTTCTGAACATCGAGAGGTGGAAGGGGAAGTTGCATTTCCTTATAGAAATTCTCTGGAACCCTGCGATGACCGCTTGCTCCTGTCATGTTTAATTCCGCAACTTTTCGCACATTCTCTCGATTCAACAAAGAAAAAAAATATCCAGAGATGATTTTGTCGGAACATCTGAAAACATGAAATTCAGAGCTTCCCATTCCAATTTTGTTTGTCAATCCGGTTGCAATGGCACATTTTCCGTTTTCCATACATGGCGTAATCTTTGCGACAATAATGTCATTTTCCGCAAAATATGTGTAACTGCCTTTCCGCAAATCTTTTAAGGGCTTGTCGATTTTTGTTTCAATAAATCCATTGTTGCTGACAGATGACATTTCCACAAAAGAAACAGTTGTATCATCAGGAATATTTTTGATTTCCTCTTTTGACGGATTCACAAAAACAACGCTTTCCAACTTCACCAGCGGCCATTTGCTCTCAATTTTCAACTTTCCGTTTTCACCTTGCATGCTCGTTTTTATCGCCTTGTCAAAATTTGCCCGGCTAAAATCTACCATATCAACTAGGCGGACAGTTTTGACATATTCAGACAGCATTTCTGGAATCGTTACCGCTTTTCCTTCAAAATTTGAACGAATAATTGTATTTATTTTTGTTGAATCATCAAAATCTTTCGGGTTAAAAAGTGGGGTCTGGATGCCGTCGATTCCCTTTATCTGGGCAATCGTGTCGTCCGCTTCTTCATCGTCGTCATCGCTCTTTTTGACCTGCACATTAATGTACTTTATCCCCTCGTTGCCTTTCGTGTCGCTCCATTCATAACCCAAGAATTCTTTTATCGCCTTTTTCTCCGGAGACTTTACGCACACTACATTTTGAGGATTTGCGGAAAGCAGCATGAAATAATAAAGCTTTTCTTTTTCGATTTCGCAAATGAAGTCAACGGTCGTTTTTTTGACGGCTGCGTTCTGCTCCTCTCCGCTGAGTTTTTTGAATGCCGGCTTTGAGACACGGATTCTGATGTCTGCCCGTATTTTCTTTGCAGATTCGTTCATGCCCTTTGTGTTTGTGCTGGACTTGCCTTTTTGAGAATAAACATCAAGAGTATCAAGATAAGAAGCGAACAAATCATTTTTCAAGAGACTTTCGTTCGGCTCGTTTTTCAAAAGCGTTTTGTAGTCGTCAACACTTACGCCGATATGAGCGCAGTAACGCTCAACCAAATCAAAATCTTCATAATATTTGTCATCATCAAAATTGCCTCCGAACCATGCAGCAACTCTGTTCTTGTAATGCTCAGAAATTGAAGGCATCTCTGCTTTTTTACGCAGAAAAAGAGTAGCAGTGTTCGTGCCAGTCTTGCCAAAAGTGCCGCTCCCGCTTTCAAAAATGGCAATTACGTCAAAATACTTGAAGATGATTTCACGGCAATGGGTATAAATGTTTCCCTTGCTCAAAACGCTAGAAGGCAGAATAATAGCCGCAATTCCAGAAGGCTTTAAAAGCTGCTTTGCGCGTTCAACAAAGAAGGTTTCTATTGAATTGTTTGAGTCAAGATTTATGTCGTCGTTAAAAAGCTCGTACTGCTCACGGTTTTTTTCATCCAAAGTCTGCAAGAATCCTTTTACGCTGTATGGAGGATTTGCAATCAAAACCGAGTAAGTATTTTCCTGAATGTCTGGCGTTCGTGAAAGCGCGTCTTTGTAAAAAATGTGGATTCCATCCTGACCGTACATAAATGCACTTACCTGACTTACTTTTGAAAGACGGTATTCTTTTTCGATTCCGTGAATCTGCTCGTAGTACTTTGCAAGCTCGGCTTTTCTGTATTTTTCGATAAATGGCTTTATCTGCTTTACATACTCCGTCAAAAAGTGGCCTGCACCACAGGCATAATCTATCACTTTAGGAAGTTCGGCAGATTCGCCAATAAGATTTTCAAGAGGAAGAGAAGATATCAAGAATTTCACAATCGGCATCGGCGTAAAGAACTGACCTTCACTCTGCTTAATTCCTTGGTCAAGGAAGCCCTCAAACAAATCGCCGAGAAACTGGTTTTGATTTTCTGTTTTAATCTTGATGCCCTGAATCATGTTCACGATGTCTTTCAAGATAACCGCATTTTGATAGAAAAGAGCCTCGTTATGCACATCAAGGAATGCAAACGGATTGTTGTTGTAATATTTGAGTGTGCGGAAATAAGAAAGAATCGTTGATTTTGCCTCGTCTGCCTTTGATTTGAGGAATGAAAACGCTGCTTCAATCTCGTTGTTTTCTACATAGGCAACGGTGTCTTTAAAGAAATCTTCCATTCCTTTTTTGTACAAGCCCTGCAATCTGTCCTGCAAAGGTCGTCAATGCTGTATTTTTTCTGCCCGATGTAAAACGGCTTTGAGTCCTTTTCTATCATGCCGTTGGTACTGAAATCAGAGCCGTAAGTGTTTTTCCAAACTTCAAAGAATTCTTCTGCACTTCCCTGATTTTCGCGCAAAGATTTGTAACTTTTAAGCCGTTTGTCAGAACGCAAATATTCTTCATTGTCTTTGAGTGTAATCAAGTGATATGTATCGGTAAGTTTTTCATCTACAAAATCTGCCGTATAAAGACAAAGATACTGCGCTTTTGAATAAGTGTTGAAATATCGGAAAAGCTGGTCGCCATTTGCAAGAGTCCGCTTCCAATGCTTAGAAAACTCGTCCTCTTTTATAGTTGAATCAGAAGTTTTACATTCAATAATAAGGTATTCAGTTTCTATGTTGTCCTTTACAAGAATGTCTATCCAGCCTAAATCCTGTCCTTGATAATTTTTTCCTTCGAGCCAAAGATTTTCAGGTCGGTAGCCGACAGCAAAAAGTCGGGCAATACATTCAAAAACAACAAAACTTTCCTGCTGGTGAAAATCGAGTGTAGTTCCGCGGTCAAAATGGATTCCTTCAGGATAGACAAACTTTTCGTTTTTCAGATCAACTGTCAAAGCAAAACTTGAATCCGTTGAATCGCCATAGGTTGCTTGATACTTGTTTTCAAATCCTGCTACAGAATAAAAATCAAGTGCCTTCAAAACTGTGCGGATGTTTTCTTTTGTTAACATACACCTTCTCTATTTTTGTGAGTGTATTAGGAACAAATTTCCTGCGGTATGAGCCTTAAATAAAGGCCTTTATGAAGTCATCCCCCTCCGTGCGTGGAGGGGGATGACTTTTTGGAGATGCCCTTTAGGAATCTTCTACTTTATCTCCGCCTGGAGGGCCTTGACCTTGTCGGTCTGCTCCCAGGGGAAGTCCGGGCGGCCGAAGTGGCCGTAGGTCGCGGTCGCCTCGTAGATGGGCCGCTTGAGGTTCAGCGTGGAGATGATTCCGGCGGGCGAGCAGTCGAAGACCTTCTTGACCGCCTCCTCAATCTTGGCCTCGGGGACGGTTCCGGTTCCGAAGGTGTCGCACATGACGGACACGGGGAAGGGAACGCCGATCGCGTAGGCAAGCTCTACCTCACACCGTTCGGCAAAGCCGGCGGCGACGATGTTCTTGGCGATGTAGCGGGCCATGTATGCCGCCGAGCGGTCCACCTTGCTGGGGTCCTTGCCGGAGAAGGCGCCGCCGCCGTGGCGTCCCATGCCGCCGTAGGTGTCGACGATGATCTTGCGTCCGGTGAGTCCGGAGTCGCCGACGGGGCCGCCGATGCAGAACTGGCCGGTCGGGTTGATGAAGTACTTGGTCTTGTCATCGAGGAGGCCGGTGGGCTCCAGGACGGGCTTGATCAGCTTGCTGATGATCGTGTCCTTGATCTCCGCGTAGCCGATTCCCGGGTCGTGCTGCTGGGAGACGACGACCGTGTCAATCCTGACGGGCTTGTGGCCCTCGTATTCTATGGTGACCTGCGCCTTGCTGTCCGGGCGGAACCAGGTGACCTTGCCGCCCTTACGGAGCTCGGCTGACTTGAGCATGAGCTTGTGCGCGAAGGTGATGGGGGCGGGCATGAGCTCCTCGGTCTCCTTGCAGGCGAAGCCGAACATCATTCCCTGGTCTCCCGCGCCCTGCTGGCCCTTGAATTCCTCAAGGCCCTTGCCGACGACTCCCTGGTTGATGTCCGCGGACTGGTTGTGAATCATGTTCAGGACGGCCATGGAGTTGTAGTCAAGGCCGTAGTCCGGGTTGGAATAGCCGATTCTCTTGGCGACGTTGCGTGCGACCTGCTGCACGTCAACGTAAGCTTTGGTGGTAATCTCGCCGCCGACGAGGACCAGGGCCTGGCAGGCGAAGGTTTCCGCCGCCACGTGGCTCTCAGGGTCCTGCTTAAGGCATTCGTCAAGGATTCCGTCGCTGATCTGGTCGCAGAGCTTGTCGGGGTGTCCCTCGCCAACGGACTCAGATGTGAAAAGATAGTGCCTGTCACTCATACAGACCTCCAGATGAAAGTATTTTTCATATCGAATTTGCCGGCATGCCCGGTGGGTAAGCACGGCTTAACTCCCCATTATACAGATATGAAAAATAAAATCTAGTGGAGATATATGAAAATGCAGAGAAATGTATTGAAATACGGGGAGAAGCATGGAAACGGCCCGCGGGTGGGCAGTAAAAAAGTACGGCGACACACAATGCGAGCAAGTGCGTGGCGTTGTGGTGCCGTGGGCTTTTGCAACTGGGTCGGTAGTAGGGCCGTCTCGCTGGCAGTGGCAGGGGCCATACCGGAGGCATCCTAGGTCGGGCATGTGGGGCTGACTGGGATGCTGGCTGGGCGTGTCCCGGGCCGCCGGTCCCGGATACGCCTGCCTCGGAGGCATAAAAGTGAAAATAATCATATTTTTTTGATACGACCGTCTCTTGCTTTTTCGCCGGTCCGCCCCCATCATATCACGTATGGAGGTTGAGCTATGAATCTGGCGGCCATAGAGCACAGGGCATTTGACAACTACTGCTACCCCGTTGACGGGGAGACGCTTGAGATAAATCTTCGCACGGGCAAGGACGTGGAACGGGTGTTCCTTTTGTGGGGGGATCCCTTTGACTGGGGAAAGTCGGGTGATGCAAGCAATTACAACTGGCGCTGCAGTAGCACGGAACTGACGGGAAAGAAGGAACTGCAGAACCATCTCTGGTGGACGGTGCGGGTGCGGCCCCCTGTGCGGAGGGCGAAGTATTTCTTCAGGATATGCGGGGACGGCGGGACCTGGATCTACGGGGAGAGCGGCCTGTGCCCGGAGGAGGAATTCCGGGGCCGGGAAGATTCATACTATGCTTTTATATTCCCTTGGATGAACCGGAGCGACATCTCCGCTCCGCCCTCATGGGCCGAAAACACCATCTGGTACCAGATATTCCCGTCCCGCTTCCGCAGGGGGCCCATGGAAGGGGAACAGGCCGGCATACTGGACTGGGCGTCTGCCAATACGAAGGTGACGAACAAACAGAAGTTCGGCGGTAACCTGAACGGCATCACTGAAAAGCTGGCATATCTTGCGGACCTGGGGGTGACGGGAATCTACCTGAACCCGGTTAACTGTTCAACTACCGAACATAAGTATGACACGACGGACTACTATACGATAGACCCGGAATTGGGGACCGGCGAGGACATGAAACGCTTGGTCCATGAGGCCCACAAACTGGGCATCCTCGTGATGCTGGACGGGGTGTTCAACCATTCCGGCTGGGAATTCTTTGCCTGGCAGGACCTGCTGAAGAACAGGGAAAAGTCCAAGTATGCCTCATGGTACATGGTGAACGACTGGAAGTTTGTGGGGAGGCCCGCTGACAATGCCGAAAAGGGCCGCTTCTTTTCGTTCGCCTACTGCGACTATATGCCCAAGTTCAACACGAACGACCCAGGCCTGAGGAAGTACCTCGTCGATGTCTGCGAGTTCTGGGTGCGGGAGTACGACATAGACGCGCTCCGCCTGGACGTGGCGAACGAGGTGTGCCATTCCTTCTGCCGTGAGTTGCAGGACAGGATGCGGCTTTTGAAAGAAGATTTCTATATTATTGGAGAAATTTGGCACAACGCCATGCCCTGGCTGCGGGGCAACGAGTTTGACGCAATCATGAACTATCCCCTGCAGAACGCCATATACAAGTTTGCCCTAGGGAAAGACGAGGACAGCTGCAGCTTTGAGCAGGACGTGAACCGCTGCCTGACGGACTATCCAAGCCAGACCCGGCGGGTGATGTTCAACCTGATGGACAGCCACGATACGGAACGGCTGGTGACCAAACTGGGGAACTCCGACCGGGCGGTTCAGGCCCTGGCCCTGATGTTTGCCATGCCGGGAAGCCCCTGCCTGTACTATGGGACGGAAGCCTTCCTTGAGGGGGGGAAGGACCCGGACTGCCGCCGTTGCATGCCGTGGGACGACATAGAGGGCGGGAATTGTGCAGACTCGCTGGCGCTAGTCAAGGCGCTGGTGAAGCTGCGGAAAGAAGAAGGGGCGCTGCGGGGCGAGGGGCTGGAATTCGAACATCAGGCAGGAAGCCCCCGCCTCCTCGTGCTCCGGAAGATGGCGGAAGGCGCGGGAGACATTTTGGACGCAGGCGCCCCTGGGGCCGGGACGGTGGCTTCTGGCAGTGGCAACGGGCTTGCCTGCGGTGGCATCAGGCTTTTCGCGAACTTTGGCGGCGGGGACGTGGACATCGCCTCCCTGACCGGCGGCGGGGAGCTGCTTTTTGCCAACCGGCTGGAAGGCGGCATGCTCCGTGCGGACGGGGTCGCGGTCTTCCGGGCGTAGCTCCGGCGGTGTCTGGCTTTGCCTGGCGGTGCCAGACCTTGTCATCCGATGCCGGCGTTTTCCGGCGGGAATCATGGGAAATGCGGCTTCAGGGAGTTCTTGCGTTTTTTGTGCGCCGGGCTTCTGGAGCTGGTCAAAATTATAAAAGTGGGACCCGAAAGCTTGGGGCCCAGGAGGTTCAGTATGAAAAGAAGTTTAGGCATCTGCTGTGCTGCCGTTTGTGCCTGTGCGCTGTTGTCGTCATGTGGCGGCAAGAAAGTGTCGCTCAAGATGTGGGAGTCCGACGGACCCGAGCGGCAGTTCATGGAATGGGCCGCTGCGGAGTACAGCAAGAAGAATCCCGGCATCACCATCGAGTACGAGCCCGTCGCTGCCCCGGACGCGCGGGCGAAGATAGAGCTGGACGGCCCCGCCGGGGTAGGCGCGGACATCTTCGTCGCTCCGCATGACCACATCGGAGCCCTCGTCGCGGGCGGCCACGTCATGGCGGCGACCGATCCGGCCTTCATCGGCGACTTCGTGGACGCGGCGAAGACCGCGGCCAGCTACGACGGCACGGTGTACGGCTATCCCCTGTCCATCGAAACCTATGCCCTCTTCTACAACAAGGACATCATCAAGGACCCGCCCAAGACCTGGGACGAGGTCGTGGACTACGCCAAGGGCTGGAACGACAAGAACCAGAACCGCTACGCCCTTGTCTGGGGCGTCGGCAACGCCTACTACTCATATATTTTCATGACGGCCTACGGATCCCAGCTGTTCGGCCCCAAGGGCGACGACAAGAACCAGCACAACATAAACAGCCCTTCGACCATAAAGGGACTCAAGTATTTCCAGGACCTGCGGGCGAAGATCCTGGACGTGCCTTCCGCCGACATGACCGACGACTTCTGCAACTCGGCCTTTGAGCAGGGCACCGCCCCCATGGTCATCACCGGCCCCTGGAAGGTCAATGACTTCAACAAGACCGTGAAGAACTACGGCATAACTACCCTGCCCGGATTTGGAAACGGCAAGCCAGCGACTTCCTTCTCCGGCGTCAGGCTCGCCTTCGTGAGCGCCTATACCGAGCATCCCAAGGAGGCTGAGGCCTTTGCCCGCTTCCTGATGAGCAAGGAGGCCCTGTCCAAGAGATTCGAGATTACCAACCAGATTCCCCCGCGGTCGGACATAGAGATAAGCGATCCCCTGAGCAAGGGCATCCTTGCCCAGGCCGCCTACGCGGTCCCCATGCCAACCATCTCGCAGATGGGAACCTATTGGTCCGCTATGGCCAGCGCCTACGCGGGAATCTGGGACGGAGATGACGTGGAGCGCGACCTGGACGCCGCCGCCGCTGCGATGGAGGCTGCGAAATAATAGCCTAGCTGTATTAGGCTAAGCTGCGGGAATGTGCGGGGTATTTGCGCGGGGGCGTTTCGGACGCGACTGGAGTGGCCGGGAGATTTTTCTGCGGTCCGGCTGCCCTTTCCCGCGGGGCCTTTTCCTCGCGGAAAGGCTTTGCGCAGGGGCCGAACTGTCTTTGCGGGGCAGCGCCCGGTTGCATTTGCGTGGGGGCTGCCCGTCCTGCAGCCCGGCTGCATTTGCGCAGGGGCCGACGGACCTGCGGCAGAAGTGCCCTTCCCGCAGCCGCGCCGCGCCAAGGACTGCATAAAACGTAATTCAGAGGGAGACCTATGAGTGATAGAAAAAGTATAGATCCCATGCTGGGCAGGAAGGCGAAGACGGCCTCCTGCTGCTTCATGGGCCTGGGACAGCTGCTCTACCTGCGCCAGTATGTGCGGGGAGGGCTTTTGGCTGTGTTCGAGCTGCTTGTCATCCTGTGCTGCACGCCCCTTGCGGGATGTGCGATACCTAGAAGCCTTAGGGGAATTGTGACCCTCGGTTCGCCCAAGCCTGCGGGGACCCCGATAAAGCTGCTGGACCATTCCGTCTTCATGCTCATCGAGGGCCTGTTCACGCTGGTCATCCTAGCGATATTCGCTTTCATCTATGTTGCGCAGATACGGAGCGCGGGCCGGGACGGGAGCGAGATTGCGGACCGGGGCAGCTACCCGACGATGCGTGAGACGCGGAACCATCTGGCCACGAAGACCTTCCCCGTCCTGTCCATCTCCCCAGCAATCATCATGATCTCGATATTCACGCTGATTCCGCTCCTCTTTTCGGCCCTCATAGCATTCACCAACTATTCCTCGCCGGACCACATTCCGCCCAAGAACCTGGTGGACTGGGTGGGGTTTGAGAACTTCAGGACGATGTTCTCAAGCAAGCTGGGCGGCAACTGGCCCAAGGCGTTCGGCAGGGTCGCCGTATGGACGCTCGTGTGGGCCTTCCTTTCCACGCTCAGCTGCTTCTTCGTTGGCTTTTTCTTTGCGGTCATCCTGCAGAACCGCAGGATCATCCTGCCTAAATTCTTTAGGACAGTCTTCATCCTGCCGTATGCGATTCCGCAGATGCTCTCGCTCTTCGTCTGGGCCAACCTGCTGAACGGCACCTTCGGCCCCATAAACCGGACCCTGCAGTACCTGGGCCTGATAACCCAGAACATCCCCTGGCTGTCCAATCCGGCGCTGGCCAAGCTGACCCTCGTCCTCGTGAACATCTGGATAGGATTCCCCTACAGCATGATCCTGACGACGAGCGCCATGACCGCAATCTCCCAGTCCCTCTACGAGGCCGCCCAGATTGACGGGGCTTCCGGCTTGCAGTCGTTCAGGAGCATAACCCTCCCCCTCGTGATGTACCAGCTGAAGCCCACGCTGATAATGCAGTTCGCGGGCAACATCAACAATTTCGGGGCGGTCTTCTTCCTGACGAGCGGCGGCCCCAACCTGATGCTGGGCCAGGAGAACCTGACGATTTCCACGCAGGCGGGTGCGACCGACCTCCTGATTTCATGGATCTACAAGCTGACGATGAACACGCCCAACCAGTACCAGCTGGCCTCGGTCCTGTCCATACTGGTGTTCATCGTGCTGGTTCCCTTCGCACTGTATAACTTTACGCATACGAAAGCGTTCAAGGACGGTGAGCTATGAGAGAAAACAAGAGCGGCGGCGCGTTCGTCGCATACCTTCTGATGGCGGTTCTGCTGGTGCAGCTTGTGGCCGTCCTGTACCCCCTGGCGTTCACGGTGAGCGCATCCTTCTCGGAGTCCAACTCGCTGGCTTCCACGAGCATCGTGCCCTTCGGCCAGAAGCTGTCGCTGTACCAGTACCAGCGGCTGTTCACCCAGACGAACTACTTCCACTGGTACCTGAACACGCTGATCATCGCGACGGCGAACATGGTCATCACGGTGTCCGTGTGCAGCCTGTGCGGCTACATCTTCAGCCGCTTCATGTTCCCCTTCAAAAAGCCGGTCATGGCCTCCATGATAATCCTGCAGATGTTCCCCAGCTTCATCGGGATGATCGCGACCTACGTCATCCTGTGGAAGCTGAACGCCCTGAACACCCTCTGGGGCCTGGTCCTCGTGTATTCGACGGGAAGCATACCCTTCAACTCATGGCTGATGAAGGGCTACTTCGACACGGTGCCGCGCGACATCGCGGAGGCGGCCTACATAGACGGGGCCACGCCTTTCGGGGCGTTCATCCGCGTCGTAGTCCCGGCGGCCCGCCCGCAGATAGTCTTCCTGGCACTGACCAGCTTCACCGGCCCCTGGATGGACTTCATCTTCCCGCGCCTGGTGCTCCGGGCCGACAACAAGAAGACCCTCGCGGTCGGCCTCTTTGAAATGATAAACGGCCGCGCGGCGGACCACTTCACGATGTTCGCGGCCGGTGCCCTTCTGGTCGCGGTTCCCTTTACCGTCCTGTTTGTGGTGGGCCAGCGGGCACTCCTCATGTCGCTAGCAGGAACGGGAGGGAAGGAGTAGGGACAGCCTCCAGAGTCCCTGCGGCCTTCCCCTGTCCTGTGGGTGCCGTCCGGCCATGGTCCGCCACGTGTTGCGGGCTTGTCCGGGCGGTGCCCTTTTTTTTGCGGGCGGGGGGACGGTCTATGATGGAGGAACCGTTCAAACGATCCCCTTGCTCTCCAAAATCTCAGATACCTTTGAGACTTCCGCAAGGCCAATCTCTTCGTAAAGCTTATGGAATTTCCCATATGTCACGATGTCATCGTGAAGGATTGAGTCGATAAAACGCACATGGTCCCTTCCAGCCTTACGAAAGCTCTTAAGCCACCACGTATTGCTTTTATGAACTATCCCGGCAGTATGGTTGATCGCAGCAGAAAGCTTGTCACAGATATCCATGAATTCTTCGATCTTTCCAGAAGCCTTGCAGAGAATGAAAGCCGAAGAAGGCTTCATCTGGACGCTTTTAAACTCCGCAGCGACCTTCTCCATGCACCCGCAGATGTGGCTCTTGGCCTCCAGAGCGGATTTCATGTCCTCAAGATCGGCACGGGACATCTTCGCGCCTCCGAAGATGACGAATTTCGTAAATACAATTGGGGCAAGGAAATAGCCTGCCGCGAGAAAAATGGCGATGATACTTATCAGAATCATCAAATCAGAACCTCCTGAGCGGGCATTCCGAGATTTTGATTTTTTCGCACAGTTCTGGGATGCCCGTGGCGGCGAAGTAGTCGGCGAGGACTTCCCGGGTGACGCGGGCCTGTGGGCCGATGCAGATTTCCTCGAAGATTTCGCTGTAGGGGTGGCCGAGCAACTCGCATACCGTGCGCAGGTTCAGCACGTAATACTTCTTGATGTTCGTTTCCTCGACGAAGAAGCGGGGCTCGCCGAGGTATTCGCTCACGTTGTAGGGCAGCGAGACAAGGCGGTATTCCTTCTCGCTGATGAACGAGGGGTGCTTGAAAAGGGGCGAGCTTGTCACCAGCCTGTTGAAAAAGTCCCTGGTTTTCTCCGACAGCGGGCTCTCTTTCGCGAGGGGACCCGCGCCCGCACATTCCTGTATCAGCTGGCAGAGCTCCTGGACGATTTCCATGTCATCGCAGCTGCTGGAATAGTTTACCTGGCAGAGGGGGGCATGCCCGGCATCTCCGATTTGGGCCAGGAGCCCGCGGTTGAAGGCGATGCATACACCCATGCCGTTCTTGGCGTACCGTGCCCATTGCGCCGCATCGTCGGCGTATTCGCTGAAGCACGCCGCATAGCTTGAAAGCGAGTCGAAGTCCTTGAGGTTCTCCGCGAAAAGCGAGTCCATGCAGTCGGACTCCGCGCGTGAAAGCCGCTTCCTCACGGCGATTTTCAGCTCCTTGATGAAGTACTTCATCTCCTGACTGTCGTTCATCCTCCGCAGGTTCCAGAGCCATATCTCGCCGTTGGTGATGATTCCCCGCATCGCGTTGAAGTCAGTGTAATGGTAGAGCTTCGTCTTTTTGTTGCAGTCGCCCATGTGATTCTCCTCCTGTATTCCCGTATCTTTCGGCCTTGACCGCAGCTTGCGGATTCAGCCCTTTGCCGTCCCGGTGCGGCCTAGCTGCCGTATGCCGGGCTTTCCTGCGCGACGTACCGCAGGCCGGCCTCCCCGTCAATCACATAGCCTGCATCTTGCGGCGGAAGTTCCATGAAGCCGTCCGCCGCATCGGTCCACATCTCGCACTGGCTGATGACGGTCTTGAGCGCGTCTTCCTGCCCTTCCGGCGGGTATTTGTACTTCTTCAGAAGCTTCTTGACAATCATGCGCATCCTGGCACGGGCAGATTCCTTCTTCTGCCAGTCAATCGTCTTGTTCCTGCGGAGGGTTTCCGTCAGTTCCCTGGTCAGGGCGACAAGCTCCTCGTTGGAATAAAAGTCCTTTACCGCGTCTGGTTTCGTGAGCGCATCATAGAAGGCAAGCTCCTCATCGCTCAGGCCCAGCTTGTTGCCTTCCGCGCTGGCGGCCGCCATCTCCTTTGCAAGGCGGAGCATTTCCTGAATGACCTCCTCGTTCGTGAGCATGCCGTTCAGGTAGCGGTTCAGGGCCTGCTGGACCAGCACGCTGAACTTTTCTGATTTCACGAGGTTCGTCCGCTTGTACACCTTTACCTGCTCGTCGATGAGCTTCCTGAGCATTTCCACGGCAAGGTTCTTGTTCTTCATCCCGGCAACGTCGGCAAGGAACTTGGGGTCAAAGAGATTGAACTCCTCGCCCACGTCGCTGAAGAGGTTTATCACGCCCTCGGATTTTACAGACTGCTTGAGGAGCTCGTTTATCCTGTCATTGATTTCCTTGAGCGAGAATTTCTTGCCGCCCGCATTGTACATCAGGCGCATGACAAGGACGCGGACGGACTCGAAGAATGCCGCTTCCATCCGCATCTGCTCCTTGACCATCGACGAGCAGAGCGAGAGCGACTGCCTGAGCATGAGGGCTTCCTTTATGAAGGCCTGCTTCTGCGCTTCCTTATCGGGGGCCATGATGAAGTTTACTGCCCCGGAGATTGTCATGCCGCGCTGCAAGGCAGTTCCATCGTAAAAAGCCGAATAGTCACAGCCAAAGAAGAGGTTCCGGCAGACCTCAAGCTTCTCCTGGAACTTGGGGAAGGCTCGTTTTGCGACATCCATCTCGCCGTAGTTCTCGCGGTCGCGCACCGTGTAGTCGTTCATGGCCTGCTTGAGCGCGCTGGCAATGCCGACGTAATCCACGACAAGGCCGCCTTCCTTGTCCTTGAAAACCCGGTTCACGCGGGCAATCGCCTGCATGAGGTTATAGCTTTCCATCGGCTTGTACACGTACATCGTCGCGAGGGACGGCACGTCAAAACCGGTGAGCCACATGTCGACGACGATCGCGATTTTGAGCGGGCTGCCGTTGTCCTTGAACCGTGCCGCCAGCTCCTGCCTGTGGGTCTTGTTCCCGATGATGGCCCGCCATTCCTCCGGGTCCTTGTTGCTTTCCGTCATGACGACGGCAACGCGGGCATCGTCGCCGGGAACAGTAATCTGCCTGTTGTTGATTGCAACCGTCGTGGCCGTACCCGCCCACCGGGGCCGCAGCTCAAGGATGCGGTTAAAAATCTTCATTGCGATGGCGCGGCTGTACGCGACGATCATCGCCTTGCCGGTGTACAGGTACTGCCTCTCTTCCTCGTAGTGCTTCAGGATGTCGTCCACAAGGGAATTGATTGTTTTCTCGGCCCCGAGGATTTCCTCCATCTTGCCAAGCTCGCGCTTGCTCTTTTCGATGACTTCCTCGTCCGCGTTCTGCGCGAGCAGGTCGTATTCGGCATCAATCCGGGCAAGGACCGCATCGTCGAGCTTCAGTTTGATGACCCGGCTCTCGTAGTACACCGGGCGGGTCGCGCCGTCCAGGACGGCCTGCGTCATATCGTAAACGTCGATGTAGTCGCCGAAGACCTCGATGGTGCTGCGGTCCTCGCGTGAAATCGGCGTACCGGTAAAACCGATGTAGCTTGCGTTGGGAAGGGAGTCGCGGATAATCCGCGCCGTGCCGACCGTGCGGCGGGCAATCAGGTTGCCGTTCCCGTCGCGGGATGTTTTGATTTTCTCGCTCAGTCCGTACTGGCCGCGGTGCGCCTCGTCCGCCATGACGATGATGTTCCGCCTGTCGCTCAACGCCTTCTCTGCCTTTCCGGGCTCATCCTCGAACTTCTGCATGGTCGTAAAGATGATGCCGTTCGCCTTGCGGCCCTCAAGGAGCGTCTTGAGGTGCACCCGGCTTTCCGCTTGAACCGCTTCCTGCCGCAGGAAGTCCTTGCAGTTGCTGAACTGGCCGAAGAGCTGGTTGTCCAAATCGTTGCGGTCCGTGATGACGACGATGGTCGGACTGTCAAGCGCCTGCTGCAGGAGGTGGGCGTAGAACACCATGGAAAGGGACTTGCCCGAGCCCTGCGTATGCCAGAACACGCCGATTTTGCCGTCACCGCTTACGGCGAGCTTGGTGCGCTCGACGGCCTTGCGGACGGCAAAATACTGGTGGTAGCCCGCAAGAATCTTATGGCTGCTCACGCCGTCATTGTTGAAGCAGATGAAGTTCCTGATGATGTCCAGGAGCCGTTCTTTCTGGAAGATGCCCTCAAAGAAAGTCGTGAAGTCCGCGAGGGTCTTGGATTCGGCGGTGCCGTCTTTCGTCTTGCGCGGGGAACTTCGTTGCAATTTCCATTCCATGAAGCGGTCCTCGCCGCTCGTGATGGTTCCCGCCTTGCTCACCAGCTGGTCGGACATGACGCAGATGCAGTTGTAGATGAACATGCTGGGGATTTCCTGCATGTAGTTGCGGATCTGCGTGTACGCCTCGCTCGCGTCCGTCTGCTCCCGGCTCGGGGACTTCAGCTCAAAGAGGCAGACCGGGAGCCCGTTCAGGAACAGCAGGATGTCCGGCCGTTTGGTGGAGTTTTCCATGAAGGTCCACTGGTTGGCGATGATGTAGGAGTTCCTGTCGCCGCCTTTCCCCGCGTTCTCATAATCGGCAATGTAGATGATGGCGGATTTTGCCTTGCCGTCCGCGCTGTAGCTGACCTCAATCCCGTTCTGCAGGTAGTCCATGAAGAGCGCGTTCTTTTTCACCAGCTCGGCGTTCTCAAAGTGGTGGAGCTTGAGCAGCGCTTCGGAAAGGGCCTGTGCCGGGGCATCCGGATTCAGGCGGCGGAGCGACTCTTCCAGGACGGAATCGTACAGCGGGGAATGCAAGTCGCGCTCAACGTCCGGCCCGTACACGTGCTGCCAGCCCATGTTTACGAACAGTTCTATCAGGGCATTCTCATAGGCACTTTCGTTGTAAGATGACATATCCTTTCCTCGCATGCAATTACATACAGTTTATCACGATTTACGGGATTTTGCACTTGATTTATAACAAAACCCATTTCGCAGAGCATGACTTGTACGGTTGAAACGAACTAAAATCGATTTTTGGCGATTTGGTTCGGTATATCGAAAAGAATTTTGTTACCAAACAGGTAATTTGTTCTTGACAATCATCTGCACTTCCATTAAAATTACCTAATAGGTAATTTTAATGGAAGTGCAATACGCAAATGAATTAATACAGGAATACTTCTCGGATTTATGCGATATCGCCAACTCCCGAAATTTACTTCAGAAGAAAATAGGTTCAATGCTTACGAAAACTGCGAAAAAAAGAATCAGCCAGATAAAAGCCGCAGCGACATTTCAAAAGTATTTGAACTTCAACATTGGGAAGCCACACAGCCTTAAGGGCAATTTGTCCGGTTACTATGGTGTGGATTTAGATGCACATACACGGCTCATAATTCAGCCAGTTCCACCAGATTTATCGTCCGAAGCTCTAAGAATCTGTGAAAAGGCGATGATTATTGGAATCGTGGATTATCATGGAGGAAAAAATGAGTGGCTTGTCTCGTGAAATGATTATTCATCCCGGCGAAACATTAAAAGAGGTCCTCGAAGAAAGAAACATGTCTCAGCTGGAACTTGCTTTGCGCACAGGTGTAACCCCGAAGCACATAAGCACAATTCTTAGCGGCGAGAGAAATATTTCCGTAAATTTTGCAAAAAAACTCGAGTATGCATTGAATATAGATGCGGATTTTTGGATGAATTTGCAGAATCAATATGACAAAGAAATTTTTGACTTTGATGAGCTTCATTCAATTTCACAGGACGAAATCAATATTTTCAAATCAATGAAAGAAGCATTCTGTTTCATCGTGGAGAAATCTTTTGTTCCTGAAATCAAGCAGACTGAACAGAATATTCTTGAATTACGAAAATATCTTAATGTAAGCAACTTGACGTGCATACCGTCTCTTGTTTCCTCTGGAGCATTCAGAGCGCAGACAACACAAAATTGTGAGCCTTGTATTTTATTCGCATGGCAAAGGATATGTGAATCCCTGGCAGAAAAAATTGAAACAGAAAATCTTTCTTATGAAGACCAGACAGCCAGACTCTTGAAAATTTGCCCCCAAATAAAGGCATTGTCTGTATTGCCACAGGAAGAATTCATCCCGAAGCTTCAGGAAAGCTTTTCTTCATGCGGAATTGCATTTGTAATTGCACCGTCTTTTAAGGGTGCACCTGTACAAGGCTTTATAAAAACAAATCAGGAAGGGAAAACAATCATAAGCCTCACGTTCCGTCAAAAACGCGCGGATATTTTCTGGTTTACCTTATTCCATGAAATCGCTCATTTTATCAATGGTGACTCAAAACAGAAATTCATAGATTTTGAGTCAGTAGAAAATGCAAAAGAAACAAAGGCTGACCTTTTTGCCCAGAATACTTTGATAGACAAAGCAGCATATCAGAGCTTTATTAAGGCAAATGATTTTACCCTGCATTCAATCAATTCTTTCTCAGAAAGCCAGAATATCCTGCCATCTATCCTGATAGGCCGCCTTCAAAAAGAAAAATATCTCAACTGGGCGGACTATTCAGAACAGATTCGGAAGTATGAGGTAATGTAGGGTGGGGAGGGGCCATCCCCTCCCTACAACTGCCTGCGGCGTTTTCCGCTACCCCTTCTGCGGGCTCAGGCGCCGCCCGCAACACTGGCTTATTGATTATTCTATCTCATCTTCAGAAATTATTAAAACATCAGTGATATCAGTTAATGTAGTAACTCTACCATTAATTTTTAATGTACCAACACATCTAAGATAACTTTTATTCCTATGAGCTTCTTGAGCAATAGTATAGAAATTCTCATTTAATTCTAATTTTACCTTTTTTAACTTTCCATCAATTTCACAAGTTAAAGTAATATCACCTTCCGAATCATCAACTTCTTGATGTAATTTTGTAACATGCCCAATAAGAACAAAGTTTTCTGTGGTTAAATCTTGTTTATAATATTCCTTTACAGTGTCGATAATTGGAATTATTTCTTTTTTGATTTCTATTCTCCGAATATCCTCTTTGTCATCAATTTTATTATTTAATATGATTTCAATCTCAACATCGTTTTTACCGTTAGAACTAATTTCTGAAATTGCTGAACAAAAATTTGAACTAACCCCAAGTAAATATGAATCATCAAAAACTGACAGATCATTACTTTGTTCTTCAAATGTTTCAGCTTTAGTAATTAACTCGGTTGATGCTTGTTCCATAATTGTTAAAGCTTTTCTTGTAAATGAATCAGATTCCTCTTCAAGAAGAGAAGGCTGTCCGTTTTCATAATAATCATTCGGTAAATAAATATTGATTATGAAACTTCCTTCCTCAGTTTGTCCCATTTTAATATTGCTAATTGCTTCATTGACATTTTCGGGATGTGGCCCAGTATAATTCTTTTTTTTAGTATTAACAGAAAGAAAAGAGGCTATTAGCATTTCTTTTGTATTTTCAAGAAGTCTAACCCCTTCAACGAGAGGAATATAGCCATCTTCTGTCATTT
The DNA here is from genome assembly GCA_024690865.1 of Treponema sp. Classification (GTDB taxonomy): domain Bacteria; phylum Spirochaetota; class Spirochaetia; order Treponematales; family Treponemataceae; genus Treponema_D. The sequence continues at coordinate 5,002 of JAILON010000106.1, read as the reverse complement.
CACTCTTAACTCGAAATTTTACTTGATCCTTTACGGAATTCTCAAAATCATCTAATATCTGATATTCTTTTTTATCATAGAAACTCATCAGTGTTTTTATGATATTATTTAAATCTCGTTCTAGTCTAAATACTTCGTTAGTTAGAGGAACAACTAACTCTTCTTGCTTTCCATCAATAATCGGGCTATGCCAAACATTATAATACTCATTTAAATTATTTGCCTCTTCCCAATCAAGTTTAAGTAAAAATCTAGAAAATGATAAAAATGTATAATTCAGACAAAACCTGTCAAAGCGTAAACTCATAAGGCAATCCCCTTACTAGAATTATCCATGAGATTCTTAAAAGAATCCTTGGTTAGGCGATTTGATATTGGTATTTTCACAGTTACAGTTGTTGTGTTACTTGTAGGGGGACTATTTTTTAGTGAAAACCAATAAGCATTATATTTCAATGTAATATCTGCAGAGTTTTCAATAATCCAATCATCCTCGTTGTCTGGGACGTGTAAAACAATTAAATATGCTGGACTACTTCTTCTTACTTCTCTCAAATCATTATAATTCTTAACTGGCAAAGAAAAATGTAAATAATTATCAGCTTGAGGACCATTTTTGGTACATTTTAGTTGCACTTCCAAGCGAGGATTCCACATCTTTATATTTGGATCTGATTTAGGATAGTTTCCAATAAATTCAATATCGACACTTTCATCATCTACGTCTGGTTTTGAATGGTTAAATCCTAATTGTGCAGCTAACGCATATACATAAGCTATGCTGAACTGTTCTTTTTTATTTGTTTTAAACATATAATATATCCCTCACTATTTTATAAACTCAATTTCTCCATTCATCAACTTTGGTAATAAAGAATCTCGTATATTTACCAATTTTTGATTTTCAAGTTTATTATTGAAAATCTGATTCATAATAGGCGTAATTAATGCTTCAAAATTTGATTCTTCTTTTTCTCCAGAGTTGAATGTAATCTGCTTCAAATCATTTGCCGTAACATGTCCGAGACCTGTTGTTTGTTTGCAGCTTGCTCGATGACAGAATTCCGGTTTGAAATATTTTAATAAACAATAAGTAAACCATTTTCTGTCTGTATTACTTTTTAAGTTAAATGTATGTTGATTTAAGATTCCATCTCCTAATGACCAAATGAAAATATCTATTGATGTTTCTGGATTTCCTGACCATGAAAAGAGTATGTCCCCATTTTTTACATCGTATTTTGGATCTTTTTCCCCATTAAAATATTGAGTTGCGTCCGTTATTCCGTTTTTTAATTCTGCGATTTTTATAATAGGAACCCCTTTTGTGTCATATTCATCTTCCTTAAAAGAAGTTCCATTTATAAAATCTGCATAATCATATAAAGGTTTTTCTTTCCACCCTTCCGGCATTTTGCCGCCGAATGGTTCGAAGTCTACAAACCAGTTTTTGAAAATCGCCCCAGCTTGCTGTTCGAGGTTGGTGTTTATTTTGTTGTTCAGTTCGATTTTGTCGTCGAGGGATGAGAGGATGGCGGCGATTTTTTGCTGGGTGGGGAGAGGGGGAAGTGCTATAGGAAGATTCTCAAGCATTTGTTTTGTTAATGCATTTCTTGTGGCCCCACCCGATGCTAATGCCAATAGTTGAGGCTTTTTGACTTGTAGGAAATAAAGAAGATAATGATAATCTAAAATATCACTGTTTGCTCTGAGTATCGCAACATGCTGGTTTACTCTAGCAGGAAATAAGTTGTTGGGAATGATACAGGCTCTTGCAACTGAATCTCCTGTGATGTTCAATAGGACGTCATTTTTTTGAAGTGTCACATTGTCTAATTTCCTTGCTTGTTCTTCATTTATTTGAACAAGTCCTTCAGAAGAAAAAGAAAAATCAAGAACATTCTGGCTACGAATAAGATTGTAGCCTCCACCTTTATATGCTTCTTTTCCTCCAGAAGGAGTTGCACCACTTCCTATTTTTAGGCAAATATCACCTAACTTATATTCTTTCCACTCTTCCATTTTCATTCTCCGCCATGCTGCAACCTATAAATCTCTTTTTGATGCTCAATTTCGGACTTGAGCTGTTCTTCTGTCGGCATACAAGTCATAAGTTTAGCAGCATATAACTGGTCATTATTATTTAGAACGGAATATTTAGCGATTGCTTCGTCTGTTTCGGAACATAAAACCAGGCCTATTGTCGGATTGTCCCCTTCCGTCCGTTTAAGTTCGTCGTACATACGGACATACATGTCCATTTGTCCTACATCTTGATGTCTGATTTTTCCTTTTTTTAGATCAATGAGTACGTAGCATTTTAATACAATATTGTAAAAAACAGGGTCAATGTAATAATCTTCTGCATCTGTGTGAATATGCTGTTGTCTTGCAACAAACGCAAATCCTCTGCCCATTTCAAGCAGAAAATCCTTTAGGTGCGAAATGATGGAATTTTCCAGATCAGACTCAGAAAAATCTTCCCCTGTTTTAAATCCTAAAAATTCAGCCATAAAAGGATTCTTTAGTATCTCAGGTGCAGATACTTCTTTTTTTGAATTGTCTGTTATTGCAGGATTGGCAAAATGTCTTTCAAAATACTGCGTGCTGATATTCCTGTCCAATGTGCGGGTGCTCAACATTTCTTTGGATGCTGTTTCTATATACCATCTGCAAGCAGTCGTGTCTTCGACTCTCAAAACCATAAGGTAGTGTGTCCATGTCAAATTTGGAAATCGCGATTTCCAAATCTCCGAATCAGGAAAAATAGTATAAAACTTTCTGAACTGTCTCAAATAACGGGCAGAAAATCCATCTCCAAAATCCAGTTTCAATTCTTTTGCAAGCATATCAATCAGGTGAGTTCCATATTCTGCACGGGTTTTACCATTCTGTTCTTGCTCAACTATGCGCTTTCCGATGTTCCAGTAAGTTTGAATCATAACAGAGGACACGGCACTGTATGCGGCTTTTCGTCCGTCTTGAATTATTTTCTTAATGTCATTTACAAATGTCATCTCTGATTTTTCAAGCTCATCTTTCATTTTGTCCCTCCCAACTTATATTCTTTCCACTCTTCCATTTTCATTCCCTTATGCATTCTTCAAAAGATGTCCTATCAGTGAAGCATCCAGTGTTTCAAACGCAAAACATTTTTTACCCAAATCCTTGAGTGATGCGCCGATATGGTACAATATCTTCTGGTCGATTATCATAAATCGGTCGTGCATCTTTGCCGTGTGTTTCAAGGTGAGCGTCGGATACTGAGCATTGAATTTCTGAATATCCTGCGCGGTCAGCTTTGTCTTGGGGTCGGTATAAATGATGACGGTCACAGTTTTCTTTTTCTTCGCAAGGCGTTCCAGAATGCTCATATCAACATAGTTGTCTATCAGAATTATCTCTTGCTTAGCCTGTGCAATAAAGCTCTCGAACTTTGCGTAAGCATCAAAAATCTGCCCCTGAAAGAAAATGCCCTGGGTTTCTTTTACGTTGTATTTGTCAATTAACTCAAATAATTCTTCAACCTTTTTATCTGTTTCCTTCTGGTGAACATTTGTGTCCAAGAGCTGCTTCTTTATCGTATTGATTTCTGCAAACACCTGCGCATTGTTCTGAAAGAAGTGGCGCATTGCTACAAACGCCCGCATAATCTGGATGTTCACTTCCACCGCGGTCTGGCTTTTGAGAACAGACGAAAGCATGGCAACGCCCTGTTCGGTAAAGGCGTAGGGAAGATATTTTATGTTTTGTCCACGTCTATCTTCATCTTTTTTCAAGGTCACAATTTGTGACCTTGAAATATCATCATTGGAGTTCATAATCTGTGACTTCCAATCCCCTGCTTCTTCTTTTGTTAGCTGAAACATAAAGTCGTCGGGGAAGCGTTCAATATTCCGTTTTACCGCCTGATTTAAAGCTTTTGTCTCTACTCCGTACAGTTCCGCCAAATCTCGGTCAATCATCACCTGCTGGTTTCGTATCGTGAGAATATTGGATTCTATCGCCTTTGCCGTTATTTCGTTGTCCATAATTAATGTACTCCTGTTTTCCTTTACTTCTCTCTCTCGAACCGGTCACAATATGCGACCGGTTTAAAGTTCCGGCCTGCGCTTCCCTAATGCGCTAGGGATTGTAGGGGCGGCGTAGCCGTTCTCGCGAAGCGAGAATGGAGCGATAGCGGAACCCCGGAAAGCCCGGCCTGCCGACAGGCAGGGAGCGCCCTACACCGTAAACCCAATCGCCCCGAGGTTCTTGCGTATCTGGTCTTCCAGCTCGTGGCTCTTGGCGAACATCCCGCCGAGCTCGGCGGTGAGGCGGGTCATCTTCTGCTCAAAGGGCTCGTCGTCCTCCTGCTTTTCTTCGATGCCGACGTAGCGGCCCGGGGTCAGGATGTAGTCCTGCGCGGCAATATCGGCAGTGCTGACGGCGGCGCAGAAGCCTTTCTGGTCTTTCAGCGTGCCCTTCTGAAACTCGGTGAAGGTGTCGGCGAGGCGGGCGATGTCCTCGTCGCTCAGGTCGCGGTGCTTGCGGTCCACCATGTGGCCCATATTGCGGGCATCGATGAAAAGGGTCTTGCCCGCCTGCTTCTTGCCCCTGCTGATGAACCAGAGGGTGACCGGAATCGTCACGCTGTAGAAAAGCTGTGTCGGCATGGCGACGATTCCTTCCACAAGGTCGGCTTCGATGATGCGCCTGCGGATTTCGCCCTCGCCGCTTGTCTGGGTGCTGAGCGCGCCGTTCGCAAGGACGAGGCCGATTTTTCCGCCGGGTGCAAGGTGGTAAATCATGTGTTCGATCCAGGCATAGTTGGCGTTGCCGGCGGGCGGGAGGCCGTATGCCCAGCGGGGGTCGTCCTGCAGCTTGTCCTGTCCCCAGTTGCTCAGGTTGAACGGCGGGTTCGCCATGATGAAGTCAAACTTCTGCGTTGCATGCAGGTCGTGGAAGAAGGTGTCCTCCGGGTGCCCGCCGAAGTTCGCGTCAATCCCGCGGATTGCCATGT